>DATARN010000085.1:0-27925 GCA_036264135.1 Acidimicrobiales bacterium
AGCTCCCAGTCGCGTTCGGTCGTCTTGACACCGGGACGGGAGTTGGCCAACGCCTCCAGGGCGCCTTCCTTGGCGACCGTGCGGATCCGCATGATGGTCGAGCGGTCCACCTTCCAGTTGTCGGCCGCCTCGGCCAGCGTCACCTCCTGGCGGACCAGCTGCAAAAAGATCTCGTACTTCTGCAACGGGGTCAGGAACCGCTTGGCGCGTCGGCCCGCACGGTCGGTGCCGCGTTCGGGATCGGTCATCATCAGATGGTCCTCCACAAGTCGTGGAGACCCGCGGATGCTGCTTGATTGATCGGTCGATCCCTATCGCGAAGTCAGGTGCAAACCAGCTCCGAGTCGTCCGGGTACTGGCCCGTCTGGCGATGTGGTGTCTCGAGCAGGCGTTGCCGCTTGATCGTGAGGTTCTTCTTGACCCGGACACGGTGGAGCGCTTCGTTTCCGTTGGACTGCAGGGCGACCGGTCGCGGGCGACGTACCGGGCCACGTTGCGGCGGATCGGTCCACTGTTGACGACCAAGGCGCCGTGGGAGCCTCGTGCCGCGACGGTCGCTCGCCGTCAGGTTGCACAGCCGTATGACCGCGAGGAGCTGAGGACGCTCCTGCGCGACGCGCTCGTCCAACCGACGCCTGGGCGGGTGCGGGCCGCACGAGCTCTCCTGTCGCTCGGGGCTGGCGCCGGGCTCGATGGACGGTGGTCGAGCCGAGTTGCAGCCGACGATGTGAGTCGTCACGACGGGTTGGTGCTTGTCAGCGTTGGAGATCCGGCGGCTCGGACGGTGCCGGTCCTGGCGGCTTGGGAGGACGAGGTCTGGGCTCTCGCCGCTTCCGCAGGCGGTGATTTCTTGGTCGGCGGGCGGTCGACAGCCCGCAACCGGGCAGGCGCCCTTGCGGCATCGTTCTTCGTGCCTCTAGGGCATCCCAGGCTCTCGGCTCCGCGTCTGCGGTCAACGTGGCTGGTGACGCACTTGGCGATGGGAACCCGGTTGCCGGAGCTCGCTCGTGCCGCCGGTCTGCAGGGCGTGACCGTGCTGTCGGATCTGCTGGAGTTCGTACCGGCGGTCGATGACATCGACGCTTTGATGATGCTTCGGGGGCAGTCGTGAGTCGCGCTCCTCTGGACTCCTCTGGGGGGCGTCCGACCACCGAGCACGAACTTCAGTTGGCGTCGGGGATCGTTCACCGTGCTGGCGTCGTCCCGGTCCTGGATTCCTATTTCACCGCCGAAGTCGGCCGGCACCACACCATTCCGCTGCGAGCGCTACTGGTTGCGTGCCAGCTCAACGCGCTTGTCCGGCATCACAAGGCGCACCTGATCGAGGTTGCCCGGCTGATCAACGCACTGACTGATGACCAGCGCGAGCGGCTTGGGATCGTCATGCACGATGCGGCGCAGACCTACGACCGGGTCGACCGGGCGTTCACCAAGCTCGCCGGTCTCCTCGAATCCGGTGCCGGCGGGATCACGGCCAAGGTCCTCGCAAACAGGCTCACTCTGGCCGCGGTTCCCGACGAGTTCCGGCTTTCGAGTTCGGTGGCCGTCGACGGCACTGACGTCGAGACCTGGGGTGCCATGCATGGAGAGGTCAGCACCGTCGCTCTCGACGGGGAGGCAGTCGAGACTCAGCTGAGGGAGGACGACGCTGTCCCGAAGCCGAAAAAGCCGGCACGAAAAGCCAAGATCCTCGGCCAAGGGCCCGACGGGCGCAACATCTATACCGCTGACAACGACGCCCGCGCCGGGCACCGGTCGGCGACCAACTCCCGTCCCGCCGGGCCATACATCGGCTACGAACTCCACCTTGCCGTGCAGGCACGCGATGTGAAGTGGACCAACTACATCGATAAGACGTCGATGTCGGACGAGGTGCCCGGCGTCGTGACCTGCTTCAGTCTCAACCCGGCTGGGACCCACCGAGGGCGGGCGATCGTCGACGACCTGGTCGCCGCCAAGCACGCCGGAGCGCCGATCGAGGACGTGGTGTGGGATCCGGGCTACTCGCTGTGCACGCCGGACACGACGCATCACAAGCTGGCGCAGGCGGGTATTCACCAGACGTTCCAGGTTGTCACCCATCAACGGGGCATCCGACCGTTCTCCGGTGACGCCTTGCTGCTCGACGGCCAGTTGTACTCGCCTCTGCTGCCCGAGGAACTCCGGGATCTTCCGGTTCCACCGCGCGGTGCGTCCGAAGCGGAGAAGCTCCTCTACGAGGCGAAGTTCAACCAGCGCGCTCGGTGGCGGATGGTCCGGCACGCCGGCCCCGACGCCGATGGCGCCACAAGGTGGCGCTGCCCGTTCTGCGCTGGCATGCTGCGCTCCCGCCGCTTCCCGAAGACGATGCGAGGCGCGATGACCGTGCCGCTCGTCCCGGTCGGCGACGGCTGCGACAAGTGCTGCGACGGGATCCTGACCGCGATGCCGGTTGAGTTGTCCTGGTGGCAGCGCATTCCGTTCGGCACCACCGCCTGGCGCCTCAGCATGGGGCGCCGCCAGGTGGTCGAGTCGGCCAACGCCGCGCTCAAGGGCACCTTCGCCGATCTCAACCGAGGTTTCTTCCGCGTGTTCGGCCAGACCAAAATGACGATTCTGCTCGGCTTCACCATCGCGGGCTACAACCTCGACCGCATCCGCAGCTACCGAGCCAAGAAGCGCGCCGAGGCGGAGGCGAAACCGACTCAGCCGAAGCGGCGGCGCGGGACTTGGAAGGACGTCGTCGAACCGCCTGCCGCTGCGACTGAGGGCAAGGCTGCCCCACCGGACTGATCGTCAACCCCCCGAGCAGGAACGGCTCCGAGCCTCGGAGCCGATTCGGCGCGTCCGAACACGAGTGTGACGGCCCCGGAGACGCTTCGGAACCATGAATGGGTCGCAATGAAGCGCATTGAAAGGCCCTGAACAGCAAGAAACCCCGCTTGGCCAAGGCCGAGACGGGGTTTCGAGATCAATCAGGACATTCTTGCGAGAACATCCCAGGGTGGAGGTGGCGGGAATCGAACCCGCGTCCTTCAGCATCTTGACGGGACTTCTCCGAGCGCAGCCAGTGGGAGGGTCTCGGGTTCCTCGGCGTCACCGGCGCCAACGAGGAACCCCAGTCGGCTGAGATGTCCCGGGCGGTCGGCCGACGCGGCCGCCCGGTGAGCCCTACTGGATGACGTTCGCTACCGGCCCATAGGGCTGAGACCGGACGAACGAGCTGCTAGTTAGGCAGCCAGCGCAAGCTGAGGCTTGGCGTTTATTTGTATGGTTCCGGCTCTTTAACGTGGTTCCGGAGACCACGGCTCGCTTCTCCCGCCTCGACGACCAAAGTCGAAGCCGGTCACCCCCATGTCAAGGTACGAACCGCCAGTTTACCGCCGTCTCGACCTGGGGGCCTCCCGTCGACCCGCCGCGGCCGCGGCCAAGCGTGCCGGCCGGCGATTGGTCTGGCCTTGTGGCGTCAAGAGGCGGTGTATGGCCACTCTTGTCGCCACAAGCTCGATGAAGGCGCCGGCCGGCGAAAGGCGGGGCCCGGCCCGGGCCGGGCTTGTGGCGACAAAGTGTGGTAAGCGGGCCCTCTTGTCGCCACAAGCGACCGCCGGTACGGGCCTACGGCTGCCCCGCCGGCCGCCGGCCGCCGGCCGCCAGCCGCCAGCCGCCAGCCGCCGCCGGCACCGGCCTACGGCCGCCCCGCCGGCCACAAGCGCCGGCCACAAGCGCGGACCGGCCGCCGACCGGGCGGCCGAAGGGTGCGCGGTTAGTGGGGGGTGAGGGCCCAGGGGGAGGGGGAAGGGGTGGCCTTGGCCCGCTGGGCGGCGGCGGGCATGTCGGCAAGGGAGAGCACGCCGATGATGTGGCCGTCGGCCACGACGAGGGCCCAGGCGGCACCCTTCTCCGACATGGAGGTGGCGGCGTCGGAGGCCGGCTTATCGGGGCCGACCACGGGGAGTTGGGGGATGGGGATGGCGAAGTCGGCGGCGCGGGCGGCGCCCCGGCGGACGTAGGGGATGACCTCCATGGCGGCGGTCGGGGCCAGGCCGGCCAGGCCGCTGCCCCACTGCTCGACCAGGAAGGCGGGCGGGCGCAGGGGGCCGGCGGCGTACTCCCGGAGGAAGGCGTCGACGGTAAGCCAACCCGGGCCGACACCGGGCGTCGCCATGACCTGGCGCACGGCGACGCCGTCGAGCGCCTCCAGCACCGCCGAAGCGCCGCCCTCGGCGCGCGACGCCATCATCAAGAAGCCGCCCACGATGGCCAGCCACAACCCGTCGACGCTCGACCACTGGCCGAGCAGGGCGGCGATCCCGAAGGCCACCATGCCGGCGCCGAGGTAGCCGCCGGCCCGGCTGGCCACTCGGGTGGCCCGGAAACGGTCGCCCGTCCGCCACCACACGGCGGCGTGCACTACCCGCCCGCCATCGAGGGGCGCTCCGGGGAGCATGTTGAACACCGCCAACAGCACGTTGATCATGCCCAGCCAGGTGAGTACGGAGACGGCCAACCGCGACACTCCCAGCCAGTGGCCGGCGACGGCCAGCAGCCCGCACACCACGCCGATCAGCAGCGAGACGAGGGGCCCGGCCGCCGAGATTCGCAGTTCCGACGCCGGCGTCTTGGGCTGCTCGGTGATGCGGGTGTAGCCGCCCATCAGCCACAGCACGATGCCGTCGACCTCGAGGCCGTCGTGCCGGGCGACCAGGGCGTGGCTGATCTCATGGGCCAGCACCCCGGCGAGGAAGGCGACCGCGGTGAACAGCCCGGCCAGGGTGTAGGCCGTGGAGCTGTAGTGCGGGGCGTCGACGGGGAAGCGACTACCGGCCAGCGTCAGTGCGAGCAGCCCGGCGATCACGAGCAGCGACCAGTTGAAGCCGACCGCGATGCCGGCGATTCGGCCCAACCGCACGTTCTCTTTCATGACGACCCCTTACCCCGGGATGACCCTCGATACCCTCCAGGGTACGTCGCCCCGGCGGATTTAGAAGGCGGCCGAGAAGGCGGGTCAGAAGTCGTCGTGGGAGCGGCGCCGGCCGGCGGCCGTCACCCGGGCGGCCTCGCGGTCGGCGTCGCGTGCCGCGATGGCGTGGCGCTTGTCGTAGTTGCGCCGGCCCCGGGCCACCGCCAGGTCGACCTTGGCCCGGCCGTCCTTGAAGTAAATGGAGAGGGGGACGAGCGTCAGCCCCTCCTGAGAGACCCGTTCGTGCAACTCGTCGATTTCCCGCCGGTGGAGAAGGAGCTTGCGGGGACGGTCGGGGTCGACAACGCCGAATCCATTGGAGAACGCATACGGCGCGACGTGAACGCCGTGCAGCCACACCGAGCCGTCGTCGACACGGGCGTAGGCATCGCGCAGCTGTACTTTTCCTTCCCGGAGCGACTTCACCTCGGCGCCGGCCAGCACGATGCCTGCCTCGAACTGGTCGAGGATGTCGTAGTCGTGGCGTGCCTTGCGGTTGGACGCGACCGGTCGGGGACCGGCGGGCTTCGGGGACATGGGCGCTCCACGGTACCGTCAGTGCCGCATGCTCCGACTGCCCGAAACGGTGTACCTGCAGATGGTCGCCCACTGTCTCGACGGCCTCCCGTTGGAGGCGTGCGGGCTGCTCGCCGGGGTCCCCACCGAGGACCACGGCGACGAGACGGCCGCGGTGTGCTACCCGACGGCCAACGCCGCCGCCTCGGCGCGGGTCTATACCGTCGAGCCGCGGGACTTCCTGCGCGCCGACCGCGACGCCCAGGGCCAGGGCCTGGAGATCCTGTCGGTGTTCCACTCCCACACCCACACCGACGCCTACCCCTCGCCGACCGACGTCGCCCAGGCGCCTGATCCCGGGTGGCACTACGTGCTGGTGTCGTTGCGCGACGTCGTCCCGGTGGTGCGTTGCTATCGCATTGTCGACGGGAACATCACAGAGGAGCAGGTCGTTCTAGAATGATGACAGTTCCAGTCGGATTTTTCGGGGAGAGCCAGTGAGTGTCGTCCGAGTGCCCACCGTTTTGCGAGCCGCCACCGGCGGCCAGGCCACTGTGAAGGCATCGGGCGCGACGGTCGGCGAGGTGTTCGACGACCTGGTCGAGCAGTACCCCAGCCTGCGGCCCCAGGTGCTGGACGACGACGGCGCCCTGCACCGCCACCTCAACGTCTTCTTGAACGACGACGACATCCGCTACATCGGCCGCCTCGACGCCAAGGTCGGCGACGAGGACACCATCACCCTCATGCCGGCGGTGGCGGGGGGTGCCGCCTGATGTCGCGGTACGAGAGCGTCCTCGATCTGATCGGCGACACGCCGCTGCTCGACGTCAGCTCGCTGTCGCCCAATCGGCGGGTGCAGATCCTGGCCAAGCTGGAGGGCAACAACCCCGGCGGCTCGGTCAAGGACCGGGCGGCCAAGGGCATGATCGAGGAGGCGGAGAAGGACGGCTCCCTGCGCCCCGGCCAGGTCATCCTGGAATCCTCCAGCGGCAACACCGGCGCGGCGCTGGCGATGATCGCCCGGGTCAAGGGCTACCCGATCAAGATCGTCCTGCCCGAGAACGTCTCTCCCGAACGGCGCCAGCTGCTCGAGGTGTGGGGCGCCGAGATCATCAACTCCCCGGGCGAGGAGGGCTCCAACGGCGCCATGCGGCGGGCCCAGAAGCTGGCCGAGGAGCACCCGGACTGGTGGTTCACCTATCAATACGGCAACCCCGCCAACCCCAAGGCGCACTACGAGGGCACCGGACCGGAGATCTGGCGGGACTGCCCGGAGGTCACCCACTTCGTGGCCGGGCTGGGCACCGCCGGGACGCTGATGGGCGTCGGGCGTTTCCTGAAGGAGCGCAACCCTCAGGTGCAGGTGTGGGCCGTGGAGCCGCCGGTCGGCGAGATGGTGGACGGCCTGAAAAACCTCGACGAGGGCTTCGTGCCCCCCGTCTTCAGCGACGGCGGCGGCTACGAGTTGCTCGACCGCAAGAAGATCGTGGGTCCCAAGGAGTCCATCGAGTGGACCCGCAAGCTGGCCGACGTGGGCGTGTTCGCCGGGATCTCGTCGGGGGCGGCCATGGCCGGCGCCGCCAAGTGCGCGGCCGAAATAGACGAGGGCGTCATCGTCGTGGTCATCGCCGATGGCGGCTGGAAATATCTCTCCACCAACGCCTGGACCGGCGACCTGGACGAGGTCACCGAGCGGGCCCGCAAGGTCATCTACTTCTAGCTGGTCACCGCCTGGCCCGCCGGCGGTGGTCGATGAGGGGTGCGCCCTCAATGATGAAGGCCACCACCAGGGCGATGGCGACGACCAGCATCAACCAGTCGAGACCGCTCAGCCGGCTGAACCAGCGGGCCAAGCCCGTCCCCGGGCCCCGCGCCACGACGATCGCGGCCATGACGGCGAGAACGGCGTCGCGGGCCAGGGTTTTCCCGCCGAGCGGCGTGGCGCCGGTTTGACCGAAACATTGGCACTTTGGGCGGCGGCCGCCGGCCAGGTTCATGGCCGTGCCGGCCATGAAAAGTCCCAGCAACGCAAGGGCGCCGATGGCCCCGGCGCTCGCCGTTGCCGTGGCCAAGAGCGCCAGGGTTACGAGCAGCTCGGCCAGCGGCAGCAGGATCGCCACCGGCGTGACGAGCGCCCTCGGTACCCCGAAGTCGGCGACGGCCCGTCGGCCGTTTCCCTGCGCCAGCTTGGCGCAACCGGCGACGCCGAAGACGGCCGCGAGAAGAAGGCGGATGGCGAGTACCAGGTCGTTCACGTACCCGCCAGGGTACCGGCTCCCTCTAGCGGGGCAGCTTCCAGCGCCGGGGCTGCCACTCCAGGTCGTCGACCTTGCCGACCTGGCTGAGGGTGCCGTTGAGCAGGCTGAGGCCGGCGGTGGCGGCGAAGTCGTCGCTGCGGGTGCGGATGCGCCGGACGAGGAGTTCCCGGGCCTGCTCCAGCGGGAGGGCCACGTCGCCCGCCAGGTCGATCAGAGTCGATCGGGCCTTGGACAGGTCGCCGGCATCGCCGGTGGCCAAACTGACGGCCTTGTCGGCGATCTCGCGAGGGGTGCTGGCGGTGGCCACGGGTGTCCCTTTCTTGTCGGCGGTTCCGGGCGGGTCCGGGCGGACACGGTCGGTCGGCGGTCCCCATCATGACCGGTTCCCCCTGGCGCCGGTATCGTCTGCCCGGTATGGATGACCGGGCCATCGGCGTCTTCGACAGCGGATTCGGCGGCCTGACCGTCGCCCGGGCGCTCATCGACCTGCTGCCCGGCGAGGAACTCGTGTACGTCGCCGACACCGGCCGCTACCCCTACGGGCCCCGGCCGCTGGAGGAGGTCACTGGTTTCGCCACCCAGATCACCGCCAAACTCGTCGAGGAACACCACGTCAAGCTGGTCGTCGTCGCCTGCAACACCGCCGCCGCGGCCGCCCTCGACCTGCTCCGCTTCCAGCACGACATCCCCCTCATCGGGGTCATCGACCCCGGCATGCGGGCCGCCGTCGGCGCGACCCGCAACGGCCGGGTCGGCGTGATCGGCACGGTGGGCACCATCGCCTCGGGGGCCTACCAGCGCGCCGCCCAGCGCCAGCGGGCGGCGGTCCAGCTGACCTGCGCCGCCTGCCCCGGCTTCGTGGAGTTCGTGGAGCGGGGCGACACCCGCAGCGACCAGGTCCACGTGCTGGCGGAACGGCTGCTGGCCCCGGTGCAGGCCGCTGGCGTGGACACCTTGCTCCTCGGCTGCACGCACTACCCGTTCCTGGCCCGGACCATCGGCGACGTCATGGGGCGCGACGTGGTGCTGGTCAGCTCGGCCGACGAAACCGCCTTCGAGGTCCGGGCGATCCTGGAGGACACCGGCCTCGGCCGGCGCAGCGCCAGCAAGGGCGAACACCGCTGGATCTCCTCGGGGGACACCGCCACCTTCCGCCGCCTCGGCCGCCGGCTGTTCGGGCCGGAGATCGACGCCGTCGAGGCCTGGCAGCCCGAGGGCAACGGGCGGTGAGCGACGCCGACTTCACCGTCACCGTCCTCGGCAACTCGGGCAGCTACCCGGGTGCCGGTTCCGCCTGCAGCGGCTACCTTCTCCGCCACGGCGGGTTCAACCTGTGGCTCGACGCCGGCCCGGGCACCATGGCGAACCTGCAGGGCCATATCGGCCTGGGCGACGTCGACGCGGTCGTCCTTTCCCACCAGCATCCCGACCATTGGAGTGACCTTGAAGGCTTCTTCGTCGCCTGCCGCTACGTCCAGGTCCGCCGCCACGTGCCGGTGTTGGCGCCGGCGGGGTTGCGGCACCTGATGCGCAGCGGCCCCGACAGCGAGTCGACGTTCGAGTGGCGGGAGATCACCGGCGGCGCGTCGGTGGCGTGCGGGCCCTTCCGGCTCAGCTTCTCCCGCACCGACCACCCGCCCGAGACGTTGGCGGCCAGAGTGGAAGCCGGGGGGCGAGCATTCGGCTACTCGGCCGACACCGGCCCCGGCTGGCAGCTGGAGGCCTTGGGTCGGGATCTCGACCTGGCCATCTGCGAGGCCACCTTTCTCCAGGACCGGGAAGGAACCTCGCCCCACTTGAGCGCCCGCCAAGCCGGCGCCACCGCCCGCGCCGCCGCCGCCCGCCGCCTGCTCATCACCCACATCTGGCCCATCGTCGACCCGAAGGACAGCGTGGCCGAGGCGGCCGGCGCCTTCGGCGGCCCGGTGGAGTGGGCCCAGATGAACGAGACGTACCCGGTATGACCGCCGCCCGCCACGACGGCCGCCAACCCGACGACCTGCGCCCCATCTCCTTCGTCCGCGACTACACCGAGTTCGCCCCCGGCTCGGTGCTGGTGTCCATGGGCCGCACCAAGGTGCTGTGCACCGCCTCGGTGGCCACCGAGGTGCCGCGGTGGATGCGGGGCACCGGGAAGGGCTGGGTCACCGCCGAGTACTCGATGCTGCCCGGCGCAAGCCCGGAGCGCATCGATCGTGAGGCCGCCCGGGGCCGCCAGTCGGGGCGGACGCAGGAGATCCAGCGCCTGATCGGTCGGGCGCTGCGGTCGGTGACCGACCTGCGGACGATGGGTGAGGTCCAGATCACCCTCGACTGCGACGCCTTGCAGGCCGACGGCGGGACCCGCACCGCCAGCATCTGCGGCGCCTATGTGGCCCTGCACGACGCCTGCCGGCGGCTGGTAACCAGCGGCATCATCCCCGCCATGCCGCTGACCGAGGCGTGCGCCGCGGTGTCCGTCGGGATCGTCGACGCCGTCGCCATGCTCGACCTGGACTACAGCGAGGACAGCACGGCCCAGGTGGACATGAACGTGGTGATGACGTCGAGCGGCCGGTTCGTCGAGGTGCAGGGCACCGCCGAGGGATTGCCGTTCAGCAAGGACGAACTGGACGACCTCCTCTCGCTGGCCGAGCACGGCATAGCCGAGATCCTCGACCTGCAGGCGGAGGTGCTGGCCACGCCGCCGGCGCACCGCGCCCCGCGGTGACCCGGTTCGTCCTGGCCACCGCAAACCGCCACAAGGCGGCCGAGATCGAGGCCATCCTGGCCGGCGTGGTGGAGCTGGTGCCCCGACCCGCCGACGTGCCGGACGTCGAGGAGACCGGCTCCACCCTGGTCGAAAACGCCCGGCTGAAGGCGCTGGCGCTGGTCGAGGCGACCGGGCTGCCGGCGGTCGCGGACGACACCGGCCTCGAGGTGGAGGCGCTCGGGGGGGCGCCGGGGGTGTATTCGGCGCGCTACGCCGGCGAGGGCGCCACCTACGCCGACAATGTGGCCAAGCTGCTGTCGGCGCTGTCCGGCAGGAGGGGGGAAAAGGAGCGCCGGGCGACCTTTCGCTCCGTTGCCCTGGCCCGCTTTCCCGACGGGCACGAGATCGTGGCCGAGGGCGTCGTCAATGGCACCATCGCCCTCTCGCCGCGGGGCGACGGCGGTTTCGGATACGACCCGGTGTTCGTCCCCGACGAGGGCGATGGCCGCACCTTCGCCGAGCTGGCGGCCGAGTCGGAATGGGCCAAGCACCGCCTGTCCCACCGGGGCCGGGCCTTCACCCGGCTGGCGGCGCAGCTGGCGCCCCCGTCCTAGCGCCGCCCGGGCCTTCTCTACCGTCAGTGCGGGCGGGATGCGATCATGGGGTTATGGACCGCCTGTTCGCGCCGCCTAGATGACGGCCGGGGCTCCGGAGGCGGATTCCGAGGGGTCGGAGCGCACGGGGCGACCGCAGGCCGGCGAGCACCACACCCGCCGTTCGCGCTGGCCCCGATGGCTGCCCCGGCCGGTGCGGCGTATCACCAAGGTCCTGCTGTTCGCCTTCGTCGTCCAGTTCCTGGTGCTGCCGCAGATCAACGGCACCCGCAAGGCCCTGAAGCTGCTCGGCCACGTGAGCGTGCCCTACCTCGTCGCCGGGGTGGCCTTGGAGGCGATGGCCATCGTCTCCTACGCCCTGCTGACGCGGTCGGTGCTGCCCCGGGAGGGGAGCCCGAGCGTGCTGACGTTGCTGCGGGTCCAGCTGTCCACGCTGGGTTTCAGTCACGTCGCCCCCGGCGGGGCGGCCGCCGGCTCGCCCCTCGGCTACCGCCTGCTCACCCACGCCGGCGTCGACGGCCCCGAGGCCGGCTTCGCCCTGGCGACCCAGGGGGCGGGCTCGGCCGTCGTCCTCAACGTCATCCTGTGGCTGGCGTTGGTGGTGTCCATCCCGCTCAACGGGTACAACCCCATCTACCTCACCGCCGCCATCGTGGGGGTGATCGCCATCGGCGCCTTCGCCGTCTTGGTGACCACCCTCACCCGGGGGGAGGAGAAGTCGGCCCGGGTTCTGGCCGCCATTCTCGCCCACCTTCCCTTTGTCGACCGGGAGGCGGTCGAGCAGCTGGTCCACAGGGTGGCGGAGCGGCTCCGGGAGCTCGGTACCGATCGGGAGCTGCTCCTGCGGGCCGCGGGGTGGGCGGCGGCCAACTGGCTCTTCGACGCCGCGTCGCTGTGGGTCTTCGTGGCCGCCTTCGGGTACCGGGTGTCGGTCGTCGGCCTCCTGGTCGCCTTCGGCCTGGCCAACGTCCTGGCCGCCATCCCCATCACGCCCGGCGGCCTCGGCGTCATCGAGGCGGTGCTGACGTCCACCCTGGTCGGGTTCGGGACACCCTCGGCGGTCGCCATCCTCGGCGTGGCCACCTACCGGCTGATGAACTTCTGGCTCCCGATCCCTTTGGGTGCCATCGCCTACCTCTCGCTGCAGGTCGACCCCGGTGACCCCGACGAGGCGGTGCGCCGGCAGCGCAAGGACCGGTTCCTGCGCAAGTTCCGGCGGGTGTTCGCCACCATGACGGGATCCGCCCCGTCGCGCTCGGACTAACCGGCCGCCGCCGACCGGTACAGGTCCTCCAGCCCTTGGGCGCAGTCGGCCCAGGAGTATTGCGCCGCCCACCGGCGACCCCGGGCGATCAGGTCGCTCCGGACGGCGTCGTCGTCGAGCACGGTAGCCAGCGCCGCCGCCAGCGCCTCCGGGTCGGCCGGCGGCACCAGCAGGGCGCCGTCGCCCAGGACCTCGGGCAGCGACCCGCCCGTCGTGGCCACGACTGGAACGCCAACGGTCATCGCCTCCAGCGGCGGCAGACCGAATCCCTCGTAGCGCGAGGGATAGGCCAGGACGGAGGCGGACGCCAGCAGGGCGTCACGGCGGGCGTCGTCGACCCGGCCGAGGAGCTCGATCCGCCCGCGGTGGTGCGCGGCATCGATGGCGGCACCGAGGGCCGCCCCGGCGCCGCCCTCGCCGCCGGCGATCACCAGCCGCACGTCGGGATGGGCGGCGGCGATCTGGTCGAAGGCGCGTACCAGCGTGGGATGGTCCTTGCGGGCCTCGATCGTCCCGACGGCCAGGATGTACCGCCCGTCGACGCCCGTCTGGCCGGGGGGCCGAGCCGAGACGGGCGGTACGCCATAGTGGACGACCCGGACCCGTTCGGGATGGGCGCCCAGCAGCTCGACCGTCTCGGCGGCGACGAATGCCGATGGCGTGTGGACGAACGCCCCCCGCTCGATCGCCCGGCGCACCCGCCCCGGGTAGGGGCGGGTGGCGGGTTGGCACAGGTCGGGAAAACGCACGATCGCCAGGTCGTTGACGGTGACCACGGTGGCGGCGCGGCGGCTCGGCGGCACGTCGTAGTTGGTGCCATGGACAACGTCAGTGGCACCGGTCCAGTACTCGATCGGGGGCCAGCCGAGGTGTTCCCACGCCAGATGGAGCGGCCGATCGGGCATGGGGCGAGTGGAGGTCACCACCCCGCTCGGCACGTCCCGGACGATCTCCCGGCGGCCCCGCCAGCTCACCGAGTACGCCAAGATACGCACGTCAGGTCGGGCGGCCAGCGCCTCCAGCAGGTGGAACGTCACGACCCCGATTCCGGAACGGGCGCCGAGCAGCGGAGTGGCGTCGACGGCGACGCGTAAGCGGTCAGCGCCGGTCGGTCGGCCGGCTGGCATCGGCCGAGTATCGCACCCGGCGGCAGCCGGGAGCCGCTCACCAACGGGTACGCTCGCTTCATGGCCGAACTGACCCTGCCTTCCGTAACCGCTCAGATCCAGGGGATGGATCGGGGAAGCGACATCTACCAGCGGCTGTTGAAGGAGCGCATCGTGTTCCTCGGCAGCCAGGTCGAAGACAGCTCGGCCAACCTCATCTGCGCCCAGTTGCTCCTGCTGGCCGCCGAGGACCCCGACAAGGACATCTCGCTGTACATCAACTCGCCGGGCGGGTCGGTGACCGCGGGGCTGGCCATCTACGACACCATGCAGTTCGTTCCCTGCCACATTTCGACGGTGTGCATGGGCCTGGCCGCCTCCATGGGGCAGTTCCTGCTGTGCGCCGGCGAGCCGGGCAAGCGGTTCGCCCTCCCGCACTCGCGGATCCTGATGCACCAGCCGTCCGGGCAAATGCAGGGCCAGGCGGCCGACATCGCCATCCAGGCCGAGCAAATCATGTACCTGAAGAAGATGATGGCCGAGCGCATCGCCTTCCACACCGGCCAGCCGGTGGAGCGGATCCACGCCGACAGCGACCGCGACCGGTGGTTCACCGCCGAGGAGGCCAAGGACTACGGGATCATCGACGCCGTGATCCAGCGGGCCGCCGACGTGACCGAGCCCGCGCCCGTCTAAAGACACCTCGCGCCGGATGGCCGGCGAGGTACGTTTGGGGCTGGGACCACGCCGGCACCAGTGGCGAAACTGGCAGACGCGCAGGACTTAGGATCCTGTGGGCATTGCTCTTGTGGGTTCGACTCCCACCTGGTGCACCCAGTTCACGCGAATGCTCCCGCGTGGTGCTTTAATAGCCATTCCGGACGACGCGGAAGAACGGAACGGTCAAACGACCCGTCGAACCTAAGGGGCCAGGTGCGATGTCAGCTATGCGGGCACGGCGTAGTCGGCGGTGGGTGGTATCGGGAAGCAGGGGAACGGCGCGACGGAGTCTGGCCGCAGTCGTCTTTACGACCGCCATCACGCTGTTAGGAACGGGCATAATTTCCGGCGTCCCGGCGGGCGCCGCCCTCCCCGTCCCCGCCAACCGCACGGTCGTGGTCACCTGCCCCGACTTGGGAACGGTCGATGTCAGCCTCCCCTCCGGTGCGGCGACGACGCCCCTTCCGGCTGACGTCCAACTACTCGTGGCGTTCTCCGCATTCGACGCCCGTACCCGCACGACCGTCACCGGGGGCGCGGGGGGTAATGGCATCGAGTGCAATCCCGTGCCGTTCACCGACGTGCCCGCGGCCGACGTCGTCGCCGCCCCGCTTCCTGCCGGCCTCGATGCCAAGGATCGGCTGACCGGGGCCTGGCACGTCACGATCGTCGTTTCCGAGTCGGCGAACTCCCGGTCCTCCGCCGCTGCCCTCCCGGCGACAGCATCGCCGTTTCTCGCCTCGATCCAGTCCTATATCTCGTCCCGGGCCGACGCCGCCTCCGTCGCAGTATTCGATGCGACCGACGGCGCGACCTATAACGTCTTCCCGCAGGGGAGCTACATCACCGCCAGTATCGTCAAGGTTGACATCCTGGAAACGCTGCTCTACCAGACCCAGGCGGCGGGGCGCGGCCTCACGTCCCAGGAACAGGCAACAGCCGCGCAAATGATCGAAGTGAGTGACAACAACGCGGCCACCGCCCTCTGGAACGAGGTTGGCGGTGGCCCGGGGGTCGCCCGCTACAACCAGCTCGTCGGAATGCCGAACACCATTCCCGGCTCCGGCGGTCTGTGGGGCCTGACCCGGACGACGGCGCAGGATCAGGTGCAGCTGGTCCGAACCCTCGCCTACGGCAACGCCATACTCAGCGACAGCCGCCGCGGCTACGCCCTGTCCCTCATGCAGAACGTCACGTCGTCGCAGCGCTGGGGCGTCTCGGGCGGGGTTCCCGCCGGCGTGGGCATCGCCCTGAAAAACGGATGGCTGTCCGTCACCGGTGGCTGGGAAATCAACAGCATCGGTCACATCGCGGGCGGCGGCCGGGACTATGTCATCGCCGTCCTGACCGCCGGAAACTCCAGCATGGGCTATGGGATCAACACCATCCAGGGTGTGTCGTCGATCGTGTGGTCGCAGATGCCGAAGTCGCTCGGCGGCCTGACGAGCGGCTACTGGTATCTCCGGAATGAACTTTCCAGCGGGCCGGGGGACACCGCGCTCGCCTTCGCCATCCCTGGCGACCTGCCCGTGGTCGGCGATTGGAACCGGGACGGGATCGACACCCCAGGGGTGTTCCGCGGCACCACGTGGTATTTGCGCAACGAGAACAGCAGCGGGCCGGGCGACGTGTCGTTCCTCTTCGGCATTCCTGGCGATCTGCCGGTCGCGGGCGACTGGCTGGGGCAGGGCTTCGATTCGGTCGGGGTATTCCGGAACGGAACCTGGTATTTGCGCAACGAACTCACGAGCGGCCCGGGCGACATCTCCTTCGTCTTCGGTGGTCCGGGGGACATTCCCGTGGTCGGAGACTGGACCGGGTCCGGGAGGACGGGTATCGGTGTCGTTCGGGGCACCACCTGGTATCTGAAAAACGTTCCCTCGGCCGGCCCGGCCGACTTCACCCTCAGCTACGGGATCACCGGTGACGCGCCGGTTGTCGGCGACTGGACCGGGACCGGGAAGGCGGGGATCGGCGTGTTCCGCAACGGCGTGTGGTACCTGCGGAACGAACTCACGAGCGGTCCCGGCGACGTCACGTTCTCCTTCGGCATCCCCGGCGACATTCCGATCGCCGGATCCTGGACAGGGGTCAGGGCCAGCCTGCCCGGCGTGGCGCGCTAAACCACTCCGGGGCAGCGGTCAGGACAACTCGAGGAGGCGCTCCTTGACCTTGGCCGCGGTGTGGTCCCAGGTGTAATTGTCGGCGACGAGGGCGGCGGCGGCCAGGCCCTTGGCTCGGCCCTCCTCGGGGTGTTCATAGACGTGGCGCATCAGGGCCCGCAGGTGGTCAGGATCGGGGTCGGCCCACCGGAATCCCTGGTAATAGGTGCAGCGGGCCTCGGCGGGAACAAGGGGGCGGGTGGCGAGGGGGTAGCCGACATCGGCGCTCAGGAAGTCGGCGGGGCCGCTCCAGTCGGTCGCGATAACCGGAAGTCCGCAGGCCATGGCCTCGAGGACCGGCATGCCCCAACCCTCCCCCCGGGTGGGGAGGACGAAGCAATCGGCCGACCGGTACAGCGCACCCATCTGGTAGCCCGCGAAGTCGGCATTTACGAACACGACCCGGGGCGCACCGGTCCTGAGGTTGAGCTCGTTGATCGCCTTCTGCACGTCCACGGTCGGGTCGCGGTTGACGACCGACAGCAGGAGCAGCACGTCGTCGTCGGGACCGAACTCGTCGGCGAAGGCCTCCAAGAGCAGCTCGGGCGCCTTGCGCTCCCCCCACTCGAAGACCGACAGGAAGGTGTATCGGGGGCTCGGGCGGTGGCCGGCAATCTTGGGGTGGAAGTAGTCGATGTCGGTACCGAGCGGCATGACCCGTATCGGGCGGTGCACGCCACTGTCGCGGAAGGTCTCCACATTGAAGCTGGCCGGCACCCATATCTCGTCCATGTGGTTGCAGCCGTCGACCCAGTCACGGGGAAGGCCGGTCACCTCGAGCATCGTCCATCCCACCCGTGGCCGGCCGGTGACCCTCGGGAAGGCGTCGGCCTGGCTGTAGGCCACCTGAATGGCGCGGGGATCCTTGGGCCGCCGTTGCAGGTCGGTGATCAGGTGATGCTCGTAGAGGGCATCGTCCTCGCCGTAGGCATTGGTGTACGCCACCCGGATTCCGTGGAAGTGGAACGCCTGCATCATGGCGCGGGAGTGGACCGCATACCCGAGGGGCCGGTGGACCACGGAGTGCCACGTCATCGAGGCGTCGTAGCATTCGTCGCGGTGCCATGACGCCCATTTGGCGGTGTACACCTTCTTCGACACGTTGTAGATGGACCAGAAGTCCACCTTGTTCTCGATGGTCGAGGTGTTGTGGTAGTGGAGCGGGGACACCCCACCGGCGTACATCACCTTCAGGCCGGCTTGGCGGGTGCGGACGCAATAGTCGGTGTCCTCGTAGTACGCGAAGAACCGCTCGTCGAGCAGGCCCACTTTGTCGAGGCAGCTACGGCGGATGTAGCACAGGGCGAAGATGACGGCTTCCACTTCCCGCGTCCTGATGCACTGGCCGATGTCACGTTCGAGGCCCCCCATTTGCTGACCCATGAGCAACTCGGGGGGCATATACGAGCCGACGTGGTTTATTCTCCCCTCGCCGTCGATGAGCCGTGACCCGACGAGGCCGATATCGGGCTCCGAAAGGGCGATGTCCTGCATCGCCAGGAGCCATTGGGAGTCGCTGAGGATGATGTCGTTGTTCATGAGCACGACGTCCTCGTCGGGTTCGGTTACCCGCAGTCCCTGATTGACGCCTTTGGTGAACCCAAGGTTTTCGCGGTTTTCGATGAGGGTGATGCCCTCGATGCCGCGCAGGTACTCGACCGTGCCGTCCGTACTGCCGTTGTCGATGACGATGAGCCGCCATTGGGGATGATCGGTCAACTCCCGCAGCGCCGCCAGGCACTGCTTGGTGACCTGCAGGCCGTTCCAGGTCAGGATGATCACCGCCACCGGAGGGCGGACGCGATCGGTTGTCGTCACCTCGCAGCGCTGCCGGCGACGGGCGCAGTCGCGGTGTCCCCGAGCTGGCCCCGCAGCAGCAGGATCTCCTCCGCCTGGCGTTGACTCTGCTGCTCGAGATCGGCCAGAGCCGTCACCAGGTGCTCCTGGCGTACCGTGAGGTTCTCGATGGCGTCGACCACCTGGTGGTTGAAGCGCGACTGCTGGTCGATGATGCCGGCGACGTACCACCGCAGGGCGCGGCGGACGACCCGCTTGGTCTGGGCGATCACCGGTCCGACGAGGGGACGAGCGCTGCCGGAGTGGAACTCGGTCGGGATGGTGGCGGCGCGGCGCAGGTTGGTGGCGCCGAAGAGGTTGGGGTTGGTGCCGTCGAAGACCAGCGTCCCCTTCGGATTGGTCCGTTCGAGCGTCAGTTCGAGGCTCAACATGGTGCGGTGAACGTCGACATCGTGGGCCATCGCGGGCGTCAGGCTAGCGCGAGACCAACGCTCATGGTCCCGTAGCCCCGTCCTTCGGGTCGGGTGGCCGCCGGAGAAGTCGGGACCGCAGATCTCGGTTTTCCTGTTCCACGTGGTCGAGACGTGCGGTCAGATCGGTGCCCCAGCGGGCGATCAGGTCGACGGCGGCGGCGTTGAACGCGCTCTGCTGTTCGGCCACGGGAGACAACTGGAACCGCAGGGCGCGCCGCGCCAGGTGCTTGGCCCGGACTACCAGCGGCCCTACCAGGGGACGCGACGAGCCGGTCCCACTCTCGAGCCGAATCTGCGCCAGGGAACGCAACGCCTCGACGTCGGCGCCGTCGACCGGCCTGGCGCGATGTCGGGTATCGGCGCTCCTGGCCAGCAGGCGCCCCGCGGTGAGGGCCTCCTCGGGGCCGCGGGGGCAGACGAAATAGGCGAAGTCGCTCGTCTCCTGTTGCAGGACTTCGTCCTCGCGCTGGAACAACCGGTCGATATACGAGGCGTCGTCTGGACTTTCCGGGTCAAAGTTCTGGCCGATGTTTTCCAGCGCCAGGTTAAGGAGGTTGCCGCCGTAGTCGATCCTGCGGCGATTGGGAAAGTTGACCGCCAGTAAGTCAGGAATCTCGTCGGAGCGGACTGCCTCGGTGGGGTCGACCTCGTCCCAGTATTGGCGGGGGAAACGTGGGTGGGAGGTTTTCGTCTCGTTGGCGATCGGGTTCCACCGCAGTCGCTCCGGTAACTCCTGCAGGAACCCGTTGACGATATCCATCCGCTGGGCGTCGAACTGGAATTGGCTGGGCCCGACGTACTCGTTGGCTAGGAACAATCCGCCCGGCCGCAGCGCCCGGTTGATCTGGTAGAGCACGTGTTCGAGTTCGGCCACGTGATGAAGCGCCATGTTGATGTGGACGACGTCAAAGGCGGCTTCCGGTAGTTCGATGCTGTTGACGTCGGCCTGGCGGAACTCCACCAGATGATCGAGACCTCGATCGTGGGCCTGTGACCTCGCCAAGTCGATCGACCCGGGCGAGGGGTCGTAGGCCACCATGTGGTCGAACAGGCCGTTTTCCGCCATCGCCATCTCGGCATGCCCGCCGCCGCACCCGAGATCCAGCCACTCCCCGCCGAGAGGTACGCCCAGTTGCACCATGGCGTCCTTGGTCCACCAACCGCCCGGATCACTCCCAAAGATCATCGGGAAGACCCGTCGCTTGAGCACCCAGTCCGTGTCCAGCCAGCCGAGAGGCGAGCGGGCCAGGTGGGTGCGGGCCGTGGAACCCCAATAGTCAGTCGACAACGACACCCCCTCGGCGATCCATGGCGGCGAGGCTACCTGCGCCGCTCTCCCGCCGGGGCTCCCCCCAGTCGTGGTCACCGGTGACGAGGCGGCGGTACACCTCGTGGGCGACCTTGCGGAAGGAGTGGTCACGGGCGTACTGCTGGCTGGCGGCGGTCATGGCCTGGCGGCGGGCGGGATCGTCGAGCAACCGCCGGACCGTCGCCGCCAGGTCCTCGGCGGTGATCGACCGATCGACCAGTTCCACCCCGGCGGGATCGAGGTCGGCCTGGGCACCGAGCCGGGTGACAACGGTTGGCACGCCGGCCGCCAGGCAGTCGGCGATCGCCGCCGAGGTTTCCCCGCCCGTCGCCGCCCGCAGCTGGAGGGCCACCGTCGTGCGCTGCAGCCAGGCCCGGTACTCATCGGGTGGCACCCATCCCGTGATCACCAGGCGGTCCACCAGGCCGACCGCCGCCGCCCGCTCGAGGCACTGCTCCCGGACATCGTCGGTGACGGTGCCGACGAGGGCGCAGCGAAGCCGGGGGTCGGCCGCGGCCAGGCGAAGCATGGTGGTCAGCACCGCGTCGAGGGCCTTTATGGCGGTGACGACCCCGAAGGTGGCGACGAGGGCGCCACCCCCATCCGGGGTCGGGGACCGCCGCATCGGCGATGGGTGCCCGAAGGGCAACACCTCGACGGCGGCGTCGATCGGATCCCCGGCGTCGAGCCGGGCCGCTTCCGCCCCGTAACGTGAATGGCAGAACGTCCGATCGGCGGCCCGGACGATGTCGCCGACCATCCAGATCCCCCAGTCCTCGGCTTCGTCGCGCTCCAGCCACCCCCGCGCCCCCAGGTCGGGAGGCACCCGACCGCGATACTGCGCCTGCAGCCGGTCGTAGAAGCTGGTCGGCGAGAAGTCCTTCCGGTTCATGGCGGCCCAGGCCCACAGTCCGTCGAGGCGGACGTCGTGCAGCAGCACGGCGCACGAGCGGCGGCGGAGCAGTTGTATGGCGCTGATGTGGAAAATCTGGTTCCCCACCGCGCACAGGACGGCGGCGAAGGGGCCGTAGGCGGCCTCCGTCCGATCGAAATCCCCGACCACCCGGACGTCGACGCCGGGTGGGGCCACGACGTCACGGTCGTCGTCGACGAACACCGTCACGTCGCACAAGGACGCCAACTCGGTCGCCAGGCGGAAGCTGTAGTCGGCCACGCCGCTCGGGGTCGGCGGCAGGGGCGACACCAGGGCCAGGCGCCGGCGCCGGGCGGTGGCGCGTGGCTCCATGGCGAGCGCCCGGTAGCCTTCCAGGGTGCGCTCGGCGACGCTGGGCCAGCGGTGCCGGGCGGCCAGCGAGTGGCTCCGCAGCCGCCCGAGGTGCGCGGGGTCGGTCAGCGCCCGCTCGAGGGCCTGCCGAATCGATCGCGGGTCATCGGGGTCGAAGTGAGCCTCGGGGTCGGCCAGTATCTCCGGCAACGACGACACGTTGGCGCAGATGGCGGGCGCACCGCAGGCCAGGGCCTCGGCGACAGGTAGCCCGAACCCCTCGTCCCGCGAAGGCAGGACGAACAGCTCCGTCGCCTGGTAGAGCGCCAACAGGGTCTCGTCGGGTACATAGCCGGTCAACAGGACATCGCTATCCAGGCCAGACCAAACGATCTCCCGTTCCAGCTGCCTTCGGCCGGCGGCGTCGAGCTTGCAGGCAATGACCAGCTGATGGTCCCGGCGGAGCCTCTCGGGCAGGGCGCGGTAGGCCACCAGCAGGAAGGTGAGATTCTTGCGCCAATCCGACCCGCCGGTGCACAGCACGAAGCCGGGCCGCAGCTCGGGGACCAGGCTCATGGCGTGGGCCAGCCGGTCGAGTGGCGGCCGGGACGAGGGACGGAACAGCGGCGAGACGCCCGCCCCCACCACTCGCACCCGCTCGGGCCGCAGCCCCAGCCGGGCGATGGCGTCGTCGGCGGTGGCCTGGGAGATGGTGTGCACCTGATCGGCGACCTGGAGGAGCCGGACCCGGCTGGCGTACCACCACCGCTGGGTATCCAGGGCCAGGTAGCGGTCGGGGTAATGGAGTGGGATCAGGTCGAACAGCGTCACGACCAGCCGACAGCCATTCCGCCGGGCCGCGGCCGGCCACAACCGGGCCAGCGAAAACCCTTCGAACGGGGAAGGCAGATGGTAGATATCCCCGGCCGCCGGTACCAGGGCGTCGACCGGGCGTAGGAGGGAGGTCGAGAAATACCGTTCGAGCCGGCCGGGCATCCGGAGCCGGGGATCGAAGACCAGGCTGGTGAGCAGGTTTTCGTCCCGGGCGACCAAGGTGTCGGCCAGGTCGCCCACGTAGCGCGCCACGCCTCGCTCCCCGTGGTCGAGGCTCTGAACCGCCTGGACCCCGAAATGGACCGCCACGCTCAGCGGGAGCGGCGGGCCGACACCAGAAGGATCCCTGCCTCGCCGGGATTGTCGTCGGCGACGACGTCCCACGTGAACGCGTTGCGCTGGACGGCCAGGGCGCGGTCCGTGACGTCCCAGCCGTCAAGGGCCTTCAAGACCTCGCTGCCGGTCATCGCCTCCGCCGGAAGGGACTCGGCGCCATCGGGCCCGGGGGCGCCGACGGCCAGCGCCGCGGCCAGCAGGCCGCCCGGCTTGACCAGGCCGGGCAGCGAGGACCCCCACCGTTCCAGGCGGGGACCGGTATCGCCCGGCGCCGTGGTCACAAGCAGCACGGCGTCAAACGGGGCGACGGTGCCGTCGCCCGGCGTGAGCTCAATGGTCTGCACCCGAGGATGGTCGATAGGGAAGCCGTCCCTCCCGGCGATGGCGAGGCGGTGGCCCAGCCCGACGACGGCCAGATCGAGCGCCAGGTCGCCGTTGGCCAGGTCCAGGACCTCGGCCGGGCGCTCCAACCGTCCGATCTGCACGGCGAGGAACGGGTTGACGACACTGCCCGCGGTCACCTCGGCGATCCACGCCCGCCCGGGGCCCCAGGTCACCTGGGCCGGCGGTTCGAAGTAGACACCGGCTTGGGCCGCGAATCCATCGCGGTCGGCGGCGCGGTTCAATGCCGTCGCCACGGCGGCGTCCACCTCACGCAGCGTGCCCTGGCGCAGGCGGGCGAGGCCCGGGGGGGATCCCCATTCGACCAGGGCGTCGAGGTCGGCGCGGAGGGCGTGGATCCCCGCCGCCATGAGGTCGGCCGTCTCCCGGGCGGTCTCGTGGTCCACGGTGAGGAGGATCTTCAGGTGGTCGGTGCGGACGTTCTGGTCGTGCCAGCTGTCCTGGATCTTGCGATCGATGACCCGTGTTCCGGCGTCGAAGGTCTGTTCCAACTCTTGCAACCTGGCCATCACCGGGCGCAGGGCCCGGTAGCCAAGACGACGAAGGTACGACTGCACGAAGCGCTGACCTCGCAACGGGGAGACAGGGGTCAGAGTAGGGTAGACCCAACCCTCGGTGCATGTGGTTCGCGGTGCGCCCTTGGTAGTCTCCCTAGGTGCCGCGGCCGAACGCCATGTCTTTGCGAACCACGATTGGCGAGTTCCGGGACTCTCGCGAAATGGTGGTGAACCTGGTTCGCCGGGATCTGAAGGTACGCCATCGGGGCACCTTCCTCGGAATGCTGTGGTCACTGACCACACCACTGATGATGGTCGGCCTCTTCTACGTCGTGTTCAAGTACATTCTGCATGCCTCGTCCATTAAGGATGTGCGCTCGGTACCCTTCGTGGTTTACCTGTTTTGCGGACTGGCGGTGTGGAACCTTTTTTCGGTGGGGCTGTCTGGTGCCACCGGCTCGATACTGGGGTCGAGCTACCTCCTGCGCAAAGTCTATTTCCCTCGAGCCATCCTGCCGTTGACGTCCGTGTTGTCTGCGCTCGTGACGTTTGCGTTCGAGTTCGGCGTGGCGCTGGTTGCGGCCATCATCAGCGTCGGTATCCCATCGTGGCGAATTATCTGGGTTCCCCTGCTGGTTCTCATGGTGTGCTACTTCACCTACGGGATGGGCCTCCTTCTCGCCGCGCTGGCAGTCAGCTTCCGTGACGTCGTTCACTTTGTCGGCATTCTCTTGCAGGTTTGGTTCTGGGGCACCCCGATCTTGTACTCGCTGCAGTTCGTCGACAATCACCCCGGTTTTCAGTTCCTGTTGAAGCTCAACCCGATGACCGGACTTGTCGTCGGCTTTCGCAATGTGGTCCTCCTCAACCATCCTCCATCCGTGCCCCTTCTTGCCTACGATCTCCTCGCTTCTACCGTGGTATTTGTGGTCGGCGCGGTGGTGTTCAACCACGGCCAGCGCATGTTCCCCGAACTGGTCTGAATGGGCGAATCCGCCGTAGTTTGTGAAGAGGTCTGGAAGAGCTTTCGGATCTACCACCAGCGCTCGAATTCCCTGAAAGAACGCGTCATAACACGGCGGAACCAGTACGAGGAGTTCTGGGCGCTAAAAGACGTAAGTCTGGAGATACCGCACGGCGCGGCCCTCGGGATCATTGGTTCCAATGGCTCGGGGAAGTCGACGCTGTTGAAGACGATCGCCCGCATACTTACGCCGAATAAGGGCGTTGTCCGCGTCGACGGACGCATGTCCTCGCTCCTCGAATTGGGCACGGGATTCCACCCCGAGCTCACGGGGCGGGAGAACGTCTTCCTTGGCGGCTCGGTCATGGGGATGACCAAGGCGGAGTTGGACCGCAACTACGACGGGATCGTGGAGTTCGCAGGCATCGATTCGTTCATCGACATGCCAATGAAGAACTACTCGTCAGGCATGTACGCCCGCCTCGCCTTCGCCCTGGCGATCAGCGTGGATCCCGACATCCTGGTGATCGACGAGGTGCTGGCCGTCGGCGACGAAGACTTCCAGTCCCGCTGCCACCAGCGCATCGCCGAGTTCCGCCGGCAAGGGCGCACCATCGTGCTGGTGTCCCACGGCTTGGACAACATCCGGGCCCTGTGCCAGGACGCCGTCTGGATCGACAAGGGCAACGTCCGGGCGTACGGCAAGTCGAACGAAGTTGTCTCGGCGTACCTAGCCGAGGTCTACCGGGGTGACGACAGCCGACCCGCCGAGGAGGGTGACGAGCTTCGGTACGGCACGAGGGAGGTGGAGATCGACGACGTGGTCATCGTCGACAATGGCGGGATCGCGGTGAACGCCTTCACCACCGGCGAGAGCGTGACCATTCGGGTTCACTACCGAGCCCACGAGCGGCTGGTCGACGGGAACTGCGTCCTTCAGGTCTTCCGCACGAGCGACATGATCCGCATCTACGGCCACTCCGCCGAGGAGACGGGATTGCGCCCGGTGTTCGACGGCGAGGGCGCCGTCGAGGTCACCATTCCCCGATTGCCGTTGCTCAAAGGGGCCTACGTCCTGACAATTGCCCTGCAACATGCCGATACCGGCCACGTGTGGGACTGCCTCGACCGCAGCGTCCCCCTGATGGTCTTCGACGCGCCGACGGGCCGACCGCCCCATGGCGTGGTTGACTTGGCGACGACGTGGCGCGTGGCGCAAGGGGAGG
This sequence comes from Acidimicrobiales bacterium, assembly GCA_036264135.1. Classification (GTDB taxonomy): domain Bacteria; phylum Actinomycetota; class Acidimicrobiia; order Acidimicrobiales; family Palsa-688; genus DATARN01. Next base: position 25,338 of record DATARN010000085.1, read on the forward strand.
GGTAAGTGGGCAGGACAATCTGGCGTTACGGGCGCGCCCCTATGGTGGTGGCGGCGGCGGCCATGGTATTGGCGATGGGGGCACCGTCGGCCGGCGCATTGGACCGGGCGGGCGCCGGTACGAGTGCCCACGCCGCGATGGCGGCAGCACCAACGGGGTTACCGGTCGGGGCGACACCGACACCGCGAAGCCTCCCGGCCGTCAAACGAGGCCCCACGTTCTACCTCGGTCCCCAGGGCGGGGGGTCGTCGTTCAACTTCAACTACGGCATCCCCGGCGACGTACCGCTGATGTGCGACTGGACGGGCGACGGCACGGCGGGCGTGGGTGTCTTCCGTAACGGCGTCTGGTACATCCGTAAGAACCTCGGCAGCGGGCCGGCGGACTTCGCCTTCTCCTTCGGTATCCCCGGGGACATTCCCGTCTGTGGGGACTGGACCGGGCAGGGCCACGCCATGCCCGGCGTGTTCCGCAACGGATTCTGGTACCTCCGGACCAGCCTGACCAGCGGTCCCGGTGACATCGTGGTGGCCTTCGGCATCCCCGGCGACCGGCCGGTAGTCGGGCGCTGGAACGGGGGCCGGATCGATACGCCGGGCGTATTCCGCGGCGGCGTCTGGTACCTGAGGAGCACCATCAGTTCGGGACCCGCCGACATCGCCCCCTTCTACTTCGGAATTCCCACCGATATCCCGGTGGTCGGCGACTGGACAGGATCGGGCTCCGATCGCCCCGGTGTGTTCCGCAACGGGACCTGGTACCTGCGCAACTCCATAACCTCGGGACCGGGTGATCAGTTCTTCGTCTTCGGCGGTCCCGGCGACCAGCCCGTCACCTGGTTCTCCGGGTCCTACCTGTGGGGGATCGACACCACCGACAACGTAAAGACGACGAACGACCTGGCCCAGACCAAAGTCCAACTGGGAACTCCCGCCTTTGTCGGGCGTTACCTGGTGTGGGACGGCGGTTCCACGCTCGGCAGCGACGAAGCGCAGTACATCCACGGGCAAGGTGTCAGGATTTTGGCCATCATCGATCCCGCCCCCCCGGCGGGAGGTCTCACCGGGGCGGCTGTCGCCCAGGCGGAGGCCAGCCGGGGCATCAACCAGGCCCGGCTGTTGGGTGTCCCGGCAGGGGCGGCGCTGTTCCGGGACGTGGAGAACACCACCCAGATCGACGCCGCGTACATCGCCGGCTGGGCGGCGGCGTTCGCGGGATCCGGCTACGTCCCCGGCATCTACGAGAACCCGTCGAACAGCTCGTTCCCGTCGAGCTATTGCAGCGCGGTGAGCTCGAGCCCGCTGGCTGCCTCGATCGCACTGTGGTCCGATGAACCGCAGGTAAACGCCGACCCACGTCAGACCGGAGTGCCGGCGTGGAACCCGTACCGACCGGCGTGCCAGAACTCCACCGTTGCCTGGCAGTACCTCATTCGATCGCTGTTTCCTGCCGGCGTGGCGGCGCCCAACGTCGACGTCGATGAGTTCGCCGCTAGTGCGGCATTTTCGCTGCTCTGGTGAGGGGCGCAGCTTGGCAAAAGTTGCGGCCGGGGCGGAAAGCCACTATCAATGTCTGCCTACGCCAATCCGGACGTCATCGCCAAAAAGAGGAGACGACTCAATGTCCACCCGGTCCTCTCGCTCCGCCCCGTTGCGCCGATTTCTGATTTGGGCGGCCACGGCCGCGATCTGCGCCGCCCCCCAGATGCTCGCGGCGCCGGCACAGGCGGCGACGAACCCCCGGCTGGTTTCCGCGTCGACGTCGACCGGCAGCGAAGTGGCGTTCCAGGCGAATACGCACGATCTGTCGCTGCTTGGGCCGGCCGCCAGCGGCGATGCCGGTTATGGGCTGTTGCCCGGTACCAGCCCGGCCATCACGTCGGTCGCTGGGGGATTTGAGGTCGCATTCCAGGGCAACTCGGGGGACCTGTGGAAAACCGGCGCGCTGGGCTCGGCCGATACCGGAGCGGGCATGCTGAATGGCACCAGCCCGGCGATCACGGCGGTGCCCGGGGGGGTCCAAATCGCGTTCCAGGCCAACAGCGGGCATCTGTGGACAATCGGGCCCCTGGGCAGCGGTGACCTCGGCTTCGGGATGGCGGCCGGCACCAGCCCGGCCATCACCGCCGTGGCCGGCGGGTACGAGATCGCCTTCCAGGCAAATACCGGCAACGTCTGGCGGGTGGGCACCGCCGGTGTCGGCGACCTGGGGTTCGGGATGGCACCGGGCACCAATCCGGCGATCGTGGCGCTGGCGGGCGGCGGCTTCGAGGTTTCCTTCCAGGCCAACACCGGCAACGTTTGGGTCACCGGGCCGGTGAACCTCGGCGACCTGGGACTGGGCATGAAAGCGGCTACCAGCCCGGCCATCGCCGCCTTGTCGTCGGGAGGGATTGTGGTGTCCTTCCAGGCCAACACGGGAAACCTGTGGGCGGTCGAGCCGGGTACCAGCTTTGGCGGCGATCTGGGACTGGGCATGAAAGCGGCTACCAGCCCGAGCGTGGCCACCCTGGCCAACGGGGACATTCAGTTCGCTTTTCAGGCGAATACCGGTCACATCTGGACCAACCCGCCGGGATTCCCCCTCGT
>DATARN010000087.1:0-22136 GCA_036264135.1 Acidimicrobiales bacterium
GCATCTGCATTTCACGCCGACCAGTTCCAGCTGGCTGAACCTGGTGGAACGCTGGTTCAAGGAGCTCACCGAACGGCGGCTGCGACGGGGCACCTTCACCAGCGTCGGGAACCTGATCGACGGGATCTTCGACTGGGCCGAAACCTGGAACGTCGACCCCAAGCCCTACATCTGGCACAAAACGGCCGACGAAATCATCACCAAAGTACGCCGAGGACGAGCAACTCTGGCCCAAATCAAATCCGCGACGGACCATTAGCGGGAGGAGGGCAGGCCCTCCCCCCGGCCCCCTCCCCGCCGGCCGTCGTGGTCTTCGAGGTTGTCGGGCGGGCATAGCCCGCCCTCGTGCGCGCATGCTGTGTTGTGACCAGCGTGGTGAACATCAACGACGTCTTGGACGGTCACGTCGTGCTCGACGTGGCATGTATCGACCGGCTGTATTTGAATGCCTACTGCCCGATCCTGCAGGTCGGCGGTCAGGTGGAACGGTTCTGCCGGTATCTGGGCCAGCCGATCGCGTCGCCGGCGGTGATCGAGAAGATCGGGAACCGGTTCCGCCGCGACGTCGACGCCTTCGCCAAGGATCACGAGATCCCGATGTTGCACCTGGCGAAACCGGACCGGTCGCGTTGGGATGACCGCAAACTGGACCATGTCCACCCCTATCTGATGATGGCTGAGGCGACGGGCCGGTTCGGTGTCGTGGCCATCGTGGCCGCCCAGGAGTTCCAATGGGTGTTCTCCGCCACCAAGAAGACCAAGGGCAAGGCGGTGTGGTTCGACTGGTCCAAGGCCGAGCGCCGGGTCTCCTGCTACTACTTCTACGTTTTGGACCGCGAGTTCGGGCCCGCGTTCATCAAGATCTGCACCTACTTCCCCTACCCGACCAAAATCTGGCTCAACGGCCACGAGTGGGCCAAACGCCAAGCCGCCCGGGCCGGGATCACCTTCAAAGAGTTGGCCAACGGCTTCGCCTCGTGCGACGATCCCGTGGCCCTCCAAGCGATATGCGACCGTCTCCGCCCCGCCGACATCCAGGGCTTCTTCGACTACTGGACCGACCGCATCCCGACGCCGTTCACCGCCGCCGACCGAACCGCCGGCTACTGGTGGGACCTGTCGATGCGCCAAGTCGAGGTGTCGCGCACCCTGGTCCTGGACGACCCCCGCCGGGCCCGCAGCTTCTTCGAGTCCCTGGTGGCCGACAACATCGCTATCGGCCGGCCTGACCAGGTGGCCATGGTCTTCGCCCGCCAGGTACACAAGACCACCAAGGAGCCGTTCATAGGCCGGGTCTTCTCGCCTGGGACAGAGGTCAAGATGGACTTCGCGTACAAGCACAGCCGGGTCAAGCAATACCTCAAGGAAGGGAGGGCGTTGCGTATCGAAACCGTCATCAACAAACCGTGGGACCTCACGATCCGCTCCCGTCTCGAGCATCTGCCCGAGCTGGTCGACAAGGCCCGCCAGGTCAACGACCGTCTGCTTATGATCGAACGTGCCGGCCAGGGCTGTGCCATCGGCTCTGCGCTCTTCGAGCGCATCCATCAGCCCTACACACGGGAGGGCCAACGAAGCGGAGCGTTCCGGTTCGGCGATACACGCGCCATGGCCCTGGCCGGCGCCTTGTGCTGCGTCACCCACGCCGTCACCGGCTTCACCAACAAAAGCCTTCGCGGGCTGGTGGCCGGACTCCTCGGCAGCGACTACAGCACCAACCAGATGACGTATGACCTGCGCCGCCTCCGTCTCCATGGCCTCATCGAGCGGATCCCCCACACCAACACCTACCGCCTCACCGGCGAAGGGCTACGCGTCGCGGTGTTCTACACCAAACTCCAACGACGCCTGCTCGGGCCGCTCCTCGAAGCCGACAAGCCGCCCGCACCTATCGAGATCCGCCGCGCCCTAGCCACGATCGATAAAACCATCACCGACTACGTCATAAACGCGCGCCTCGGAACAGCCGCTTGAAAACTTGTCACAAGATCAAGGCTTGGGTCCCCCGAGTAGAACGAGTAGAACTAGGAACGGACGGCTCGTTGTCGGACACGTCGGTGTCGGCAATCAGACAAGCTCCTCCTCTTGAGTTGGGCCGAGGCGGTGGATGTTGTCGCCGCTCGGAGGGAGCAGCCGCCAGCCTCGGGCGGCGCAAAGGAACGCCGATTCGCCGATCACCACGACGTCCCCGACGGACATGGAGCGCCGGGTGCGGCCGTCGGGGCGGTCGCCCCGGTTGTACTTGGCGAACAGCTGCTCGCAGGCGGCGTGCATGGCGTCGAGCACCGCATCGCCGCCGGCAATCTCGACTTCCTCGGCGCCGACCAGTTCGTGCATGGCCGGCCAGCGGACGTCATTGTCGCGGGTGGTGCAGAAGTGTTCGTCGTCGATGTAGTAGCGGGTGGCTTGGACGGTCTGAGGCATCGGTAGTGGCCCTTTCTGGCGGAGACGACCTGGTTGCCCTCTGCTGTCGAAAGCGGCGGCTACGGGGTGCGCAGGGGAAGTCAAGGGGGGTCCTGGCCGGACTAGCGGAGCCTCTTTGAGCGACCACCACGGTCGCCGCTAGGCACCATCTGGGCCGCGGTGCGAGAAGAGGCGCAGCGGCCGGCCGGGTCCCTTGACTAAGGGCGGTCTGCCGCTAGGCATCGAGGGTGTAAGGCCGTCACGCCCTGGTCCCCGGAGTATCCCGTACGATCGAGCGGCACAGTAGAGAAAAACAACGTGAGTGGTGGCGGAGCCTGGCGGCGTCAGCCGCCACTCCGGGAGCGCAGCTCCCGGGGGGTTAGCCAACCCTTTGCTGGCTAGGGGCGGCGGTGCGCCCCATCGAAGCGAGCCGGCGTCGGGAAGGGCGTCTCGGTTGTCATCGTCGGGTGGCGGGCCCGGACTCGCCGAGGTCGAGGCGCAGCTGGTCGCGGTTGGCGTCGCCGGCGGCCAGCGCGGCAGCCAGCCGTTCGGCGTCGTAGCCGGCCAGGAGCGCGGCGCGGATGGCTCGGGCCCGGCCGGCGGGCCCGCGGGTGTCGGCCATCCCGACATGCCACGGGCCGGCGCCGCGGTGGCGGCGAGCCATTTGTGCTTGGTTCTCGGCCTGGGTGCCGACGCGGAGATGGGCGTCGTCGACGCAGCTGGTCTCGTCGCAGGAGTGCAGCAGATGCAGACCCGGCGGCACCGGGCCGTGGAGCTGCTCCCACAGCCAGCGGTGGGCGCTGACGGTGCGGTCGTCGTCGGTGGTCCAACGGCCGTAGCCGTCGTCGGCGATCGCCCCGACCCAGAAACGGCAGCCGTCGGGGACGGCCACCACTTTCGTCGAGAACCGCGCCGGGATGACGACCAGGTCGGCCATGACCCAAGGGTAGGCGCCGGCTGCGACGGGAACCGGCTACGGCTGCGGTGGTGGGAGCCCCTCGATCGGCCGGGGTGCACCCGGCTGGGGGTAGAGCTGCTCGTGCTGCTGGTGGCGTTCGTGGGGCCCAATGCCCGGCGTCGCCGCCTCGGCGGGCCGAGCGATGACAGAGCGGGCGAGGAGCTGCGCCATCGGCGTGTTGTCGCCCGCCAGGCTGGCGATCGACGCCTCGATATTCTCGCCGGCACTGACCCGGCTCCATCGGATGTGCCAGCCGGCGTCGCCGGCGAGCTGGGACAAGAAGGCCCGCTGGGTTCGGCCGTTGCCCTCCCTGAACGGATGAAGGGCGTTTACGTCTCCGAGGAGCTCGGCGGAGCGGGCTACGAACTGCTCGCGGGTTAGGCCCTGCAGGAACTGTTGGCGGGCCAGCGCCGCGAAGACATTGGCGGCCGCGTCGCGCAGGTAGCGGGCCGCGGCGAAACGGCTCTCGCCGCGCACGATGTCCACGGTGCGAAGCTCTCCCGCCCACGGGTACACGTCGCCGAACAGGTGGCGGTGAAACGCTTGGAGGTGGGCCAGGTCGTAGTTGCCGTCCAGGCGGCGCTGGTTCAGCTCGAGAAGGCGGTACAGGCTGCGGGCGAACTCGACCCGTTGAAGTTCGACGGCGTCGACGATCCCGTGGTGGTTACGGAGAACCTCGGTGCCGGGATAGCAGTACGGGTCGCTCACCCATGCCGGACCGGCAGGGCACCGGTGCGGGCCAAGGTGTCGAGGTCGTCGGCGCTGAGCTCGCCGGCGGCGTAGCGGTCGGCCACCTCTTGCATCTCATCATCGATGTGGCCGCCCTCAAGGCGGATCGAGGCGAGGGCGTCCTCGGCAGCCCAGGCCCTCTCGATGTCACTGACCATGCTCCCCAGTTTACCGTAGGGATGCGACCGGCTACCGGCTGCGCTGGTCCCGCCGGGCCCGTTGCGCCAGGGTTTCGCCGCCTCCTTTGCTGACGGCGCCTCGGAGCGGCTCACAAGCCGCTAGGTCGGGCGCACCGAAGTCAGGAGGTACGCCTTCTCCACGGCTGTCTCAATAGTCCGTAGCTCGCTACTTCGGCGATGCTTCCTCATGCCGTCCCGAACGCTCGACAGAATCTCACCGAGATATCTCGCCCGTTCCATCGCGGTCAAGTCCGCTCGCTCAAGCCAGTCCATCCCTTGCTTTGCCAGCACATGGTACGGGTAGGGAGTCTCGTGGCCGTGAGCCTCTATGATGTCGAAGAGTTCCGCCATGGCTTCCTCGGCATGTTGTCGATGCAGAGGCTGTCCCCCCTCAGCCTCCCGGGCCGCCTCGACAAGAAGCATGTAAGCCCACTCGGTTAAGACGTAGAAATTGTCAGGAGCGAGGGCCTTGGCCTGTGCGAGAAAGTTCCGCGCGCTACTGATAGATCCTCGCTCAACCTCATAGCTCCCTCTTTGCAACCAGTAGTGGAAATCCCAGCTCAGAATCTCCTCAATGGTACTGAAGATCGGGCGGATTTGAGACGGTTCACCTAGCGCCGATATCAGGTAATCATGGTTTATAAGGTGAACAAGAAGGCGGTGCTCTCGGGCATTCGCGTCGTGCTGGGGACTCACCTTCGTTGCGAGGGCGAAGACGAGTCCCTCGATCGTTTGACCGAGATGCCCAGAGTTCTTGACTTGGTCGATTGTATGTTCCGCGATGACGCGATGCCTAGCCCATATGAGGGCACGCGAATCAGTGACCAAGAGCCGCCTGTCCAGGAGGTGCCGAAGCTCTCCGACTGCCGCAGCCGTATCGCCGGCGCAGGCGAGGACCAATTCATCCCGTTTTAGGCCGCTTCGCAGTGAGGTAGCTAGGCATCCCATAGCGTATAGGTCGTAGGCGATTCCATCCAGATCGCCGCACTCGCTTTTGATAAGCTCCTCGAAATGTACGCCGGAAGTCGCCTCCAACATCGCGACAAGTAGCTGACGATCGAAGCTCTTTCGGAAAATCTTCACCTGCTCGGGGTGGGGCTTGCCCTTCAGATAACCGAGCCGGTTGGCGGCATCGAGCGCACCAAGAAGCAAGTCAATGTCATCGTCGGTGAGGCCAGGAACAACGAGTTCGAAACCGTCGAAAGACTCGCCGGGTTCGAGATTTGCTGCTCGCAGTCGGCTGGATCGCGCCGCGGCAACTATATGCAGTCCAGGGTTGTCGCTCGCCGCATCCGCGAGAAACGAGCCTCCACGTGGTCCAAAGGCGTCTGCGTCGTCGACAAACAGGTATTCAGCTCGCGCATCCTTAACCCTATTCCGCAATTGCCAAAGGCGCAACTCAGTCTCGTCTTTGCCGTCGAACCAGAGGACCTTGTGACCTTCATTATGAAGACGTAACGCGGCTCTCATTAGAGACGTTGATTTGCCCGTTCCAGCGGTGCCTGTGACAATAATAGGATCGTCGGTGGCAGCTATCGCGGCTGCAAGCTGCAGATCGAAATCTCTTTCGACCGCGTATCCGCTTTCGAAGTCCTTCCAGACGGGCTGTCTGCCGAGAAGAAAGCTTCGAGCGTCGTAGAGCGCGGGTGGTGGGCCCGATCGAAGCACAGCGACGTCCTCGATCACCCGGTCGGACCGAGACGCTGACCTACGGTGCGCCAGTAGTGTGCGCCCGGCCGCAGCCTGCTCATCTAGGTCAGTAAGTATCGACTCCGCGAAGGCTTGGGCGTCACATTCAATCAGCGCTATATTGAGGTCGCGAAGAATTTCTCGCTTCGCCGGTCCAAGATGGGGTGTCACCAGGAAGGACTTCGGTCTTCGCTCTCCCCGCCGCTTTTCCTTTTGACGTCGCAAGGCCAGATACTCCCAAAAGGGCGGCTCGTTTAGCTGCGTTCCTACGAATAGGACCGGACTACCAAAAAGATCTGAGACTAGCTGCGCGTACCACTTGTCTGGGACCGCTTGCCTCTCGCCATATTGGCGAGGCGAGAATGTGACGTTTGGAAAGTCGTTCAGACGGCCATTCAAGTGGATTACCGCCGCACAGGCGTCGGGAGGTAGAGTCTCGTCGGAAATGGCCGAAACAGTGGTGAGGGATCGGGCCAAGGGATCGACATGTCGCGCTACATCCCAGAAGTCGTCAAAGTTGAGCGTGTATATGCGAAACCAAGGGCCATGCATGTACGCCCTATACCATGCGGGGACAGTTGACGGATCAATTGTCAGCACGCGGTCTAATGTGGCCTTGAGCCCGCTGTGATCCTGTCGCATTGCAACCTCGAAGATCTCGCCGAGGCTCTCTGTCTCCTCGAAGGCGGAGCCAGGAAAGGCATGTGGCCAAAGCAGTCTTCTTAACTCTGTCCCGATTGGCAGAGGAACGCCGTCTTTCGTCAGGCATCCGCTCGAGAACCCTGCTCCAGTGAAGAGGACGAACGTCCCTAGGGCGAGGTGGCGGCGAATGTACTCGATGTCGGACTTCTGGACGGCGCTCGAAGTCCCTGGCACACCCATAACAGTAGTCCGATTGTCCTTCACCCGGCGTTGATGTGGCGTCGCCCGGATGCCTGTATAGGACGGCTGGGGGATGGTTTGCTCGGAAGGGTTTCAGCGCTGTGGGGTGGCGCGAAGAGACGAGCACGGGCGGGGACGCCTTATGTTCGGTATCGGCCAAGACAACCGGACATTGGAGGCGGCGCTCGTACGCGTCACTACTGCATTCAACCTGGATATTGCGTCTGGCCGGCGCCAACGTGGAGTCGGTGGGCGTCACCGACGAGGGGATGGTGGTCGGGGTACGGGCCCGGTGGCCGCGTCTGTGCTGCCCATGTGGGCGCTGGACCCGCGCCCGTAATGACAGCTCCCGGCGGCGCTGGCGGCACCTGGACATGGGCGCCACTGCGGTTGGAGGCCGAGGTGGCCGGTGTCGACTGCCGGGGCTGCGGGAAGGTCCGCACCCAGGCGGTCCCCTTGGGCGAGGCCTGCGGCTCGGCACAGCGCCGACTTCGAGGACACGGTGGCGTAGCTGGTGCAGCGCAGCGACATGACCACGGTGTCGAGCCTGATGCGCTGCTCGTGGGAGGCGATGTCGGCCCTCGCCGGGCGCGTGGTGGCCGGAGCATCTCGATACCGCCCGCCTCGACGGCCTGTACCGCATCGGGGTGGACGAGATCTCCTACCGGCGGGGACACCAGTACTTGACGATCGTGGCCGACCACGACAAAGCAGGGTGGTGTGGGTCGCCAAAGGCAAACGCGGGGACCCCCTCTGGAAGGTTTTTTGAAGGAGCCGGTAGCCGAGCGCAGCTCGGCTACCGAGGCCATCTCCATGGACCTGGGCACCGATGTCACCAATGTCCACAGAGTCAAGTGTAGCGAACACACGTTCGAGTTGGGACGGGCTCGCCGTGCCTTCGGTCGCTGTCCCATTCACCCAAGTCGCCTATCAGCGGGGGGGGCGATCAGTTTGGTCCCATCAGCCGCATCGTTATTGGCCGCAAGGTTCAGCAAATGGAACCTGGAAGCCACGGGGCGGGTCGTCCCGACAGCGACCGGGATTGACCGGCATTGACCGGGATCTGCTGCCATGGTCCGCTGCTACGGCGGCCCATCCGCGGCCCATGGCTCCTGAGATGGCAGAAATGTGCCTCCTGACCAGCGCATTCGTAGTGGGCGCGGAGGGAGTCGAACCCTCATGCCCGAAGGCCGCAGGGTTTAAGCCCGCTGTGTCTGCCGTTCCACCACGCGCCCGCAAGGCCACAGTGTGGCACTGCGACCCTCAGCCGCTGCGGGCATAGGTGCCGACGGCGGCGGCAACGGCGTCCTCACGGGCGTAGAGGGCGGTCTCCGAGAGCGCGTCGTTCTCCAAGAAGGCGAACTGCACCGGCGTCGGCCCGCTGAGCGTGCCGACCATGCCAATGGCGTTGTCGAGCGACCCCGTCTTGGCCCGGAGCTGGCCGGCGAGGGGGGTGCCTTGGTAGCGGGTGGCCAAGGTCCCGGTCTGCCCGGCGACGGCCAGGCCGGCCAGGATGGGGGCAAACGGCGGCTGCCGACCGAGGTCGAGGGCGGCCAGCAGCTCTCGGCAGGTGGCACGATCGGTGTGAGAAAGGCCCGATCCGTCATCCATCTGCACCCCGTTCAGCGGTATGCCGGCGGCGGCGGCGTCGTGGAGCACCACCGCCGTGCCGCCGGCGGTCGTCCCCGCCCCGCCTGAGGCCTTGTCGATGGCCCGCACCAGCAGCTCGGCGATCCAGTTGTCGCTCGCCCGGAGCATGGCCTCGACGATCTGGTAGACGGGGGCGGACGGTACCGAGGCCACCACGACCGCCGCGGCCGGCGCCGCCTGATCCGGCCCGCCCGCCACGGGGGGGGTGCCGGCCGGCTGATGCGCCGTCAGTAGCCGGGCCAGTTCCGACGCGGCGTAGGCGGGCGGGTCGGGGGCGAGGGGGGATTTGGGCGGCGTGAACTGCACGCCCTCGTTCACGCTGAGTGCCGAGAGGAGCCCGATCTGGTCTTGCTGCTGGTAGATGGCCGGCCACACGGGGAGGAAGCGGAGGCGGTCCTCGTAGCTGTCGTCGCCGCGGATCCCCCCGGGGACGGATTTGATGCCGGCGGCCGCCAGCGCATCGGACAGGCCGGCGAGGGGCGTCCACGGGTAGCCGGCTTGGCGCGCCCGCGCCGCATTGGCGGCCATGAACTCCGGGGACGCGAGGAGCGGGTCCCCACCGCCGACCAACCAGAGGGCCGGGACCTGGCCGGCAACGGGCGGGGTCGGCGCCACCACCTTGGTGACGAAGCGGTAGTTCGGGCCGAGGGTGGTGAGGGCGGCCGACGCCACCAGCAGCTTCTGGGTCGATGCGGGGGTCAACGGCGTGTCGCCCTGGTGCTGGTAGAGGACCCGGCCGCCACCGTCGGTGACGGTGAGGCACGAGTTCGTGCCGGCCAGGGCGGTGTCGAGCCCGGTGGTCAGGGTGGCCAGAGGCGACAGGGTCGTTGGAGTGGTGGGGGGTGGGGGCACCGTGGTCGTGCCGAGCCGCGATGTCGGTGGGGCCGTCGTGCCGTCTCCGGCGGTTACCGCGCCCACGGTTGTCGGGGTCGCCGGGCTGCTGGCACCGACCGAAGCCAGGGCCGGGGCCGAGGACCGGCTGGCGTGGATCACCAGCACACTGCCGCCGCCGAGCAGTATCAGGACACCGAGCACCACGGTGAGCGTCCGCATGAGGCGCGTCACGGGAGCGAGACTAGGGGACCGGGACCGATCGACGGAGTCGCCGTTCGGCCCCATTCCCTAGGGTGGCCCCAGAGGCGGTAGTACCGTCGCGGGGTGGTCCTGGCGGTGGTGTGCGCACTGGTGTCGTCACTGCTGTACGCCTTGGCGTCGGTCCTCCAGCACCGCGCCGCCATCGCGCAGCCTCGGAGCACGAGCATGCGACTGGGCCTGCTGTCGCGCCTGGCTCGCAACCCGATGTGGTTGCTTGGCATCGGTTTCGACGGTGGTGCCTACGCCCTGCAGTTCATCGCCCTGGGTCACGGCGCGCTGGTGCTGGTGCAGCCCCTGCTGGTGTGCGGCCTGCTCTTCGCCCTGCCTCTCGGGGCGTGGCTGGCCGGAGGTCGGATGACCTCGCGGGACTGGGGCGGCGCGGCGGCGGTGGTGGTCGGCTTGAGCGCGTTTCTCCTGACCGCCTCACCGGGCAAGGGCCACGCCGAGGTCGCCAACCGCGATTGGCTCATCCTCTTCCTGGTCACCGCGGTCACCATCGGGATGCTGCTGGCGGCGTCTCGCCGCGGCGGCAACCGCACCCGGGCCGGGCTGCTCGCCGCCGCCGCGGGAATCAACTATGGCGTGACCGCCGCTCTCACCAAGGCGGCCGCCCACCTGCTCGCCGGCGGGGTGCTGGAGCTGTTCGAGAGCTGGGAGGTCTACGTCCTGGTGGCCGCCGGCCTTCTCGGCATGCTGATGGCCCAGAGCGCCTTCCAGGCCGGCGACCTTGACGCCTCGTTGCCCGTTCTCACGGTGGTCGATCCGGTGGTGAGCATCATGATCGGCGCCTTCCTTCTTGGCGAGGGCGTGCGGTCCGGGCCAGTGGCGACGACGATCGAGGTCCTCGGCCTCATCCTCATGACCGTCGGGGTGTTCGCCCTCAGCAAGGCCGAGGTCGTTCGCGCCGTCCTCGACGAGAAGGCGGAGACTCCCTAGCCGCCGCGACTGCCGCCGTTCCCGAACACACGTTCGTCCCATGCGCTAGTATGACAGCCGTGGAGCCGGGCGACGGCAAGCTGCGCTGGAGGTTGGCCGACGAGGACGACGGGCGCGGCCAGGGCGCCCTCTTCGCCGCCGACGAGTTGGTGGAGCACCACATCGGCACCGGGGAGTTCCGGGGCATGGAGTTCCTGCACGTCAACGCCAAGACCATCATCAACGAGGTGCCCGCCGCCTCCCGCATGCCGTTCCGCTACACCATCAACGCCTACCGGGGGTGCAGCCACGCCTGCACCTACTGCTTCGCCCGCCCGACCCACGAGTACCTGGGGCTCGACGTGGGGGCGGACTTCGAGCGGCGCATCGTGGTCAAGATCAACGCCGTCGAACGGCTGCGGGCCGAACTGGCCGGCCGGCGGTGGGCCGGGGACCACATCGCCATGGGCACCAATACCGACCCCTACCAGCGCTGCGAGGGGAAGTACCACCTGACCCGGGGGGTGATCGAGGTGTTGGCGGACGCGGCCAACCCGTTCTCCATCCTGACCAAGTCGACGCTTATTCTCCGGGACCTGCCGTTGCTGGCCGAGGCCGCCCGGCGGACCGACGTCCGGGCTAGCCTTTCCATCGGCACCCTCGACACCGATGTCTGGCGGCTGACCGAACCCGGCACGCCGCACCCCCGACAGCGGGTGCAGGCGATCCGGCGCCTCACCGACGCCGGCGTGCTCTGCGGCGTCCTCATCGCCCCCATCCTTCCCGGCCTCTCGGACAGCGACGAGCAGCTCGCCGAGGTCGTAGAGGCGTGCGTGGCGGCGGGGGCAGAGTCGATCTCGTCGGTCGGCCTCCACCTGCGACCCGGCGTCCGGGAGTACTTTCTGGGCCGGCTGGCCGTCAGCCACCCCGAACTGGCCGCTGAATACGACCGCCGTTACCGGCGGGCCTACCTGCCGGCCGCCGACCGCGACGCCCTCACTGGCCGCATCCGGCGGCTGGTGACCGCCGCCCGGGGCCGCCATGGAGGGACCGGTCGCACCGGCCACGAGGCCTTCCGCCCCGCCTCGGCCAGCGCCGCCGCACCCGCCGGCGATACGGGCAACGACTCGTTATCGGAGTCGCAGCTTTTCTTCAACCTCTCAGGAACCTCCTAGTTCGGCCTCAGACTGTCCTCAGGGGCGGATGGTGCACTACAGGAGTGGAAGCCGCCGCCCAACCCCCCGATCCCGACTATCTCGCCACCCACTACGGACTGGCCGTCTCCTTGGCCCGCCGGTACGCCGGCCGGGCCCACTGGGCCGAGTCCCAGGAGGACCTCACCCAGGTCGCCCTCCTCGGCCTGGTACGGGCGATCGACCGCTTCGATCCGACCCGGGGCGTGCCGTTCTCGGCGTTTGCCACCGCGTCCATCGTGGGCGAGTTGAAGCACTACCTGCGGGACCGGTCCTGGGCCATCCGGCCGCCCCGCCGGGTCCAGAACCTCTACCTGCGCAGCCAGGAGGCGGTCGGCGACCTCACCCAGGAGATGGGCCGGGAGCCGACGCCGGCGGAGATCGGCGACCGCCTCGACGCGTCGGTGGCCGACGTGGCGGAGGCCATGGGCGCCGGCGAGTTCCGCCGGCCGGCATCACTGGACGCCTCGCTGTCGGCCGAGGGAGGGGAGGGCAGCCGCCCGCTGCTGGCCCGCCTCCCCGTGGACGACCCGAAGCTGGCCGCGGTCGACGAGCGCCTGGCGGTGCGGGGCTGGCTGAAGCGGCTGCCCGCCCGGGAGGGGCAGATGGTTCGCCTGCGCTACCTCGACGGCCTCACCCAGCACCAGATCGCCGAGCGCATGGGCCTGAGCCAGGCCCACGTCCAGCGGCTCCTCGCCCGCAGCATCGACCATCTCCGGGTTCTGGCCCAGGCGTCCTAGGGGATCGGCAGGGCGGCGACGCCGTCGAGCACCGCCTTCAGTTCCGAGGCCAGCCCCTCGGGATGGCTGCGCTCGATGGCCACCGCATCGCAGCCCACCCAGGTGGCCGCCTCCAACAGCGCCGTCGCGGTCCACGCCAGCTCCCGCTCCCGGTAGGGCGCGTTGAGGCTGATCTGGCGGATCAGAAGCGTCGCGCCGACCCGTTTCGGGTCGACGCGGCCGATCAGCTCACCGCCGGCCAACAAGGGCATGACGTAATAGCCGTGGACCCGCGCCGGCGCCGGCGTGTACGCCTCGATGCGATGGGCGAACCCGAAGATCCGGGCGGTGCGCGGGCGGTCCCAGACCATCGAGTCGAACGGCGAGAGCAGCGTGGCCCGATGGCGTCCCCTGCGCCCGGGCGCCGCCAGGGCCGCCGGGTCGGCCCAGGCCGGTCCGGGGCCGGCGCCGCCCGGTCCCCATCCGCCGACGGACACCGGGATGAGGCGGCTGTCGGCCACGTTCGCGGTCACCGCCGCCACCGGCAGGCGGAAGTACTCCGCGAGATCCTTGACCGTGGCCACGCCCAGGCAGCGGCCGGCGATCGCGATGAGCGCCCGCCAGCACTCCTCGTCGGAGGGGGAACCGGCCGCCGCCACCGCCGGCGGCAGGGCCCGCTCCGTCAGGTCGTACACCCGTCGCCACCCCCGGCGAGTCGTGCAGATCACCTCGCCCAGATCGAGTAGCCGTTCGACCGCAACCTTCATCGGCGACCAGTCCCACCAGTCGCCGCCGTTCTTGGCCGGCCCCAGGTCCGACGAGGTGAGCGGCCCTTCCACGGCCAGCCGACGCAGGACCGAACCGACGACCGGGTTGTTGCTGACATAGCCGCCCCATCGGGGGCGGGCCGCCAGCGCGCGCCGGCGGAAGGCGAACCACGGCCACAGCTCGATGGGCATGATGCAGGCGGCGTGGCCCCAGTACTCGAAGGCCACCGGCTGGCCCGTCCCATCCCGACCCCAGCAGGCGGCCTCCACCGCCGGCCGGCCGACGGAGCCCGCCCGGGCGTAGCACACCAGTTCGTGGGAGCGGGCCAGGACCGAGATGGTGTCGAGCTGGATGGCGGCGACCCGGCCCAGGACCTCGACGGCCGTGCGGGGCTGGGTCTCCCGGCCGAGCAGGCCCTGCGCCGCCAGGGCCAGGCGGCGGGCCTCGCCGGCGCTCAGTTCCTCCCGCATCGCCCCGCCCCCGCCGGCCTCCGGCGCCCGCAGCGTCCCGCCCGCGCCGTGCCGCGGAGTCGGCGACGCCGACCGCCTACGATTTCCAGGCGATGAATGCCGCCATCATCTACGAAAGCCTGACCGGCAACACCCGCAAGACGGCCCACCTCATCAGCCAGGAGCTGGTGAAGGCGGGCGTGGCCACCTCGGTGAGCCCGATCACCAACATCGACTACCAGGCGCTGGAGGTGGCCGACCTGGTGATCGTGGGGACGTGGACCGACGGCATGATCTTCGTGGGCCAGCGTCCGGGACGGGCGGCCCGGCTGTATCACCTGCCGGTCCTCAACCGGAAGCTGTGCCTGGTGTACATCACCTACGCCATCGACCCGGGGAAGACGCTGCAGAAGCTGACGGCGATCGTGGAGGAGCGGGGGGGCAATGTCCTCGGCGGCATGGCCATCAAACGCAGCAACCTCGAAGGTGGCGCCCGCGACTTCGTGGCCCGCCTGCTCGACGCCATCCCGGCCTGAAACGGTCCACCGCGGGGAGCCTAAAGAACGGTGAGGACGGCTACCGTCCGGGTTATGGCTGAATTCCGGGTCGAGCACGACACCCTGGGCGAGGTCCGGGTCCCGGCAAATGCCCGGTGGGGTGCCCAGACGCAGCGGGCGGTCGAGAACTTCCCTGTCAGCGGACTCACTGTCGACCCGGCCCTGCTGCGGGGCCTGGCCCGCCTGAAGGGGGCGGCGGCGCAGGAGAATGCCCGCCGCAAGGTCATCGCGCCCGACGTGGCGGCGGCCATCGGGGACGCCGCCGGCGAGGTGGCGGCCGGCGCCTGGGACACCCAGTTCCCCATCGACGTGTTCCAGACCGGCTCGGGAACGTCGTCCAACATGAACATGAACGAGGTGCTGGCCGCCCTGGCGGGGGAACGACTCGGCCGCCCCGTCCACCCGAACGACGAGGTCAACGCCTCCCAGTCGTCGAACGACATGTTCCCCTCCGCCATCCACTTGGCGGCGGTCGACGGCATCGTCAACGACCTCATCCCCGCCCTGGAGCACCTGGCCGCGGCGCTGCGCCGGAAGAGCCGGCAGTGGCGGTCGGTCGTCAAGGCGGGCCGGACCCACCTCATGGACGCCACGCCCGTCACGCTGGGCCAGGAGTTCGGGGGCTACGCCAGCGCCGTCGAGCACGGCATCGAGCGGCTCCGGGACGCCCTGCCCCGGGTGGGCGAGCTGCCCCTGGGCGGGACCGCGGTCGGTACCGGCCTGAACGCCCCGAAGGGCTTCGCCCGCGGGGTGATCGCCCGTCTGGCCGGCGAGTCGGGCCTCCCGCTCACCGAGGCCCGGGACCACTTCGAGGCCCAGGGCGGCCGGGACGCCCTGGTCGAGGCGTCCGGCGCCCTGCGCACCGTCGCCGTGTCCCTGTACAAATGCGCCAACGACCTGCGCTGGATGGGCAGCGGCCCCCGCGCCGGCCTGGCCGAGATCCATCTCCCGGACCTGCAGCCGGGCTCGTCGATCATGCCGGGGAAGGTCAACCCGGTCATCCCCGAGGCCGTCTGCCAGGTCGTGGCCCAGGTGATCGGCAACGACGCCGCCATCGCCTTCGCTGGCGCGGCCGGCAACTTCGAGCTCAACATCATGCTTCCCGTCATCGGCCGCAACCTGCTGGAGTCCATCCGGATCCTGGCGTCGGCGGCCCGGCTGTTCGCCGACAAGTGCGTCGCCGGGATCGAAGCCGACGTAGAGCAGCTACGCCGCTACGCCCTGTCCTCCCCGGCGATCGCCACCGCCCTCAACCCGTACATCGGCTACGAGCAGGCGGCCAAGGTCGTCAAAACGGCGGCGGCGGAGGGCAAGGACCTGGCGACCGTCGTGCTGGAATTGGGCCTCATGACCCCCGAGGAGGTCGAGCGGGTTCTTGACCCGATGGCCATGACGAAGGGCGGCATCCTCAAGTAGGCCTCAAGAAGCCCTCCGGTAGACCTCGCGTCGGACGGCGCCGGTCTCGCTACCCGAGGGCGGCGGAGCCCTCGAAGGGGCCGGGGTCCCGGGGGGTCGGGAAGTTGGGTCCCTGCCAGCTGAGCGTCTTGGCCAGCCGATCCGTGATGGCCTTCCACTCCTGCGGATGCCAACCCTCGGCCGCCCCCTCGACCTTGCCCTGCATACCGAGGTGAACCAGCGCCGGCAGGCGCTCCAAGCCGAACTCCTTGACCGCCACCCGTTCGGGGTCGGCGAAGGTCATCATCTGGTTGGCCCACGGGCCGAGAAACTGGCGGCATTCCTCCGGTGTCGCCGTCACCAGCCAGGCGATGCGGCAGTCCGCCTGCTCAAAGGTCTGGAGGATGCGCCCGGCGGTCGGCAGGATCCACGCGCTCTGGTTCGTGAAGGGGTCGATGGCCACGAACAGCAGGTGGAAGGTGGTGAGAAGCTGCTCCACCGTTCGGGACTTCCCCTGAATGAGCGTCAAAACCAGGTCAGGGGAGGGGTCTCGGGCCACGGCGCATGAAACGTACCGCAGCACCTTCCCCGCTCACGAAATGGCGGCGGCGAGGCGGTACGGTCGAGCCATGGGCCTCGGTACCGATGGCGGTCTCTACCGCTTGCTGCTGCTGCTCCACATCCTGACCGCCGCCGTCGGCTTCGGGGCGGTGGCCTTCAACGGCCTGGCCCGCATGCGGGCCCGCCAGCGCGACGGTGAAGCCGAGCTGCTTCTGCTGGAGGAAAACGCCTACCTCACCCGCGTCGCCGAGTACCTGATCTACGCCGCGTTCGTGTTCGGCCTCCTGGTGGGACTTTCCAGCAAGGGGTACTGGGACTTCACCCAGTCCTGGCTGTCGCTCGCCATGCTGCTCTACCTGGTGGAGATCGGCGTGCTGCACGGCATCATCCACCGGGCCGAGCACGAGTACGAGCAGCTGCTCGTGCTGGTCAACGCCACCGGCGGCGAGGGCCACCCCGAGGTGGTCGGCCAGCTGGAGCAGCTCGAGAAGCGCATCCGAGTCGGCTGGGGCGCCTTCGACGTCCTGTTCCTCATGATCCTCTACCTGATGGTCTTCACCCCCGGCCACGTCCGGGTGGGTTGAGTACCGGTCGAACGGCATGCATCCCATCGAACACCTCCGCTACGTCGCCCGCGCCACCGGCGCGGACCCCGGTCTGCTCGTCCAAGAGACGGCGCAGGCCCTCGCCGGCGTGCTGCGGGTCGAGCCGGCTGGGCTGGTCCCTGCCTGCCGTCGCCTGATCGAGCGCCACCTCACCGTCGGGCCGGTGTGGTGGCTGGCGGCGCGCGTGCTGACCGCCCCCGACCCCGTGGCCGCGACGCGCCAAGCGGCGCGAGCCATGGACGAAGACCCCACCGCCTCGCGGCTGGCGAAGGAACTTCCCGACGACAGCACCATCACCGTGGTCGGCTGGCCGGAGCTGGCCGGCGTCGCCCTCCGGCGGCGGGGTGACGTCGAGGTGCTGATCGGCGACGCGGGTGGAGAAGGCCACATCCTCGCCCGGCGCCTCGACGAGGCCGGGACGGCGGCCGCCGCGGTGCCCGACAGCGGCGTGGCGGCGGCGGTGGTGGTGTCCGACCTGGTGGTGGTGGAGGCCACCGCCGCCGGCCCCGGCGGGATACTGGCCACCCTCGGCTCCCACGGCGCGGCCGCCGTCGCGGCCAGCCGGGGCGTCCCGGTGTGGGCCGTGGTGGGGGAGGGGCGGGCGCTGCCCGGGCCGCTGTGGGACTCCCTGCTCCGCCGGCTGGACGAGACCCCGGCCGAGCCGTGGGACCGGGAGGTGGAACTGGTCCCCGCCGCCCTCCTCACCGACATCATCGGCCCGGCCGGTCGCGCCGATCCCGATGTCGGGCTGGGCCAGGCGACGTGCCCCACCGCCCCGGAGTTGCTGCGCCCCGCCCTCGGGTAGCCAGGCGGTAGCTTCAAGCCCATGGGCGAAATCGTTGAGTTTCCGAGCAATGGTTCGACGGCCCGGGGCTACCTGGCCACCCCGCCATCGGGGACCGGGCCCGGCGTCGTCGTCATCCAGGAATGGTGGGGCCTGGTCGACCACATCAAGGACGTCGCCGACCGTTTCGCGGCCGAAGGATTCGTCGCCCTGGTCCCCGACCTGTACCACGGCAAGACCACCCGGGAGCCGGATGAGGCCGGGAAGCTGCTGATGAGCCTGAACCTGGAACAGGCGGCCAAGGACATGAGCGGCGCCGTCGACTACCTGGCGGCCCATTCCCGCGGCGACGGTGTCGGTGTCGTCGGCTTCTGCATGGGCGGCGGGCTGGCGCTGCTCCTCGGCACCCTGCGACCCGACGTGGTCAAGGCGGTAGTGCCGTTCTACGGATTGCTGACCTGGCCGTCGCCCGACCCGGACTGGTCGAAGATGGCGGCCGCCGTGCAGGGCCACTACGCCGAAGCCGATGAGGGCGCGGGGCCGGCGGCAGTCGAGAAGCTGGAAAAGGAGCTGGGCAGCCGCGGAGTCGAGGTGCAGATGTTCCTCTACCCGGGCACCCAGCACGCCTTCTTCAACGACACCCGGCCCGAGGTCTACGCCCCCGAAGCGGCGGCCCAGGCGTGGCAGCGGACGCTGGAGTTCCTCCGCCGTCACCTGGCGTAGCCCGGCGGAGTCGACCATCGCCACCCTGATCGACGACTACCTGGAGCTGGGTCTGGCGCTCGGCCGCCACATCGACGGGATGGTCGACGCCTACTACGGGCCCCCGGAGCTGAAGAACCGGGTGGCGGCGGAGGCCCCACGCCCGCCGGCCGAGCTGGAGGCCCGAGCCCGGCGCCTCCTCGCCGCCCTGGCCGCCGACACCGACCTGGACCCGGCCCGGCGCCACTTCCTCCTGGCCCAGGTCAGGGGCTTGCGGACCACCGCCGCCAAGCTGGCCGGCGAGGCCATCGGCTACGTCGACGAGGTCGAGGCGTGCTACGGGGTGCGCCCGGACATGGTTCCCGAGGACGTCTTCGCCGCCGCCCACCGCCGCCTCGACGACGCCCTCCCCGGGTCGGGGCCGCTGGCCGAGCGGTACGTGACGTGGCGGGAGGCCCAGGCCGTTCCGCCCGACAAGCTGCGCCCGGCGGTTGAGTCACTGGCCGAGGAGTTGCGGGCCCGGACCAAGACGCTCTGGGGCCTCCCCGACGACGAGTTCGTCGAGTTCGACCTCGTGACCAACGAGCCGTGGGCCGGGTTCAACTACTACCTGGGCAACCTTCGCAGCCGGGTGGTGATCAACATCGACCTGCCCGTGCTGTCCACCAGCCTGGGCCACCTCGTCGCCCACGAGGCCTACCCGGGGCACCACACCGAGCACTGCCGCAAGGAGGTCGGCCTGGTGCGGCGGCGGCGGTTCCTCGAGGAGACCATCTTCCTGGTGGGCACGCCGCAGTGCCTGCTGGCCGAGGGGCTGGCCGACCTGGGACTGGAGGTCGTCGCCGGGCCCCGCCCCGAACCGGTGGTCGCCGGCCACCTGCAACCGCTGGGGATCCCCTATGACGCCGACCTGGTGGCCCAGCTGTCCGAGGCCGGGCAGGCCCTCGGGGCGGTGCGGGGCAACGCCGCCCTCCTGCTCCACGACCGCGGTGCCCCGGTGGAAACCGTCGTCGACTACCTGGCCCGGTGGTCGCTCCTTTCCCGCCGGCGGGCCGAGAAGGCCGTCGAGTTCCTGGTCGACCCCACCTGGCGGGCGTACGTGTACTGCTATATCGAGGGCGTGGCGCGCTGCCGGCGCTTCGTCGCAGGGGACCCGTCGCGTTTCGCCCGCCTCATCTCCGAGCAGCTCACCCCGGCCGACCTCGTTACCGCTGGGTAACATCACCGCCATGTCGCAACGAACCCGGCAACTACCCCGGCGCTCCTGCCTGTCGGTGCCCGCATCCAGCGAGAAGATGATGGGCAAGGCGGCCGGTCTGCCCGCCGACATGGTGTTCCTCGACCTCGAGGACGCCGTCGCACCGCTGGAAAAGGAGGCCGCTCGAGCCAAGGCCGTCGATGCCATCAAGAACCATGACTGGGGCGACAAAGTCCTGTGCGTCCGCATCAACAGCTGGGACACGAAATGGACGGCGTTCGATGTCATCGAGGTGGTCGGCCAGGCCGGCGAGCGGCTCGACGAGGTGATGCTGCCCAAGGTGGAGACCGCAGCTCAGGTCGTCGCCCTCGATCTGCTCCTGGCCCAGGTCGAGGTCCGAGCCGGCCTGCCACGCGGTCACATCGGCATCGAAGCCCAGATCGAGACGGCTCGGGGCCTCATCAACGTGGAGGAGATCTGCGCCGCCTCACCGCGGCTGGAGACGGTCATCCTCGGGCCGGTCGACATGTCGGCGTCCATGGGCATGCCGTCACTGGCCGGCGGCCTGCTCATCCCCGACTACCCCGGGGACTACTTCCACTACGTGTTCGTCAAGATCCTCATGGCCGGGCGGGCCAACGGCCTGCAGGTCATCGACGGCCCCTACGTCAAGATCCAGGACCTCGACGGCTTCCGGGAGTTCTCCCGGCGCACCGCCATTCTCGGCTTTGACGGCAAATGGGCCCTTCACCCGACCCAGGTGCCCATCCTGAACGAGATGTTCGGGCCCAGCCAGGAGCAGTTCGACCGGGCCGGCGCCATCCTCGACGCCTACCGCGTGGCCACCGAAGGCGACCGCCGGGGGGCGGTCATGTTCGGCGACGAGATGATCGACGAGGCGTCCCGAAAGGTGGCGGCCAAGGTCGTGGCTATCGGCGAGCGCACCGGGCTGCGCCGTTCGGCGCCGAGCTAGCCGCCAAAGCGCCGGGGCGGCGGCGTCAGGCGCAGTCGCGGCAGAGCTGGTGGTCGCGATCGGCCAGCTGGCCGGGCGGCTTCAGCAAAAAGCACGACTGGCAGAGAAACTCATCGGGCTGGCGCACGGGAATGACGGTCGCCAGCTGGTTGGGCAGGCCGTCGTCCTCTTCCTCGTCGGCCTCGACCTCGTCGTCTTCGGTGTCGTCACCGCGCAGGCGCTCGGCCAGGATGACGTCCAGGCTGGCCTCGACCTCATCGGCCAGCAACTCGTCGTCGTCGGCCTCGGCTTCGGGCTCGACCGCCTTCTGGATCTTGGCCACGGGAACTTCCACGGGCACGTCGTCCCCGTCCGCAAGGTCGTCGTCCCCGTCCGCAAGGTCGCTGTCGTCGCCGCTGTCCTCGTCGTCGTCCAGGACGGCGTCGTCCAGGTCGCCGTTGTCGACGTCGAGATCCTCCAGATCCTCGATGTCGTCGATGCCCGCGGGGCCGTCGGCATCGAGGTCGTCGTCAGTGGTCATCGGCATGTCGTCATCGGCCCCATTGGCGGTATCGCTGGTGGCCTCGACCTTGGTCTTGGGCTTGGTCGTCGCATTCTCCTCGGGTGGGTGTCTTCGGGTAGCACCCTGGAAACCAGTTGCCGCCACCGGCTATTCCGCTCTTGGGGGGAAACCTTCCGGCTGCTCAGTCCTTCATGACGGGGGCGCCTATGCGGTCCTCCACCAGCGCCACAATTTCTCCCGGCTCGGCATGGCGACCGATTCCTGCTTTGGAAAAAATGAGCTCGCCGTCGAGGGTCACCTCGAAGCGGCCTTTTGACGAGGGCAGCAGCTCAACGTCCTTGATGATCGGCGCCCAGCGGGACAGCACCTCGTCCGTCAGACCGACGGCGCGGGGAATGTAGTTTCAGGGGACGCAGAACTCGATGAGCAGGGTGTGTCTGGGGTCGAGCATCGCCACCTCCCTCCTGCCGGCCGGTTTTCGGCCGCCGCTTAGGTTACCGGCTGCCCGGCCGCTTCCTGGACCAGGCGCCGGGCCACAACTTTGAGGGCCAGGGTCTCGTCGGCGCCCTCGAAAATGGACAGCACCCGGGCGTCGACGAAGTATCGCGAGACGGGAAATTCCTCGGCGTAGCCCATGCCGCCGTGGATCTGCATGGCCTCCCGGGCGACCCACTCGGCGGCCCGGCAGACGTAGGCCTTGACCATCGAGGCCTCGAGGGCCCCCTCTCCCTTGGCCATGAGCTTGGCCACCTGGTAGGCGAACTGGCGGGCCGCCTGGATGATCACGGCCATGCGGGTCAGCTTGGCCCGGGTCAGCTGGTACTCGACGATCGGGGCCCCGAAGACCTTCCGGTTGAGGGCGTAGTCGTAGGCCGCCTCGTAGGCGGCCTGCATCACGCCGATGGCCCGGGCGGCCGTCTGCAGGCGGCCGTTCTCGAAGCCCTGCATTTGGAGGTAGAAGCCCTTGCCCAAACCGGCCTCGCCGCCGATCAGGTTGGCCGAAGGGACGAACCAGTCCTCGAAGGAGACCTCGAAGGAATGCATGCCCCGATAGCCGAGGGTGTCGATGGGGCGCCCCTCGAGCTTGCCGGGGCAGGGCTCGGTCTGTCGCACTTCGAAGCCGGTGCCCGAGGCGGGGTGCTTCTCGACGACGAACATCGAGAGGCCGCGGTGGGCCTTGGCGCGGTCGGGATCGGTTCGGGCCAGGAGCATGAGGACGTCGGCCCGGGC
>DATARN010000091.1:0-45776 GCA_036264135.1 Acidimicrobiales bacterium
CCGACGGACCCGGCAGCGCTAGGCACTGACGGGCGGCTTCTCAGACTACCGACGTTGGGTCACAGTGTCAACCGCAATCCGACGACGTCGCCCCGAGTGAGGCGAAGCACCAAGGTACCGCAGCCGGGCGCCCGGGCGGCGGCCGACACGGTGCATTTTGGGTCCGTGGCTCCGGCACGCCCAGCCGGCACGCCCGGGTGGAGCCGGCACGCCCGGATGGAGCGGCCACGCCCCGCGCCGGGCGGGCTAGGCCCGGCCAGCCGGCGAGGCCCGGACCGAGCCGGAGACGTGGGGATCGCCGACGATGTAGAAGCGCCAGGGGTGCTCGGCGCCCTTGGTGAGGCCGACGCGGAGCGAGACGCCGGGGGCAGCGGGCGGCGGTACACCGTCGTCGACGATGGTGATCCCGCGGTCGCCGGCCACCAGATCGGCCCCGTTGTGCCATGAGGTGATGCCCAGCGCCTGGCACAACCGGCCGGGGCCCCGGCACAGGTCGCGGTCTCGGAGCGGGTGGCGCTGCCCCTGCTCCCGGGCGGCGCGCATCTCGTCCTGGCCCGCCACCGGGGCGAGGGCGCGGAGGAGGACCGCCTCCCCCACTCCCACCGGCCCGCACACCGCGTTGGCGCACCAGTGGATGCCGTAGCTGCGGTAGACGTACAGGTGACCGGGCGGGCCGAACATGACCTCGTTGCGCGGCGTCGGCCCGCGATAGGCGTGGCTGCCGGGGTCGATGGCGCCGCAGTAGGCCTCCACCTCGACGATCCGCCCGGCCAAGGAGCCGACGACCAGCAGTTTGTTGAGCAGTTCCGGCCCGACGATGCGGGGGTCCCGCTCGAAGAACGTTGCCTTCAATCGCCCAGCCGGGCGGCGTCCACCGAGATCTGGTGGGCGTAGCGCTTCAGCTGGTCGGCGACGGGCCCCGGTCCGCCGCCGCCGGGCGTGGTGCGCCGAGTCACCGCCACCCCGGGGGCGAGCAGGGTGAGGGCGTCGGTCCCCAATTGGGGATGGGCCTCGACCAGCTCGGCGAGGGGGACGTGGCGGTCGAGCGATTCTCGGACCAGTCCGGCCACCACCTGGTGCGCCTCCCGGAAGGGCATGGCCCGGCTGACCAGCCACTCCGCCAGGTCCACGGCCGCGGCCGCCGGGGTGTCAGCGGCCTGCTGCATGCGATCGGTGTCGAACACCGCGGTGTCCAGCAGACCACCGAGTGCCGCCAGGGCCTGGTTCACCTGGTCGAAGCTGTCGAACAGGGGTTCTTTGTCCTCCTGCAGATCGCGGTTGTAGGCGAGCGGGAGGCCCTTCAGGGTGGCGAGGAAGCCGCTCAGGTGGCCGATGAGCCGGCCCGCCTTCCCGCGGGCCAGTTCGGCGATGTCGGGGTTCTTCTTCTGGGGCAGCATGGAGCTCCCCGTGGCGTAGGCGTCGTCGAGGTGCAGGAACCCGAATTCCTCGGTCGACCACAGCACTACTTCCTCCCCGATGCGGGAAAGGTGCACACCGAGCAGGGCCAGGTCGAAAAGGGCCTCGGCCACGAAGTCCCGATCGGAGACGGCATCGAGGGAGTTCTCGAAGCGGTCCCGGAAGCCCAGGTCGTCGGCCACCGCGTCAGGGTCGAGGGGCAGGGAGGAGCCGGCCAGGGCGCCGGCACCGAGGGGTGACACGTCGAGGCGCCGGCGGGTGTCGAGCAGCCGGTCGATGTCACGGGCCAGGGCCCAGCCGTGGGCCATGAGGTGGTGGGCCAGCAGGACGGGTTGGGCCCGCTGCAGGTGGGTGTAGCCGGGCAGGTAGCAGTCCTCGGCCTGTTCCGCCCGGTCGAGCAGGATCTGCTGGAGGCGCAGCACCCGCCGGGCGGTGAGGGCCAGCTCCCGCTTGGTGAAGAGGCGGGTGGCGGTGGCGATCTGGTCGTTGCGGCTACGACCGGTGTGCAGCCGGGCCCCCACCTGCCCCGACAGCTCGGTGACCCGCCGCTCGATGGCGGTGTGGATGTCCTCCTCGCCGGCGTGAAAGGCGAAGCCGCCGCCTTTCAGCTCCTCGGCGACCCGGTCGAGGGCGGCGCCTAGCACCTGCGCCTCTTCGGCGGTCAGGAGATGGGCGCGCGCCAGGCCGGCCACGTGGGCCCGGCTGCCGGCCAGGTCGTCCATGGCCAGCCGGCGGTCGAATGACAGACTCTCGGTAAACGCCAGCAGCTCCTCCGCCGGCGCCTCGCCGAATCGACCCTGCCAAAGAGTCACGCCACGCCCCCGCCGCCGGCCGCCGACGCCCCGCCCCGAGGGGCTCTCCGAAGGGTCACGTCGCCTTTCTAGTCGCGCTCGTCGCGGCGGGCCCGCGACTGGCGGGCCGCCCACGTCTGTACGCCGAGCCCCCAGAGGCGGACGAAACCCTCGGCGTCGGAGTGGCGGAAACGGTCGGCCGCCTCGTAGGTCGCCAACCCGTAGTCGTAGAGCGACACGTCGCTGCGCCGGCCGGAGACGATGCAGCGGCCCGGGGGCTCGCAGCGCAGCCGCACCTCGCCGGTCACGAAGCGCTGGCTCTCGGCCACGAAGGCGTCGAGGGCGTCCTTCAGGGGCGAGAACCACAGCCCGTCATACACCAGCTCGGCGTAGCGGGGCTCGAGGCGCGCCTTCTCGTGAGCCAGGTCCCGTTCGAGCGTCAGGTCCTCGAGATCGGCGTGGGCCATCAAGAGGGCCAGCGCCCCGGGGCATTCGTAGATCTCCCGGCTCTTGATCCCGACGCGGCGGTTCTCCACCATGTCGATGCGGCCCCACCCGTAGGAGCCCACCACCCGGGTGACCTCGCCGATCAGCTCGTCGAGGGCCATCTCGACCCCGTCGATGGCGACGGGCAGACCCTGGTGGAAGCGGATGACGAGATCCCGCGCCTCGCTGGCGGTGGGGGTGGTCAGCTCGTACACCTCCTCGGGGGGCTGCTCCCAGGGGTCCTCGAGAATGCCGCACTCGATGGTCCGGCCCCACAGGTTCTGGTCGATCGAGTAGGGGCTGGACTTGGTGACCGTGATGGGGATGCCCCACGCCGCGGCGTACTCGATGGACTTCTCCCGGGTGAGGTCCCAGATGCGGGCGGGGGCGATGGTTTCCAGGTCGGGGGCGAGGGCCATGGTGGAGACCTCGAAGCGCACCTGGTCGTTGCCCTTGCCGGTGCAGCCGTGGGCGATAGCGTCGGCGCCGTGGGCCCGGGCGGCGGCCACCAGGTGGCGGGCGATGATCGGCCGCGACAGCGACGAGATCAGCGGGTACTTGCCCTCGTATTTTGCGTTGGCCCGCAGGGCGGGGGCCACGAACTGGTAGGCGAACTCCTCCCGGCAGTCGACGACCAGGGCTTCGACCGCCCCGGCCGCCCGGGCCCGCTCGCAGATGGCGTCGAAGTCCCCGCCCTGGCCCACGTCGGCGGCCAGCGTGATCACCTCGACGCCCAGCTCCTCGATCATCCAGCGCACCGCCACCGAGGTGTCCAATCCCCCGCTGTAGGCCAGCACTACCCGCTTGGTCACGTTTCCTTCTCCACTTCGTCAATGATCTTGGATGAGCGGGCGCTACAGCCCGGCCAGGTCGGAAAGCTGCTTGGCCACCTGGGCGCCACCCGCCCGCTCGCGGGCGATGACGATGATGGTGTCGTCGCCGGCCACGGTGCCGATGACGTCCAGCATGCCCGAGCGGTCGATGGCCGAGGCCACCACGTGCGCCGACCCCGGAGGGGTGCGGACGACGACCAGGTTGCCGGAGTGGGCCACCTCGACGACCCACTCGCTGAACACCCGGCGCAGATGGTCCTCAGGCTCGACGCGGTGCTCGTACTCGGGCACGGCGTAGACCGATTCGCCGCCGCCGGTGCGCACCTTGACCGCCCCCAGCTCATCGAGGTCGCGCGACACCGTGGCTTGGGTGGCGACCACGCCCTCGGCGGCCAGCAGCTCCACCAGCTGGGCCTGGTTGGTCACGGCGTTGGCCTCCAGCAACAGGGCGATGCGGTGCTGGCGCTGGGTCTTGGCCAGCCTCACAGCTGGTGCCCGAACTGCCACAACAGCAGGCCCCGGAAGGCGTGCAGGCGGTTGGCGGCCTCCTGCCACACCAGGCTCTGGGGGCCGTCAATGACCTCGTCGGTGACTTCCTCCCCGCGGTGGGCGGGTAGACAGTGGAGAAAGGGGGCCGAGGGTGCGGCCCGGCCCATGATGTCGGCATCGACCGTGAATCCCCCGAACGCGGAGCGCCGTTCGTTGGCGGCCGTCTCATCGCCCATCGAGATCCATGTGTCCGTGAAGACGGCATCGGCCCCGGTGGCGGCGGCGCGGGGATCGTGGCCCACCTCGATGTCGACGCCCCGGCCGCGGGCCGCCTCAACGGCGGCGGCGTCGGGCTCGTAGCCCGGCGGGCACGCCACAGCGACGTTGATACCGGCCCGGGAGGCGCCGAGGACCAGGGAACGGCAGACGTTGTTTCCATCCCCTATCCACGCCACCTTGAGCCCCTTCAGGTAGCCGTAGTGCTGGTGCAGTGTCAGCAAATCGGCCAGGACTTGGCAAGGATGGGCCCGGTCGGAGAGCAGGTTGATGACCGGCACCGGCGAGACGGCGGCCATACGGGTCAGCACGTGGTGGTCGAACACCCGGGCACCAAGCACGGCGTGGTACTGGGCCAGCGCCCGGGTGATGTCCTCGACCGACTCCCGGTGGTCGAAGCCCACCTCCTCGCCCCGGATGGTGACGGGGTGGCCGCCCAGCTGGAAGACCGCCACCTCGCTGGAGTTCCGGGTCCGGGCCGACGGCTTCTCGAAGATCAGGGCCACGCCCCTGCCGGACAGCACGGCCGGCGCCGGGGTGAGCTGAGCCATGTCCAGGACATGGGTCAGCTCGGCGTCGCTGAGGTCGTCGATCTCGAGGAAGTGCGTCACGCCGGCACCTCGGCGGCCAGGACCTGGCCCAGGATGCCGATCCCTTCGTCGAGCTCGTCCGGCGTGACCAGCAATGACGGCGCCAGGCGGATGGCGGTCGCCGTGACCGGGTTCACGACCAGGCCGGCGCCCAGGGCGGCGTGAGCCACGCGCCGGGCATCTTTTCCCACCAGTTCCACGCCGAGGAGCAGTCCCGCGCCCCGCACCGACGCCACGCCGGGCAGGGCGCCGAGCGCCGCCGTCAGGTGCTCGCCGGCGACCGCGGCCCGGCTCGGGACGTCCTCGGCCTGCATCACCTCGAGGGTCGCCCGGGCGGCGGCGGCGGCCAGCGGCTGGCCCCCGTAGGTGGTGGCGTGGTCGCCGGGCTGGAAGGCGCCGGCCACGTCGGCCCGGGCCCAGCAGGCCCCGATGGGCATGCCGTTGCCCAGGGCCTTGGCCACCGTCACCACGTCGGGCGTGACGCCGAGGCGTTGAAAGCCGAACCAGGCGCCGGTGCGGCCTAGGCCGGTCTGCACCTCGTCGACGATGAAGAGCAGGTTCCGTTCGTCGCACAGGGCGCGGACGCCGGCGAAGTACTCGACGCTGGCGGGGTTGACGCCGCCCTCACCCTGGACCGATTCGAGCAGCACCGCCGCCACCGTCGGGTCGATCGCCGCCTCCAGGGCGTCGAGGTCGTCCCAGGCCACGTGGCGGAACCCGGTGGGCAGCGGCTGGAACGGCTCGTGCTTGGCCGGCTGCCCCGTCGCCGCCAGCGTGGCGAGGGTGCGGCCGTGGAAGGAGCCGTAGGCGGAGACCACGCCGTAGCGGCCGTAGCCGGCCCACTTGCGGGCCAGTTTCAGGGCGCACTCGTTGGCCTCGGCGCCGCTGTTGCAGAAGAAGACCCGCCCGCCGCCGCCGATCAGGCGGTCGAGGGTGGCCGCCACCTGACGGCCGGGGACGGTCCCGAACAGGTTGGAGACGTGGAGCAGGGTGGCGGCCTGCTCGGCCACGGCGCGGGTGATCGCGGGGTGGGAATGGCCCAGGCTGGTGACCGCCAGCCCGGACAGGAAGTCGAGGTAGCGCCGCCCCTCGTCGTCCCAGAGGTAGCTGCCTTCGCCCCTCACGAAGGTGACCGGCGGGGGCGGGTAGGTGGGCATCAGAACGTCGGGGACGTTGGCGCTCATGGCGACACCATGGTGCCCACGCCCTCGGGCGTGAAGATCTCGAGCAGGAGGGCGTGGGGCACCCGGCCGTCGAGAATGTGGGCTCGGGCCACGCCGCCGCCCAGTGCCCGCAGGCAGGACACAACCTTGGGGATCATGCCGCCGTCGATGGCGCCGGCGTCGAGGAGCGCTTGCAATTCCCCGGCGGTGAGCGACGAGATGAGGCTGGCGGCGTCGCCCTTGTCGCCGCGGATGCCGTCGACGTCGGTGAGGTAGACGAGCTTGGCCGCCTCCAGGGCCTCGGCCACGGCGCCGGCGACGGTGTCGGCGTTGATGTTGTACGCCTGGCCGGCCTCGTCGGCGCCGATGGTGGCGACCACCGGGATGAGGTCCTGGGCCAGCAGCCGTTGCAGCAGCGCCGGGTTGACCTGGGCCACGTCGCCCACGAACCCCAGCTCCGGAGCGCGGGGCGAGGCCAGGATCATGCCGGCGTCCTCGCCCGACACGCCGACGGCGAGGGGGGCGTGGACGTTGATGGCCGAGACGATGTCGCGGTTGATCTTGCCCACGAGGACCATGCGGGCGATGTCGAGGGTCTCGGCGTCGGTGACCCGGAGGCCGTCCACGAACTGCGGGACCTTGCCCAGCCTGGTCATGAGCTCGCCGATCTGCGGGCCGCCGCCGTGGACGACGAGCGGGCGCATCCCGACGGAGGCCATGAGCACGATGTCCTGGGCGAAGGAGTCGAGTCCGGCCCGGGATGTCACGCCCCCGCCGAGGGCGTTTCCGCCGTACTTCACGACCACGATCTGACCCCAGAAGCGCCGGATGTACGGTAGGGCGGCGGCGAGGATCTCGGCCTTGGCGCCGGCGTCGGGCTGCGTGGCGGCCGGGCGGGCGGCGTGCGTGTCGAGGGTCATGAGGTGCCCATGTTCTCGTCGATGTACCCGTGGCCCAGGTCGCAGGTGATCATGGCCGCCTCGCCGTCGCCCAAGCCGAGACGGGCGACGACCTCGACGGTGTCGGCGGCCATGACCTTCTTCAGGTCCGCCGACCGGCCGGGGTCGCCGGCCGCCACGCCGCCCCGGCACACGGTGATGCCGCCGTAGCTGATCTCGACCCGGTCGAGGTCGAACTCGATGCCCGCCGAGCCCAGCTCGCTCACCACCCGGCCCCAGTAGGGGTCCTGGCCGTAGAACGAGCACTTCACCAGCGGGCTCTGGGCGATCTTGCGGGCTCCGGCGGCGGCGTCGGCGGAGCTGGCGGCGCCCGTCACCCGGACCCGGACCACCCGGGTGCCGCCCTCGGCGTCGGCCGCCATCTGGCCGGCGAGGTCGGCGCACGCCTCCCACAGGGCGTCGGTCAGCTCCGCCTCGCCCGGG
Source organism: Acidimicrobiales bacterium (assembly GCA_036264135.1). Taxonomy (GTDB): domain Bacteria; phylum Actinomycetota; class Acidimicrobiia; order Acidimicrobiales; family Palsa-688; genus DATARN01. The sequence continues at coordinate 7,427 of DATARN010000091.1, forward strand.
GCGGCCGGCGGCGCGGCCCGGCCGCTGGCGAGGACGATGACGGTGTCGTTGGTGGAGGTGCAGCCGTCCACGGTCATTTGGTTGAAGCTGCGGGCGACGGCCTCGGCGAGGGCCCGTTTCAGCGTCGCCGGGTCGGTGGCGGCGTCGGTCGTGAGGACGGCCAGCATGGTCGCCATGTTGGGCGCCAGCATGGCCGCCCCCTTCGCCATGCCCCCGACGGTGAAGCCGGCGCCGGGTACCACGACCTGCTTGGCATGGGTGTCGGTGGTCATCATGGCGGTGGCCGCCGTCGGGCCGCCCTCCGAGTTCCTCGCCTGCAACAGCACCGGGATGCCCGCCGTGATCCGGTCGATGGCCAGGGGGATGCCGATCAGGCCGGTCGAGCAGACCAGCACCTCGGTCTCCCGGCAACCGAGTCCCTGGGCCACCACGGCGCACGTCTGCTCGGCGTGGGCCACGCCGGCGGCACCGGTGGCGGCGTTGGCGTTGCCGCTGTTCACCACCACCGCGGCCGCCCGGCCGTCGCTGGCCTCGAGGTGGCGGCGGCTGACCTGGACCGGGGCGGCGGCGGCCTTGTTGGCCGTGAACACCGCGGCCGCGGCGACGGGGCGGCCGTCGGTGGATGCGACCAGCGCCAGATCGAGGTCTCCGGACGCCTTCACGCCGCAGGCCACTCCGCCGGCGACGAAGCCGACGGGTGCGGTGACACTCATGACGCCACCCCGCGCCAAGGGCCGCCTGGGTCGACGACCCCGTCCGGCTCGATCGTCATGGGTACATCCCGCCCAGCGGGAGTCCGGTGGTCTCGGGTAACCCGACGGCCAGGTTGGCGCACTGGATGGCCTGCCCGGCCGCCCCTTTCACCAGGTTGTCGAGGGCGCAGACGGCCAGGACCGTCCCTGTCCGCGGGTCGTAGCGGGCGGTGAGGTGGGCGGTGTTGGCGCCCTGGGCGGCCTTGGTCGACGGAGACCGTGAGCTCACCACCATGAAGGGCTCGCCGGAGTAAAAGTCGAGCAATACGCCGAGGGGGTCGGCGTCGTCGACCGCCGCCCGGGCGTAACAGGTGGCCAGGATGCCCCGGTTGAGCGGGGCCAGGTGGGGAGTAAAGATCACCGTGGCCCCGGTGGCCTGCTCGATCTCCGGGGTGTGGCGGTGGGTAAGGAGGCCGTAGGCGGCGACGTCCTCGTCGACGGCGCAAAAGTGCAGGTTCTCCTTCAAGGCCCGACCCGCCCCCGAGACGCCGGTGATGGTGTTCACCACGATGCCGTCGGGTTCCACCAGGCCCGCACTCACGAGCGGCGCCAGGGCCAAGGCGGCGGCGGTGACGTGGCAGCCAGCCGCCGCCACCAGACTGGCGCCCTCGATGCTGGGCCGAAACAGCTCGGGGATCCCGAACGCCGCCTCCCCCAGCAGGTCGGGGTGCCGATGGGCCTCGCCGTACCAGGTCGGGTACAGCGCCTCGTCCTTGAGCCGGAAGTCGGCCGCCAGGTCCACCACCGTGGCCACCCGCTTACGCAGGTCGGGGACCAGATCCTGCGACGCCCCGTGGGGCAGCGCCAGAAAGACCAGGTCGCAACCTTCGGCGGCCGCCGGGTCGGCCGGGGCGTAGGTCAGATCCGGGTAGGCGGCGGCCAGGCTGGGATAGAGATCGGCGACCTCGGTGCCGACCGTGGAATCGCCTGTCGCCAGGACGATGTCGAGCTGCGGGTGGCCGGCCGCCAGCCGCAGCAACTCGGCGCCGGCGTAGCCGGAGGCGCCGAACACGGCGGTGCGCAGCGAACGGGAGGAGGGCACCGCATCAACATACAGGATCCTGCATTGTCATACGGGCCGTTGTTCAGCCGGCCGGCTCCAGCAGGCCCCCGTCCATGACCAGCCCCACGTCGAGGCGCTTGTAGCCGTGGGTGTCGAACGCCAGCAAGATACGGGGTCCGGCGTAGCCCACCACCTCGCCCTCGCCGAACACGGCGTGGCGGACCCGGCTGCCCCGGGCAAAGGGACGGGGGGCGGCGTCGTCCTCGGCGGCCCGGTCGTCGGCCCGTTCGTCGTTGTCGCAGTGCCCGCAGCGATCGGCGGCCCGCTCGCCGAAGTACTCCAGTACGAACTTCCAGCGACAGCCGACCGTCTCGCGGTACGCCTCCATGGCCTCGATCCGGCTGCGCTCGATCGCCCGCCGGCGGGCGATGATCTCCGCCGCGCCCGCCACCGCCTCGTCGAGGTCGCGGGCGACCGACACCGACCGGCCCGCGCCAACCGCCGCGCCGTCGGCGTCGCCGGCGAGGGAGATGGACCCGTCGGCGCCGAGCGTCAGGCCGCCGGCCTCGGCGAGGGCCATGGCCGCGGCCGAGGTCCGCCGGCGGCCCAACCCCGCCTGCTCGGCCAACGCGTTCAGGCCGGGCGCCTGGGGAAACCGCAGCACAGCGTCGGCCACGGCGCGGAGCGACGCCCCGCTCGGTCCCGCCCGTGAGGCGTACATCTTGGGCAGCCGCAGATCCTCGGGGCGGAAATACAGCGTCGCCTCCGCCGGCTCGCCGTCACGGCCGGCCCGGCCGAACTCCTGGTAGTACTCGTCGACCGAGCCCGCGACATCGGCGTGGTACACCCAGCGGACATTGGGTTTGTCGATGCCCATGCCGAAGGCGATGGTGGCGACCACGACCTCGAGGTCACCCTGGCGGAATTGTTCTTCGCGTTCCTGCCGCCGGGGGGGACGGAGGCCGGCGTGATAGGCGGCGGCCCGTATCCCCCGGCCAGCCAACTCGTCGGCGAGGTTTTCCACCCGTTTGCGGGTCGCCCCGTAGACGATGCCGTGGCCCAGGTGGCGCGCCGCCTCGACGACGTCGTTGGTGACGACCTCCAGCTTGTGGGCTTCGTCGGTGAAATACGAGTGGACCGCCAGTTCGATGTTGGGGCGGTCGAAGCCGGTGACGAGCACCGTCGGGTCCCGCATCCCGAGGCGGGCCACGATGTCGTCCCGGACGGGAGGGGCGGCGGTGGCGGTCAGGGCGAGGATGGCGGGATGACCGAGCGACTCGACGGCGGCGCCGATCCGCAGGTAGTCGGGGCGGAAGTCCTGGCCCCACTGGCTCACCAGGTGGGCTTCATCGACCGCCATCAGGGCGGGCCGCAGCCGGACCAGTTCGCGGAGCACATCGGAGTTGGCCAGCTGCTCGGGCGCCAGGAAGACGAGATCGGGAGGATCGCCGGCAAGTAGGTCGCGGCGCTCGCCTTCCGAGCAGTCGGAATTGATGGCCACCGCCTTGAGCCGGCCCCCGCCGCCCATGTTGGCGACCTGGTCGCGCTGCAGGGCAAGGAGGGGCGAGATGACGAGTGTCGTGCCCCCGAGCAGCCGGCCGGCCAGGGCGAAAATGGCCGACTTGCCGCTCCCGGTGGCCATGACGGCGAGCGTGTCGCGACCGGCGACCACGCTCTGGATCGCCTCCCGTTGCCCCGGCCGGAGGTCCTGGTAGCCGAAGACCTCCGCCGCCGCCTGCAGGATGGGGTCCTCAGCGGCGGCCACGGCGGCGCCCGGCGATCGGGACGGCTAGACGGTGATGGGGGCCCGGCACGCCTCGGTGAAGCGGCGGTCCACGTCGCCCCAGTTGATGACGTTCCAGACGGCTTCGAAGAACTTGGCTTTCTCGTTGTGATACTGCAGGTAGTAGGCGTGCTCCCAGCCGTCGATGACGAGCAGCGGGACGGTCCCCTGACCGTGGTTGCCCTGGTGGTCGTGCACCTGCTGGATGATCACCCGGCCCGCCACCGGCTCCCACGACGCCATGGCCCACCCCGAACCCTGGATGGTGGTCGCGGCTTCGGTCATCTGGGCCCGGAAGTCGCGGTAGCCGCCGAAGGTCTCGTCGATCACGTCGGCCAGGTCGCCGGTCGGCTCGCCGCCGCCGTGTGGTGAGAGGTTGGTCCAGAACACCGAGTGAAGGACGTGACCCGAGACGTTGAAGGCCAGGTTGCGTTCCAGCTGGGAGAGCATGGAGAAGTCCCCCTTGCCCCGCAGGTCGTACAGCTTCTCCAGCGCCGTGTTGGCCCCCTTGACGTAGGTGGCGTGGTGCTTGCCATGGTGCAACGCCATGATTTGGCCGCTGATGTGGGGCTCGAGGGCGCCCTCGTCGTAGGCCAGGTCAGGGAGTGTGTAGATGTCGTCAGGCATGAACCGCCTCCTTGGTCGTCCCGTCCGTCCTACCCGGCGCCGGTGGCGCCGACACTCTCGGGCGGCGCCGTCCGCCGGCCTCGTGGCGACAAAAGGTGGACCCCGCCGCGCCTTGTCGCCGCCACCTGGCCGGTCGGTCGACCCGGCCGTCGGCCGGTCCCAACCTCGTGGCGACAAGGTCGTGACCCTCAATCCATAGTCGCCACAAGGTTCTCGGTGCCGCCCCCCGGGACCTCGCCGGACCCCGGTGCCGCCGACAGCGCCCTACGAAAACGTCGGGTCAGGCCCGGAGTTCGGCACCGTGGGCGGCGACCACGGCGTCGATCATGGCCTGGCGGGCGCCGGCCACCTCGGCCTCGGTGAGGGTGTGGTCCATGGCGCGCAGCCGGATGTGGAAGGCCAGGCTGCGGCGCCCCTCCCCCACCCCGGGGCCTCGGTAGACGTCGAAGAGCGTGACCGACTCGGCCAGTTCGCCCCCCGCCGCCCGGAGGGTCTCGGCCACGTCGCCGGCGGCGACGGTGTCGGCCACTACGAAGGCCAGGTCGATGTCGCTGGCGGGGAACCGGCTGACCGGCCGGGCCTGACTGCTCCGGCGGGGCGCGGCCAACAGCGGTTCCATCGCGGCCAGCACCACCCCGACCCGCCCGGAAATACCGTACGCCGCCAGGGAGGCAGGGTCGATCTCCCCCACCGCGCCGAGCACCTGCCCGGTGGGGGCGACAACCAGGCGGGCGGCCCGGGTCGGGTGCAGCCCGGCGACCAGCGCCGCCTCGAGGCGTACCCCTTCGAGCCGCAGGGCGGCCGCCAGGACGGCCCAGATCCGGGTGGCGAGGACGGCGTCAGCACCCGCGCCGGCCACGACCACGGCCAGGTCCTCCCGCTCGTCGGGCAACGGGACCGCGGCGTCAGCGGCGGGCGGGGCGAACACGTGGCCGATCTCGAACAGGCGCACGTCGGGCGCCTGGCGGTCGGCGTTGAAACGCACCGCCTTCAGCAAGCCGGGAATCAGCGACGTCCGCAAAAGCGACTCGGAGCGGTCCAAGGGGTTCTCCACCTCGACGGCGTCGCCCGGCAGCCCGGCCCGCTCAAGGTCGCCCGGCCCGAGGAAGGTCGTCGTCCACGCCTCGGAGACGCCGGCGCCGGCCAAAATGTCGCGCACCCGCCGGCGGCCGCGCTGGTAGGTGGTGAGGCCGCCGCCGGTGCGCACCCCGGGAGGCAGGGAGCGGGCGATGTTGCCGTAGCCGTGGAGCCGGCCCACCTCCTCGATCACGTCGATCTCGCGGGCCGAGTCGGGCCGCCACGTCGGAATGGTGACCGTCTGCACGCCGGCGGCCGCCGGCGAGGACGAGAAGCCGATGGGCGCCAGCAACCGGGCGATGTCGGCGTCGGTGAGCGAGGTGCCGAGCACGTCGTTGACCCGCGCCGTGCGGACGGCGACGGGCAGAGGAGCGGGGAGGTAGGCCGGCGAGGCGACATCGACCGTTGGGCCGCGCCGGCCGCCCGCCGTTTCCGCCAGCAGGGCGGCGAAGCGGTCGATGGCCCGGTCGACCACCCCCGGATCGACACCCCGTTCGAAACGGGCTCGCGCCTCGGTGTACAACCCGAGGCGCGTCCCGGTGCGGGCGATGGCCATCGGGGTGAAATAGGCGGCCTCCAGGACGATGGTGGTCGTGGCGTCGGAGATCTCCGACGAGGCGCCCCCCATGATCCCGGCGATCCCGACGGGGCGGTCCTCGCCGTCGACGATCACGCAGTCGTCGCCCTCCAGCCGGCGCTCGATGCCGTCGAGGGTGACGAGGGTCTCGCCCGGGCGAGCCCGGCGCACCCCCAGTCCGCGCCCGGGAAGGCGGTCGAGGTCGTAGGCGTGGTTGGGTTGGCCCAACTCCAACATCACATAGTTGGAGAGGTCGACGACATTGTTGATGGGCCGCATGCCGGCCAGCGTCAACCGGCGGGCGAGCCACGCCGGCGACGGCCCGATGGTCACGCCCTCGAAGACGGTGGCGGTGAACCGCGGGCACAGGTCGGCGGCGGTGACGGTCACCGGGACCCGCTCGACGTCGGCCTCGACCGGCGTCGTGAACGCCGGCAGCAGGAACTCCACGCCGAGGGCGGCGGCCAGGTCGCGGGCCACGCCGGCTACGGACATGGCGTCGGGCCGGTTCGGGGAGACCTCGAGGTCGTAGACGACGTCCGGCTCGAGGCCGAGCGCCTGACGCAGCGGGGTGCCGGGCGCCGCCGTCCCGCTCGGCAGGAGAAAAATCCCCTTTTCCCCGTCCTGCTCCGGAAGCCCCAGCTCGGCGGCCGAGCACAACATGCCGTTGGACCACTCGCCCCGCATCTTCCGCCGGCCGATCTCCATCCCGTTCGGCATGACCGTCCCCAGCGTGGCCAGCGGGACGAGGTCGCCGGCGGTCATGTTGAAGGCGCCGCAGACGATTTGCCGGGCCTCGCCGTCGCCGGCGTCGACATCGACCAGTTGGACACGGTCGGCGTCGGGATGGGGCCGCAGGTCGAGCACCCGGGCCACCACGATGCCGTCGAGGCCGGGGTCGATGATCTCCATGCCCTCGACAACGAGGCCCAGGTTGGAAAAGGTGGCCGCAATGTCCTCGGGCGCGGCGTCGATCGGCGCGAACTCACGCAGCCAGGAGAGCGGGACTCGCATTAAAACTGGGAAGTGAAGCGCAGATCGTTGTCGAGCAGGATGCGCATGTCCTCGATGCCGTGGCGCACCTGGGCCAGCCGGTCGATCCCGAACCCGAAGGCGAAGCCGGTGTATTCCTCGGGGTCGATCCCGACGGCCGCGAACACGGCCGGGTCGACCATCCCGCAGCCGCCCAGTTCGATCCACCCCGACCCGGAGCAGGTGCGGCAGCCCTCGCCGCCGCAGATCGGGCAGGTCACCTCGAACTCGGCCGACGGCTCGGTGAAGGGGAAATAGGAGGGCCGCAGCCGGGAATGCATCCCCGGACCGAAGAACGTCTCGGTGAACGCCTCGATGGTCCCGGCCAGGTCCCCGAAGGTGATGCCCCGGTCGACGACCAGGCCCTCGATCTGGTGGAAGACCGGGAGGTGCCGGGCGTCGGGGGTGTCGCGGCGGTAACAGCGGCCCGGCATCACGGCGTAGATCGGCGGCCGCTGGCGCTCCATGAGATGGATCTGCACCGGCGAGGTGTGGGTGCGCAGCAAGACCGTGCCGGGCGGCCCCAGTTTCAGGTAGAGGGTGTCCCACATGCCCCGGGCGGGATGGGCCGGCGGCATGTTCAGCGCCTCGAAGTTGTACCAGTCGGTTTCCGCCTCGCGACCCTCGGCGACCTGGAAGCCCATGGCCACGAAGGCGTCCTCCAACTCGTCGCGGGTCTGGGTGACGAGGTGGAGATGGCCGCGCTCGGCGGGCGCCTCCCTCGTCGGCCGGAAGGATTCGGTGAGGTCGAGCCGGTCGGCCTGCAGGGCCTCGGCCCGCTCGGCCGCCTCGAGGTCGGCCCGGCGGTTGGCCACCAGGGCGACCAGCAGGGCGCGGGCGTCGTTGATCGCCTGGCCCACCTTTTTGCGCTCGTCGACGGTGAGGTCACGAAGGCCGGAATTCAGGTCGGCCAGGGGGGACCGCCGTCCCAGCTGCGCCGCCTCCGCCGCCTTCAACGCGTCGGTTGTGGCGGCGTTTCCCAGCTCGGCCGCCGCTTCCTTCTCGATTGTCCCCAATCGCTCGAGCAGCTGGTCGACGCTACTCACGGCGGCGCAGCTCCTCGGGTTCCACCAGCGGGAGGGTAAACCGAAAGACCGTCCCCTGCCCCGGATTTGACTCCGCCACCAGCCGGCCGTTGTGGGCCTCGACCAGGCCGCGGCTGATCCACAGCCCGAGGCCCGATCCCGTCGGCCTTCCCTCGGAGCGGCGGTAGAACTTGGTGAACACCTTGTGCAGGTCGGCGGCGGGGATTCCCTCGCCCTCGTCGGCGACCGACACCGAGACCTCGTCGCCGGCGCCGGCCACGCCCTCGACGCGGAGGCCCTTGCGGGAGGCGTATTTGCAGGCCTTCTCGACCAGGTTGGTGAGGACCTGCTCGATCTTGTCCGGGTCGGCATAGACCTTCGGGAAGTGATCGGAGAAGGCCAGCGTCGCCTCGAGGTCGGGATATTCCAGCTTGACCTTCTCCACGACGGTGGCCGCCAACCGGGCCAGGTCGACCAGTTGGGGGCGGAGCACGAGGCGACCGGTCTCCAGCCGGCTGATATCGAGCAGCTCGGTCACCAGGCGGGTCACCCGGTCGGCGTCGTGGTTGACCTGCTCGAGCATCATCTGTTTCTGGTCGTCGCGCAGCCGGCCCCAGCGGTTGAGCAGCAGGCTGGTGTAGCCCTTGACCGAGGTCAGGGGGGACCGCAGCTCGTGGCTCACGGTGGACACGATCTCGATACCGGTGGCGGCCTGATGGGCCCGCCGCCCCGCCTCGCGCAGCACCAGCACCATGCCGGTGAGCCCGCCCTGCCCGTCGCGCTGGTAAGAACCGGAGACGAACACCTTCACGTCCCGCCCCGAGGCGGTACGGATGGTGATCTCCTGCTCCGACATGCTCCGCACCGAGCGCAGGCGGGTCGAGGGATGCCAGCTGTCGGCCCGGAGGTGGTGCCCGTCGCGCCGGCGGGCCACCAGCAGGGCGCAGGCGTCCTGACCCAGCAACTCCTCCATGGGGTAGCCGGTCAACCGGGAGGCGGTCGCATTGGCCGCCACCATGCAATAGGTGAGGTCGAGCTGCAGGACCGCATCGGGTAGGGCGTCGAGGAGGTCTCCGGGTACCGTCACCGGGTGACCCCCATGGGGAGGGGCTCGGCGCTTCTGCCGGAGGCGTGGGCGGCCGGGGCGCCGGCGCCGGCGGGTGTGGGCGGTGCGCCGGCGCCGGCGGGTGCGGGCGGTGCGGCGCCTGGGTTTGGGGCGCCCGGGGTGAGCTGGCGGCGCTGGCGGGCGGCCTCGAAACAGATCACGGCTGCCGCCATCCCGGCGTTCAGGGATTCCGCCCGGCCGGCCATCGGGATGGTCAGCCGGCCGTCGAGCTCGGGCGCCACGTCGTCGGGCAATCCATGGGCCTCATTGCCGAGCACCAGCGCCACGGGAACGGTCAGGTCTGCCTCGCTGTAGCTCTGGCCGCCGTGAGCCACCGTCGCCAGCCGCGCCAGGCCCCACCGTCCCAGCTCGGCCAGCACCGCTACCGGGTCGCCGCCCGCGACCACCGGGACCCGGAACACCGAGCCCGCCGACGCCCGGACCGTCTTGGGGCTGAAAACGTCCACGGTCCCATCGCAGCACACCACGCCGGAGGCGCCGGCCGCCTCCGCGCTGCGCAGGATGGTGCCGGCGTTGCCCGGGTCACGGACATCGACGCAGACCACGATCAGAGGGATGGTGTCACCCTGGTCCGACGGCTGCAACGTGGCGAGGGGCACGTCCATCCGCTCAACGATGGCCATCACCGGTTGGGGCGTCACCGTGTCGGCGACACGAGCCAGGACGCCAGGCGCCAGATCGAACACGCGGATGCCCGCGGCGTAGGCATCTTCCACGAGGTCAAGTACGCCGCCGCCGGCCCCGACGGACGGCAGACCGGACCGGTCGACATAGAGCGATTCGATGCCCACGCCGGCGGCCAACGCCTCACGGACAACCTTTCCGCCTTCGACCACGAAGCAACCCTCGACCTCCCGCGCACTGCGGCGGGCGGCCAGGCGACGCAACCGTTGCACCCGCTGGTGCTGATAGGTGAGCGGTGTCAGCGGAGGTCTCCGGGGAGCGTCGGTCAGCTAGTCGCCTCGACACCCGGCGGTTCCGGGTCCGAAGCGGTCTCCGTCGCCTCTTCTGCCGGCGGCTCGGCGGCCGGCGCGAGGTCCTCGGTGCGCTCGGCATGGGCGCCCGGCGCGCTTTTCTCGGCGGAGTCGGCCTCGGCGGAGTCGGCCTCGGCGGACCCGGCGGACCCGGACCCGGCGGACCCGGCGGACCCGGTCTCGGTGGCCCTTGGGGCGGCGGCGACCGCCGGCGCGGGCGTCTCCCGGGCCAGGGCCACGAGGGCGGCGAAGGCCGTCTGGTCGCGTACCGCCAGGTCGGCCAGGATCTTGCGGTCCACGTCGACGTCGGCTGCCTTCAGGCCGGCGATGAACCGGCTGTAGCTCATCCCATGCTGCCGGGTGGCGGCATTGATGCGCTGGATCCACAGCTGGCGAAAGTCGCCCTTGCGGGCCCGGCGGTCGCGAAAGGCGTATTGCAGGGAGTGCATGACCTGCTCATGGGCCGAGCGGTAGGAGCGGCTCTTGTTGCCGTAATAGCCCTGCGCCTGTTCCAGGACGGCGCGGTGGCGCTTCTTCGCGGGTACGGCGCGCTTGACCCTAGCCATCAGTGCGCTCCTTTCAGTTCAAAGAATGTCGGGATGGGTGGCAGCTGTCGATGCAGCTGGTGGCGGCCCTTACAGGCCGAGCAGGCGCTTCATGGCTCGTTGATCGCGGGACGACACGTCGGCCTCCCGCTTCAACCGGCGAGTCCGGGTGCTGCTCTTCTTCTCAAGCAGGTGGGACCGAAAGGCCCGGCGGCGGCGCAGTTTGCCGGTCCCGGTCACCTTGATGCGCTTGGCCGCGCCTCGGTCGGTCTTCATCTTGGGCATTTGTTACCTCTCGTCGGCGGGGCCGGAAGCGGACGCCGCTCCGGTCGTCGGAGCGGGAGAGCCGGTCACCCGCCCGTTGGGTGGGGGTGTCGCTGTTGATCCTGCTGGGGTGGCTGGTGTGGCTTCCGTTGCTGGGACTGGGGCTGGGTCCGCAGCTGGGACCGGTGCTGGGGCTTCGAGAGTTTCCGGGACCGGGACCGGGGTTGCGGGGACTGGGGCTGCGGGAGTTGCTGGAGCTGCGCTCGTGGCTGGGGAGGTCGCTGTGGGTGACGTTGTCGGCGCCGCTGATGGTTCTTCGGGAGCTGGCGTTGCGGAGGTGGCGGTGGGCGGGGGCGGAATCCGTCCGGCGGAGGGCGATTCGGTCGGCGGCTTGGTCGCCGGTCGGGCGCCGGCGCGGGCGGCCGGAGCGGATTGGGGGGGGCCGCTGCGCCGATCGGGCGCCAAGACCATGATCATGTTGCGACCATCGAGCTTTGGTGCCGCTTCGATCTTTGCGATGGGACCAACCTGTTCCGCCACTTGATCGAGAAGCTTCTTGCCCAGTTCCGGGTGACTCATCTCCCGGCCCCGGAACATGATTGTGATTTTGACCTTGTGGCCCTCACCGAGAAACTTCGACACTTGTCGAGTCTTGGTATCGAAGTCGCCGACGCCGATCTTGGGCCGGTATTTCATCTCCTTGATGCTGCTGCTGGTTGCCTTGCGCCGCGACTCTTTAGCCCGCTGGGCCTCGTCGAACTTGAACTTTCCGAAGTCCATGATCCGGGCGACCGGAGGATTGGCATTGGGTGCCACCTCCACCAGGTCCAAGTCCAGTTGGCGAGCAATAGTGAGCGCTTCGGGAAGCGGCTTGATCCCAAGCTGAACCCCGTCCGGATCGACAAGGCGAACCTCTCGTGCCCGTATACGGTCGTTGATCCGGTGCTCGTTACTGTCGGGTGCAGGGGCTATGAGGCTCACTCCTTTACATTCGGGCCCAAGACGAAAAAACGGCGGGCGTCAGGAAGCAACGCCCGCCACAGGCGGTCGAACGACCCGACGCATCAGCTGATGGCCGGGTGGGGGCTGGGCCCCGCTTCCCTTATTCGGTTTTCCCCGTAGGGTAGCGCAATGAGCACGCTATGGACACCCGACGGCGAGCGCCCTGTACGCCGCGAACCCCCGGCCGGCGCCGGCGCCGGCCAACCCGCCTCCCCGGGTGGACAGCCTCCCGCCGGCGGCCCGGACGGCCCCCCCATCTCCCCTGAGGACGAGGCGGCGATGGCGGAACTGCAGGAGCAGCTGGCCCACACGCCCGTCGAGCTGGTCATCGCCAACCACGCGTTCGGCCTTTTCGAGCTCGCCGCCCTCCACCTGTCGCTGCAGCCGCCCCAACTCCCCGAGGCCCGGCTGGCCATCGACGCTCTCGGCGCGCTTATCGAGGGCCTGGCCGGCCGGCTGGGCGAGTACGAGCGCCAGCTGATCGAAGGCCTGGCCAACCTCCGGATGGCCTATGTGCAGATCCGCGCCGCCTCGCAACCAGGGGCCCCGGCGGAGGCGGCCACGTCGACGCCCTGGCCCCCTACGGGAGAGCCGGGCTGACCGCTCCATTATCATGGGCGCCGCTGAGCGCCCGGATGTCCGCCGCTTCCCAACGCCCCACGTGGCCGGGAACGACAACAAAATCGACCCGGGCGCCGGCGGGAATGTCGCGCGAGCCGCCGGCGATCTGGGTGCAATGGAAGGGGTACCGCCGGCCGTCGTCATCGTGCACTTCCCCGAGGCCGACGGCGACGTCAAACGCTCCGACCACGCCGGTACGGCGGGCGGCGCCGGTCAATGGACGATCTTGGCCAGCGACAACTCGATGATGTCGGTCGCGCCGTGGTCCTTGAGAGCAGGGATCAGCGTATTGATGTCGGACTTCGGGACGACCGTCTCCACGGCGTAGCCCCCGTCGCCGTACAGCTTGGAAACCGTCGGCGACTTGAGCGCCGGCAACAGCGCGATCACGGCATTGAGGTCGTCGTCGCCCACGTTGAGCTTGACGAGGACCCGGCCCCTCGCCTCCAACGTGCCCTGCAGGAGGGTGTGGAGCTGGTTCATGGCGTGGCGCTTCTCCGGGTCGGCGGCGGCCGCCGGGTTGGCGATCAGCTCGGTGTAGGACACCAAGATGGTGTCGACGATGCGCAGGCCGGCCGCTTTCAACGCTCGCCCCGTCTCGGTGATCTCCACGACGGCATCGGCGATCTCGGGAATCTTGGCCTCGGTGGCCCCATAGGAAAGCTGAATCTCGGCGTCAACGCCGTGGTCGGCGAGGAAACGGGCGGTCAAGCGCGGATACTCGGTCGCCACCCGAACGCCGTGGGGCAGATCCCCGACCTTCTGCACCGGGGAGTCACCGGCAACGGCGAGCACGACCTTGATGGGTCGGGCCGTCGCCTTGCTGTAGTGCAGCTCGCCGAGGGACACCACATCGCTGCCCGTCTCCTCGATCCAATCGCGGCCCGTGACCCCGAGATCGAACATCCCCTCGGCGACATAGCTCGGAATCTCCTGAGGCCGAAGGATGCGAACCTCGTCGATGCGGGGGTCGTCGATCGTGCCGCGGTAATCGACGTCCGAGGCCCGGTGCACGGCGAGATCGGCGGCGTCGAACAGCTCGAGCGTCGCCTTTTCCAGCGAACCCTTGGGTAGGACCAGCCGCAGCATGCCTACTGGGCGCTCTTGGGCAGCTGGCGCAGGAGGTCGACCATTTCGATGGCCGTCATCGCCGCCTCGGCTCCCTTGTTGCCGGCCTTGACCCCGGCTCGCTCCAAAGCCTGCTCCAGGGTGTCGGTGGTAAGGACCCCGAAGACGACAGGCACGCCAGTGTCGAGCTGGGCGCGCTGCAACCCGGCGGCACACTGCCCGGCCACGTGCTCGTAGTGCCCCGTCGCCCCGCGGATCACCGCGCCCAGCGCGATGACGGCGTCGAACTCCCCGCTGGCGGCCAGGCGGGACGCCACCAGGGGCAATTCGAAGGCGCCCGGCGCCCACGCCTCGGTGATCGACGCCTCGTCCACGCCGTGGCGGATCAGGCTGTCGCGCGCCCCGGCACGCAGCCGCTCGGTGATGAGGTCATTGAAGCGGCTGCACGCCAGTGCCACCCGGACGCCGTCGCCTCGTAATCGGCCTTCATATATCGTCATCGAGCCCATCCAACAAGTGTCCCATTTTTTCCCGCTTGGTCCGTAGATACTGGACGTTCTCCGGGTTGCTCACCGTCTGCAAAGGGACCCGCTCAACCATCTCGAGACCGAATCCTTCCAGGCCGCCGTACTTGGCGGGGTTGTTGGTCATGTACCGCATGGTGGTGATCCCCAGGTCCACCAGGATCTGCGACCCGATTCCGTACTCCCGGCTGTCGGCCGGCAGGCCGAGGTGGAGGTTGGCCTCCACGGTGTCCATGCCGTTGTCCTGGAGTTCGTAGGCGAGCAGCTTGTTGTGGATACCGATGCCTCGCCCCTCGTGCCCGCGGAGGTAGACGAGCACGCCCATACCCTCCTCCCCGATCTTGGCCATGGCCGCCGCCAGCTGCTCCCCGCAATCGCAGCGCAACGAACCGAACACGTCGCCGGTCAGGCATTCGCTGTGGACCCGGACGAGGACATTCTCCTGACCTTGGGGAACGCCCATCACGTAGGCGAGGTGGATCTCCTGGTTGAGGAGGTTCTCGTAGGCGTAGCACGTGAATTCCCCCCAGCGGGTGGGAATGCGGGCCTCGGCGACCCGGCGCACCAGCTTCTCCCGTTGACGGCGGTAGCGAACCAGGTCGGCGATGGAGATCATGCAGAGCCCGTGGGTCTTGGCGAATCGCTCCAACTCGGGGAGCCGGGCCATTTCCATGCCATCCTCGGTGACCAGCTCGCACAGCGCACCCGCCGGGTACCGCCCGGCCATACGGGCCAGGTCGACGGCCGCCTCGGTGTGGCCGGCGCGCTTGAGGACGCCCCCCTCCCGGGCCCGCAACACGTGGATGTGCCCCGGCCGGCTCAGGTCGGCCGGCTCGGTGGCCGGGTCGATCAACGAGCGGATGGTGCGGGCCCGATCCGTCGCCGAGATGCCGGTCGTCGTGCCGTGGCGGTAGTCCACGGTCACGGTGAAGGCGGTGCGTTGCGACTCGGTGTTACGGGCCACCATGAGTGGCAGGTCCAGCTCGTCGGCCCGCTCGCCGGTGATCGGGGCGCAGATCAGGCCGGAGGTGTGCTTGACGAAGAAGGCCACCTTCTCCGGCGTGGCGCACTCGGCCGCCATGATGAGATCCCCTTCGTTTTCCCGGTCCTCGTCGTCGACGACGACCACGATCTCGCCCCTCCCGATGGCGGCGACGGCGTCCTCGATGGTGCTAAACGGCATGCCCTGCCCTCTCTCCCTCGCCACCGTCGGCCGACCGGCCACTCAGCGGCGCTTTTCCGGTATCGGCGATCGACGCCGGCGACGCGTCCAGCGTCACGAACCGCTCCACGTACTTGGCGACCATGTCGACCTCGAGGTTGACCAGGTCGCCCGCCCCCTTCCGCCCGAGAGTGGTGACCTCGGCGGTGTGCGGTATCACGGCGACGGTGAAGCCGTCCTCTAGTGGTGTCACCACCGTGAGGCTGCAGCCGTCCACGGTGATGGAACCTTTCTCGACGACATAGCGCAGCACCGCCGCCGGCGCCCGCACCCGCAGGTCCGGGGCCGGGGAGACGATCTCGCCCACGGCGTCAACATGGCCCTGGACGAGGTGGCCGCCGAGGCGATCCTCCATCCGGAGGGGCCGCTCGAGGTTCACGGGGTCCCCCGGCGCCAGCCGGCCAAGGTTGGTCCGCGCCAGCGTCTGGTCGACGGCGTCGGCGGCGAACCAGTCCGGGCCGCGGTCGACGACGGTCAGGCAGCACCCGTTCACAGCAATGGAATCACCGATGCGGGCGTCGGAGGTCACCACGGCGGCGCCGAACTCGAAGCGGCTGCCATCACGGCGACGTACGTGTCCGAGTTCTTCCACAATCCCAGTGAACACCGAGCGGCTCCGTTTCCCGTTCCGTCTATCGGAATCTCTTCATTGCGCTGGCCGCCGGCCTAGGCCGGCACCCCGGTGACTGCGTGGGCGGGGGTTGCGGCGCCGGCGGCGGGCTCACGAACGGTCGAGGTATCGGGAGGCCGAGGCGCTGCGGTCGCGGCCAGGTCGATACGCAGGTCGGGCCCCAGCTGCTGGACCGAAAGGATCCGGCCCCGCCATACGTCGTCTATGGTGGCGGCGCCGGCGCCCGCGAAGAGGGGACGGCCGTCGTCGCCCCCGAAGAGGACCGGCGCCAGATACAGCACGTAGCGATCGACGAGTCCGGACTGATGGAACTCATGTGCGACCGTGGCCCCACCCTCGACCAAGAGCTGAATCACACCACGCGACCCCAGCTCGTCCAGGACCTCGCCCAGGTCGCCGCCGAGTTCGATCGCCGGCAGGACCCGGGCCCCCTCGGGGACGGTACCGAGTACGACCCGTAAAGGGTCCCGCCCGTCGGCGTCACGAACGGTGAGGGCGGGATCGTCGGCTCGCACCGTGCCCGCGCCGACGAGAAGGGCGTCGCTCTCGGCGCGCAGGCGGTGGGCGTCGGCTCGAGCAAGGGGGCCGGTGATCCACTGGCTGGTGCCATCGGGAGCGGCGGTGCGGCCGTCGAGGGTGGCCGCCAGCTTGAGGACGACCCAGGGCCGTCCGGTCGTCCGGTGCTTCAGGTAAGGCGCCAGCTGCTCGGCGACCTCGTCGCCCGCCACCCCGACGGTCACCTCCACGCCGGCCGCCCGGAGGCGGTCGATGCCGGCGCCGGCGACGTGGGGGTCGGGATCGACGAGGCCCACCACGACCCGGCGGACCCCGGCTGCGATCAGGGCGTCGGCGCAGGGCGGCGTCCGGCCATGGTGACTGCAGGGCTCGAGCGTCACGTACACCACGGCGCCGGCCGCCGAGGGGCCGGCCAGCTCGAGCGCCATGGCCTCGGCATGCTGGCCACCGGGGGGCTGAGTGACCCCAATGGCGGCGGGCTCGTCGCCGGCGGGCACGATCACGCAGCCGACCCATGGATTGGGCGACGTCTGCGAGCGCACCGTAGCGGCCGCGGCGATCGCCTCCAACATGAGCGCCCGGTCCTCGTCGACTTCGACCTGCTGGCCCACCGGCCCTCCCGTTATCCGCCTGGGATTCTACCGGGAGGCCTTTACCTGGCCGGGGCCCTCGGGCGACGCTCACGGCGGTCCCGCAATGGTCTGTTGGTGACGCGGATGTCGGGGGTCAGTGGGGGCGACAAACGGGCGCCGGCCGACGCCATCGGTGAGGGAGCAGTTGTCGCGGGTTTTGAGTTGGTGGTGATGAGGGCAGAGGCGGTCAAGCCAGTCGAGAAGAGTGAGATGGGTGGCGGCCCAGTCGAGGCGGTGGTCGGTTTGGAGATGCTCACCCGGGGCGGGGCACCCTTCGGCGGCGCAGGTGGGGTAGAGCCATTGAAGGGCGGTTTGCTGCCAGGCGTTCGGCTGGCGTCCGAGGTGGACGACGCCGGCAACTTGGCGTCCTTTGGTCAGGATGGCGGCGACAAAGGCGTCGCCGTCGGTGACGAGTTTCTCGACGGCGGAGACGGAGAGGGGTCCGTAGCCGACGAGTTCGCAGGTTTCGCCCGAGGTGGGAAAGCCGCGCAGCAGCGTGGGGAGGTCGACACGGATGAGAAGTTTCACGGGGGCGCCGCGACGAGCCGGCCGGCCCCCTTTGGGCCGCTTACCGCCCTGGCCTCGGGGAGCCGGGCCGCTGGCGGCGGGCGTGGCGGCCGGCGCGGGACGGTCATCGGAGCTGTGGCTGGTGGCCGGGAGGCGTCGACCGCCGGCATGAACCCGGTCGGGAGGGCCGGCGCCGTCCGTGATGAGATGGTCCCCGCCAACAGGGTCGCCGCCAACACGCTCGCCGCCAACACGGTCCCCGCGCCCCGGGTCGGAGCCGGGAGGGGCGTCGTCGTTTTCTTCGGGCTGCTCGGTGAGGGTTTGACGGGCCAGTTCGACGAGGGCGTCGAACCGGTAGGCGTCGGGATGCTCGCGCCGACCTTCCCGGCGGGCGGCATGGAACGCGTCGTCGGCGTAGCCGGCCAGGGCGGCGGCGATCTGGGCGCCGTCTTCCGGATTGCCGAACCCCGACAGCCGCCAGGCGCCATCGTCGCCCGTCCACATCCGCAGGAAACGCCGGCGATGGATGTCGCGGCGACGCGCCTCGAGGTCAACGGCGCCCGCTTTCACGTCGGCGCAGCGATTTTTCAGGTCGGCAAGGGACCCGCCGGCCCTGGCGGCGTCCACGAGGTCGCGGCCGGCGGCGGGATTGACGGCGACCGCCTCGGCGATGGTCGCCGCCTGGGTGGGCGAGAGCTCGCCCCGGCGGGCGGCGTCGGCCACCTCCGGCTGGTCCTGGAGGCGACGACCCAGGTTGAGAGCGTCGCGGGCGCCGGCCAGGCTGGTCCCGGTGGCCCGGGCCAGGTCCTCCTCGGCGGACCGCGCCCCGCTGGCCTTCCAAGTCCGGGCTTCGGCGGCGCGGGCAGCGGCCAGCGCTTTGATGGTGGCGGCGGCGTGTTCGATGGCCGCCGCCTCGCGCACCGCTTCCGCGGCTTGAGCGCAGGAAACGACGGCCGGGTCGAACGTGCTCGAGTAGGCCACCACCGCCTTCCTCAACTCGCTCAGCTGCACACACATACCGCGCCACTCCAGAGACCAAAAGAGCCGAAACCGGATGGCAAGGTCGAGACAGCGCCCTGCAAGCTGGACGCCCCGAGACCCGAGGGCCGCAGGGAACGTATGTTCGTAACCTACCAGGCCCCTAGGACCATTATCAAGGGCGACACCGACCCTGGTGCGCCGGGTCAGGAACGGTGGCCTCCGCAGTTAGAGGTGCTTGGTCGG
Source organism: Acidimicrobiales bacterium (assembly GCA_036264135.1). Taxonomy (GTDB): domain Bacteria; phylum Actinomycetota; class Acidimicrobiia; order Acidimicrobiales; family Palsa-688; genus DATARN01. The sequence goes on from DATARN010000091.1 coordinate 26,159, forward strand.
CCGGTCGGCCAACAACTCCAGTGCGTGGGGCAGGACGTCGATGATCGCCCCGAGGCATTCGGCGGCGCCCTTGGGCGACCCGGGGGTGTTGACGATGATGGCGTGACCCTTGATGCCGGCGATGGCCCGGGACAGCCGCCCGAGGGGGTTGACGAGCCGCATGGCTTCCGCCAATCCGGGGGCCTCGCGGTCGATCACCTCACGGGTTCCTTCTGGGGTCTGGTCACGGGGTGCGAAACCGGTTCCCCCCGTGGTCACCACCAGGCCTGAGAAGCCCGAGGCCATCCGCGTCAAGGCCCCGGCGACCGACACGATCCCGTCCGCCACCACGGTCGTCTCGACCACCTCAAAGCCGGTCGACTCCAACACGGCGACGAGGGCCTGACCCGACCGGTCTTCCCTGGTCCCCGCCATGACGCCGTCCGAAACTGTCAGCACCTTGGCCTGGGGAGCGGCCGGCTCGTCCTCCGCCATCCCACCCGCGGATCCCACGGCGACCGGGCTGAACCACCCGCCACCAATCCCCGCGGCGCCGCCGGGGTCTCCTGCCTTATCCGGGTCCGGCAACGGCACGCTCCTTTCCCGGGTGAATCTACCCAGCGGCCGCCGCGGGCGCATGGCGCAGCGCCAGGAGGTACATCCCATCGGTGCCCGCTCGCTGCGGGAGGAGTCGGGCGCCCCGCCCGAGGGGCTCCCACTCCGGGCCGACCAGCGTGCCGGCGGGAATGGCCTCCGCCTCGGGGTGGGCGCCGGCCAGCCAGGCGTCGATGTCGAGGGTCTCGGCGGCGGTCAAGGTGCACACGCTGTAGACGACTACCCCGCCGGGCCGCACCAGCTCCAGGGCCTGCTCGATCAGCTGGCGTTGGAGGGCGGCCAGCCGGGCGACGTCGTCGGGGCGGGCCCGCCAGCGAGCATCGGGCCGTCGCCGCAGCACCCCCAGCCCGGAGCACGGGGCGTCCACCAGCACGCGGTCGAAGGTGGCCGGGGGAAAAGGGGGCCGGGTACCGTCCAGCGCGATCCCGACGACATTGTCGAGGCGTAAGCGGCCCACGTTGGCGACGACGGTCGCCAGGCGCGAAGCGGCGACATCGCCGGCGACGACCAGCCCGGGACCCCCCGCCGCCCGACCGCCGCCCGCCAGCCAGGTCGCCTTGCCTCCCGGTGCCGCGCACAGGTCGAGGATGCGCTCGCCGGCCACCCTCGCCACCCCGCCGCCGGCCCGCGTCGCCCCATCGGCCCCGGCCTCCCCGCCACCAGCACCAGCGCCGCCCATTGGGGCTCCGGCGGCGGCCAGCGCTTTGGCCACCCACTGGCTGGCCCGGTCCTGGACGTAGCCATCGGCCCGAGTGGTCACCAGCGCCGCCACGTTCATCTGCCGTAGCGCCGCGACGGCGTCGTCCTCCCCCAGTGCGGTGGTGAGCTCGTCCACGATCCAATCCGGGTAACTCAGCTCGACGGCCAGGCTGGGCCACGCCACCCCGGCGTCGACGGCGTCCGCCACCCGGCGCAGCACGGCGTTGACCAGGCCTCGGGCCGGGCCGTGCACTTCGGCCACGGTGGCGGAAACGGCGGCATGCCGCGGCGTCCCGAGCATCGCCATCTGATAGGCGCCGAGGCGCAGAGCGGCGCGCACCGCCGGCTCGACGGGGCGGCGCAGGTGGCGATCGACCAGCCAATCGCACGCCCGTTGCATCCGCACGCTCCCGTACACCAGCTCGGTGACGAAGGCCCGGTCCCGGTCGTCGAGACCAGACGGCGCCAGCAGCGTGGGGAGCAGCACATTGGCCCGGGCCCCGTCCTGGTCGATGGCCACCAGCGCCCGCACCGCCAGGCCCCGTGCGGTCACCCCGGGCGCTTGGTGGGCCCGCCGGCCCGTCGGCACGCTCACCCGCCCAGCCGCTCGCCGAGGGAGGGCCGGGCCCCATTGACCCACGATCGGGCGTCCATCGCCGGCCGCCCCTCGGGATGCACCTCCATGAGCTCAAGGGCGCCATCGCCCGTGCCGACCACCACCCCGTCAAGCTGGCCGGGTGCCAGATCGTCGCGGCCTTCGATCGGCACCGCCCGGGCAACGCCGAGCCGGCGGCCCCGGAAGGTGGTCCACGCTCGGCCGATCCGCACCAGCCGGTCGAGCTGGACGGCGGGATTCGTCCAGGTCATCGCCAGTTCGGCGGGTTCGATCTTGGCGGCGTAGGTCACCTCGCCTTCCTGGGCGACGCCCGGTGACAGCCCGTGTTCCAGCTGGTTGAGGAGGAGCCCGGTTCCGACCTCAGCGAGGGCGGCGCGCAGTTCGTCCGCCGTCGTGTCGGAGTCGATGGCGACCCGTTCGCGGGCCAGTACCGGGCCGGTGTCCAAGCCCTCCTCCAGCTCCATGATGCACACGCCGCTCTCGGCGTCGCCGGCGAGGATGGCCCGCTCCACCGGTGCCGCCCCCCGCCAGCGGGGCAGGAGGGAGAAGTGCATGTTCACCATGGGGACGGCAGCCAGCACGGGCGGCTTGATCAGCTTGCCGAAGGCGACGACCACGCCGAGGTCGGCGCCGGTTGCCGCGACGTCGTCGACCCGGTGGCTCACCGGGATCCCCAGGTCGATCGCCGCCGCCTTGACCGGGCTGGGCGACAGCACCCCGCCCCGACCGCGGCGCTTGTCCGGTTGGGTCACCACCAGCGCGAGATCGAAGCCCGCCTGGTACAGCGCCAGCAACGGCGCGACGGCCGCCTCAGGCGAGCCCAGGAACACCAGTCGGCGGGGCCGCAGCCCGGTGAGGCTCCTACCCGCCGGCGCGGTCGACTCGGTGGTCGCTCAGAGCTCCCAGCCGTCGTCGGGGCGGGCGCGGACGGTTCCCGCCGCCACCATTTTCCGCCCGGCGCGATCGCCTTCGATCTCCCGGCGGCGCAACTCCTTCAGCGCCGACTTGCGCTGTTCCTTGCTCAGATGCTCGAGCAGCAGGCGGCCGTCGAGGTGGTCCAGTTCGTGCTGGAACATGCGAGCCAGCACCTCGTCGGCCTCGATGGAGACCTCGCGGCCGTCCAGGTCGAAACCGGTGAGGTGCACCTCTTTGGGCCGCACGATCGGGAAGTACAGGCCGGGGATCGACAGGCACCCCTCCTCGTACTCCCATTCGCCCCGCGCCTCGGAAATCGTGGGGTTGACGATCACCACCGCCGGCTCGTCCTCGCCCATCTGGTACACGAACAGGCGCTTTTGGACCCCGACTTGGGGCGCCGCCAGGCCGAGGCCGGCGGCGGCGTGCATGGTGACGACCATGTCCTCTGAGAGCTTCACCAGCTTCCCGTCGATGTCGGTGACCTCAGCGGCGCGCTGCTTCAGCACCGGGTCGCCGAAGATGCGGATGCGGTAAGGCGCCATGTGCTCCAGGGTATCGGCCACGGTGTCGCTACCCTGACCCGGTCACCGAAAGCCACTATTTCGCCGCCCAACCTACCGTCGCCTCGCGGCCCTCGGAGGTGTCCCTGGGCTCCGACACGCTCGTGACCGACCGCGGCGTGTTCTCCGGCCAGCGGGTCGACCCGGGCACCGTCGAACTCCTGGCGGCCAACTTCGCCCTTCCCGCCGCCGGCGACCTGCTCGACCTCGGCTGCGGCTACGGCCCGATCGCGGTGACCATGGCCCGGCGGGCGCCGGCCGCGACCGTCTGGGCGATCGACATCAACGATCGGGCCCTCGCCTTGACGCGGGAGAACGCCCGCCGCCTCGGCCTGGGCAATATCCGGGCGGTCCGGCCCGACGCGGTACCGGCCGAAGTGCGACTGGCCGCCATCTGGTCCAACCCGCCCATCAAGGTGGGCAAGGAGCCACTTCACCAGCTGCTGGCCACCTGGCTGGACCGGCTGCTCCCCGACGGGCGGGCGTACCTCGTCGTGCACAAGCATCTCGGTGGCGACTCGCTGCTCGACTGGCTGAACGGCGAGGGTTACGCCGCCGCCAAGCGGGCGTCGCGGAAGGGGTACCGGCTCCTCGAGGTGGCGCCCCGGTGAAGCAACTCGGGCCAACAGACCTGAAGCGCCTCCACCGGGAATGGAACCGGCGGACGGAGGGACGCGTGGCGCTACTGCTCGACAGCGTGGAGTCACCATTCAATGTCGGGGCCATCGTTCGCACCGCCGCCGCCTTCCGCGTCGACCACCTCTACCTGGCGGCCCGCGCCCTGTCGCCGGCCCACGCCAAGGCGGGCAAGACGGCCATGGGCACCGAGCGCTACCTCAGCTGGACCCGCTTCGAGCGCGGCCCCGAGGCCGCCGCCGCCGCCCGGGCCGACGGGTTCGTCGTGGTCGGCGTCGAGCTGGCCGAGGGCGCCGTGCCCTTGCATCAGGTCGACGTCGGGCCGGACATCTGCCTGGCGGTCGGCCATGAGGACCACGGCCTGGCGCCGCCCACCCTGGCCGCCTGCGATGTGGTGGCGTTCGTCCCCCAGCTGGGCCGGGTCGGCTCCCTCAACGTGGCCACCGCCACCGCCATCGCCATCTACGAGTTCCGCCGGCGGGAGTGGGCCCAGGCGCCGCAGCCCGCCGGCCCGGCGGAGCTGCCGGGGGCCTAGCCGGCTTACAGGCGCTGCGGGTCGACCTCCACCCGGAGGCGAGTGCCCGGAGGGCGGGTGGCCGCCGCCAGCGCCGCCGCCAGCTTGTCGTGGTCCGGGGCCCGGACGAGCCAGCGGTCCCGGTCGGGGCCGAGGATCTCCACACCGGCCAGGGACGCCACGTACTGCTCGGCGCCGGCCCCGGAAACCACGGCCAGGGCGGTGGTCGGCGGTAGCGAAAGGGCCTGGCGGGCGCCGGCCTCGCTGACCGCTAGACGGCCGGGGTCCGCCGAGCGGGCCGCAACCAGCACCTCGTGGTCCGGGATGCGGGTCTGGACGAGGACCCGGCCGTCGCCCGCCCGGCCGCCGACCAGTCGGGAGGCCAGGGCGAGCAGGGCCAAGGCTTCCTCGGCGGCGCGGTAGCGGGGGGCCAGCAGCTCCTGGTCGAAGTCCAAGAAGGCGACGGCGTCGACTGACCGCAGCCGCCGCAGGACCGCTTCGGTTCCTACCACGATCGGCGTGTCGGGCAGCTCGTCGGTCTCGGCGGTGACCTCGCCGACCGGGCGGCCGGCGAGTTGGGCCAGCTCCTCGGCCGCCCGGGTGACGCCGACGCGCAGCGCCTTCAGCCGGGTGGACCCGCAACTCAGGCACACGACGGGGCGCACCGTGCCGCAGCGGGCACACGAGAGCCCGGCATCGGCCGACGAGACGGCGGCGCCGCAGGTCTCACAGCGCGCCAGGTCGGAACAGGCGGCGCAGGCCAGCAGGCGGATCCGCCCCTTGCGATTCAGCACGCAGGCCACCCGGCCGCCCCGTCGCACCAGGTCGACCAGAGGCGACGAGTAGAGGCCCCGCCGGGGGTCGTCGGCGCGGCGGTCGACCACCTCGAGCGGCGCCCAGCCGTCGCGTTCGACCGACCGGCTCGGGAGCACCAGGGATCCACAGGCCAGAAGTTCGACCGTCGGGCACGAGGACACCACCACGCAGGGAACGCCGGCCCGCCGGGCCCGCTCGGCGGCCACCACCCAGGCGTTCCATGTCGGCGCCTGCTCCTGCTGCAATCCCTCGTCGTGGCCGTCGAGTACCACCACCGCGGCCAGCGACGGGCACGGCGCCCACGCCGCCCCCCGCGCCCCGATGACCACCGGGGCGCCGGCGGCCGCCTGGGCCCACTGGCGCGGGAGAACCGCAGAGGGGACGCCGGCGGCGTCGAGCCGGCGGGCCAGTCCGGCCGCCATCTGCAACGACGGCGTCACCACCAGCGCCGGCCCGAGGGAGGCGGCGGCCAGGACGACGGGGAGGAGGTCGGCGGCGGGCGGGAGGCGGACGATGGCCTGCCCCGCGGCGAAGGCCTCCTGCAGCAGCCCACCGCCCCCGGAAGAACCTGCCGAAGGAAGAACGGCGGGACGGCGGAGGGCCTGGGGGGGCGGTAGGCCCCGGACGGCAACGTCGGGAGAGGCGCTGCGCAGCAACGCCGCCCGGGGTCCGGCCCAGCGCCAGGCGGCCCAGGCCGCCAGCTCGATGACGGCCGGAGAGGGGCCCCATCCGGTGACCTTGGCGAGGGGCTGGAGCGTTACCCCGGGCGGGGGCGTGACGTTGTCAGCCACCACCCAGCCGCCGACCCGGCGGCCGTGCAAGACGATACGGACCAGCGACCCGACCCGGACCGAGGCGTCCAGGTCTGGGGGGACGAGGTAGTCGAACTCCCGCCCGATGGGTCCGACGTCGGGGAGGACCCGGACGACCCTAGAGGTTGAGGGCGTGCTTGAACTCCTCGAGCCGGGTGGTGTGCTCCCAGCTGAATTCCTTCTCGTTGCGCCCGAAATGCCCGTAGGCGGCGGTGCGGCGGTAGATCGGCCGGCGCAGGTCGAGGTCACGGATGATGCCCGCCGGGCGCAGGTCGAACACCTCGTTGATGGCGTCCTGGATGGCGGCGGGGTCGACGGTCTCGGTGCCGAAGGTCTCGACCATGATCGACACCGGCCGGGCCACGCCGATGGCGTAGGCCACCTGGATCTCGCAGCGCCGGGCGGCGCCGGCGGCCACCACATGCTTGGCCACCCAGCGGGCGGCGTAGGCGGCGGACCGGTCGACCTTGGACGGGTCCTTCCCGGAGAACGCCCCGCCGCCGTGGCGCGCCGCACCCCCGTAGGTGTCCACGATGATCTTGCGGCCCGTCAGGCCGGTGTCGGCGTGGGGGCCGCCCAGTTCGAACTTGCCGGTGGGGTTGGCCAGGATCTCGTACCTGTCCTCGGCGAACTCGGTGGGCACCAGCGGGGCGATCACGTGGTCGCGCAGGTCGGGCTTGAGCAGCGTTTCGAGGTCGATGTCGGGGCCGTGCTGGGTGGAAATGAGCACCGTCTTCAGCCGTACCGGCCGACCGTCCTCATATTCGAAGGTCACCTGGGTCTTGCCGTCGGGGCGCAGGTAGGGCAGCACCCCGGCCTTGCGGACCTGGGAGAGGCGCTGCGACAGGCGGTGGGCCAGCCAGATGGGGAGGGGCATGAGGTCGTCGGTCTCGTCGCAGGCGTAGCCGAACATCATCCCCTGGTCGCCGGCGCCCTGACTGTTGAGGATGTCCTCGCCCGACGTGCCGCTGCGCACCTCGAGGGCGGTGTCGACGCCCTGGGCGATGTCGGGCGACTGCGAGTCGATGCTCACCGTCACGCCGCAGGTGTGTCCGTCGAAGCCGTACGAGGACCGGTCGTAGCCGATCCCGCAGATGACGTCGCGGACGAGCGAGGGGATCTCGATGTACGCCTTGGTCGTGATCTCGCCGGCGACGACGCACAACCCCGTCGTCAGCAACGTCTCGCACGCCACCCGTCCCATGGGGTCCTCGGCCATGATGGCGTCGAGAATGGCGTCGGAAACCTGGTCGGCCATCTTGTCGGGGTGACCTTCGGTCACGGATTCGGAGGTGAAGGTCCAGCGGCTCACGGGAGCTCCTCAGTTCTAGGTCGCCGGGCCAGGCAGGCCACGACGGCGTCGAGCACAGCGTCGGCCACCGCCGTCTTGTCGGCGATGGGTACCTCGAGGGAATGGCCGTCGGCTCCGACGATCACCACCGCGTTGGTGTCGTGGGCAAAGCCCACGCCGGGGGCCGACACGTCGTTGGCGACCACCAGGTCGAGGTGCTTTCGTCGAAGCTTGTCCGCAGCGTAGGCGAGCAACTGCGGCCCGCTGACCGTCTCGGCGGCGAAGCCGACCAGCACCTGGCCGGCGCGGCGCCCCTGGCCGAGGGCGGCGAGGATGTCCGGCGTGGGTTCGAGGACCAGCTCCGGGACCCCGTCGGCCTTCTTCAGCTTGGTGTCGGCCGCCGCCTTGGGCCGGAAGTCGGCCACCGCGGCGGCCATGATCACGATGTCGGTGTCCCCCGAACGCGCCAACACGGCGGTCGCCATCTGCTCGGCCGTCTCCACCACCACCGCCGACACGCCAGGCCCGGCGGGAAGGTCGGACGCCGTCACCAGGGTCACCGCCGCCCCCCGCAGCGCGGCGGCCGCGGCCAGGGCGTGGCCCTGGCGGCCCGACGAGCGGTTGCCGATGTAGCGCACCGGGTCGATGGGCTCCCTGGTTCCGCCGGCGGTCACCAGCACCCGGTGCCCGGCGAGGTCCCGAGGCCCGAGGACGCCGGCGACCGCGGCCACCATGGCGTCGAACGACGCCAGCCGCCCCGCCCCGACGTCGCCCCCGGCCAACCGTCCGACCTCGGGGGCCACGACCGTCACCCCCCGCCCGCGGAGCACTGAGATGTTGTCCTGCACCGCCGGGTGTTCCCACATCTCGGTGTGCATGGCCGGGCAGACGACGACCGGGGCCCGGGTCGCCAGCAAGGTGGCGGTCACCAGATCGTCGGAGATGCCGTGGGCGTAGGCGCCGATGACCCGCGCCGTGGCGGGCGCCACGATCACCGCCTCGGCCCACTGGCCGAGGCGGGTGTGGGGGATGGGGTCGGGCCCGTCCCACAAGGTGGCCGCCACCGGTTGGCCCGAGATGGCCGACAGCGTCAAGGCGGAGACGAACCGGGTGGCGTCCCCGGTCATGGCGGGACGCACGGTGGCGCCGGCATCCATGAGCCGGCGGCACAACTCCACCGCCTTGTAGGCGGCGATCCCGCCGGAAACCGCCAGCACCACCCGGCGGCCGGCGAGGCCGGTCATCGAACGGGTCAGCTCGCCGGCGGGTTCAGCGCGGCGAGCGCCGCTTCCTCTTCGGTCTCCCCCTCGGCCAGCCGCCGGAAGGTGATCTTGCCGACGGCAATCTCCTCGAGGGCAATGGACAGCGGCTTGCGGGACACCGAGGTCACCTGCGGCGGCACGATGGCGCCCAGGCCCTCGCCCAGCTGGTTGAAATAGGAGTTGATCTGCCGGCCCCGCTTGGCCGCCAGGGTCACCAGCGTGAACTTCGAGTCCACCCGCTTGAGGAGCTCCTCAACGGGCGGGTCCATCATTGTCGGTCGGCGCTCGGCCATATCGGGAAATCCCGCCTCTCAGCTTGCCAGCATGCGGTAACGAGCGATTATACCGGCCACTTCCTGGGCGGCCCGTGCAATGTCGTCGTTGATGATGACCTCGTCGGCGATCCTGCGGCCCAGCAGTTCCTCGTCGGCGCCGACCTCGAGGCGGCGGCGGATGTGCTCCTCGTTGTCGCCCCGGGCCCGCAACCTGGCTTCCTGGACGGCACGCGACGGGGGGACGACCACGATCAGGTGGGCGTCGGGGCAGCGCAGTTTCACCTGCTGGGCGCCGTTGAGCTCGATCTCCAGGATGACGTCGCGGCCCTCGGGGGGATCCAGCGACGGTGTGCCGTACAGGTGGCCGGTACCGAGAAACTCGGTGTACTCCAGGAAGCCGCCGGCGTCGATCCGCGCCTGAAAGGTGGCCCGGTCGACCCAGGTGTAGGCGTCCTCGGGCTCACCCGGGCGCCGGGGCCGGGTGGTCCACGAGCGGGACAACCACAGTCGGTGGTCGAGGGCCAGCAGGCGGTCGACCAGCGTCCCCTTTCCCGCCCCGCCGGGACCGGAGATGATGAAGATCAACCTTTTACGCGCCCTAGGGCGCCAGTTTTTCCAGCAGCCGGCGCCGTTGCTGCTGGCCCAGGCCCTGGACCTTCCTCGTCTCGCTGATGCCGATCTCCTCCATGAGCCGCCGGGCCTTCACTTTGCCGAGGCCGGGCAGCGACTCGAGGACGGAAACCACCTTCATCTTGGCCACCACCTCGTCGGTGGCGCTTTGATCCAGGAGTTCCTTGAGGGTAAGCGAGCCCATCTTCAACTTCTCCTTGAGCTCGGCCCGCAAGCGCCTGGCAGCGGCCGCTTTGTCCAGCGCGGCCTGCCGTTGATCCGGAGAAAGGGAGGGGGGCAGCGGCATGAATGGCACGATAGCGCGCCGATCAGACGCCGTCTTCCGGGGGCTGGGAAAAGTGGCCGATGGTACTTCCGGCCGCCGCGCCGCCCCTAACCGTGGGGCGATTTCAACCGATTTAGTAGCGTTTCCATTTGGACAATGCGACCCAAGCGCCTTTACGACACGATGGCCGCGACCAGTTGGGCGGCGGCCGCCGCCCGGTCCGCAGCGGCGGTCACCGGGCGTCCCACGACGAGCAGGTCGGCACCGGCGGCGTAGGCCTGCCCCGGGGTGGCCCAGCGGCCGTGATCGTGGTGCGGGTCGGCCTCGGTACGGATTCCCGGTACGACGACAGTAAGGGTGGGCGCCAGGGACTTGACCTCGGCGGCGTCACTGGCGGCGCAGACGACGCCGCAGCAGCCGGCCTCCACGGCGGCGCGGACGCGGTTGCCGAGCACGTGCTCGGGGGCGCCGGTGTCGCTGGTCAGCATGGTCACGGCCAGGGCGCACGGCGAGTCGAGGCCGGCCCGTTCCGCCCCTTCGGCCAGACCGTCGACGCCGGCGCGCAGCATCGGGACACCGCCGAACCCGGCGAGGGTCAGGTAGGAGACGCCGAGGGCGCCGACGACCCGGCTGGCCTTGCCCACGGTGGTCGGGATGTCGAACATCTTGAGATCGAGGAACACCTTGGCGCCCTCGGCGAGGATCGACAGGACGGCGTCGGGGCCGGCGGCGGTGAACAGCTCCATCCCCACCTTGACGATCCCGAACCAGGGCTTCAGCTCGTGGACCAGGCGGATGGCCTCGACCACGTCGTCGACGTCCAGTGCCAGCACCAGCCGGTCGCGCAGTTCGGGCGGCGCCTCCTCGACCATGGCCTCGGTCAGGGTCTCGTCGTCGCAGGCGTCGGCGGTGGTGTTATCGCTCATGGGCTCGTCCTATCAGGTCGGCGAGACGGGTGACGTGATGGCGGCGGCACCAGCGGCGCAGCTCGGCCAGGATGCGCGCCGGGGCCCGGGGGTCGACGAAGGTCGCCGTCCCAACCTGCACCGCATCGGCCCCGGCGGCCAGCAGCTCGGCGGCGTCCTCACCGCTGGAGACGCCACCGACACCGACGATGACGGTGTCGGGAAAGGCGGCCCGGCAGTCGAACACCGCCCGCACCGCCACCGGGTGCAACGCCGGCCCGGACAGGCCACCGCCCCCCGCCCCGAGCCGGGGCCGCCCCGTGGCGGGGTCGAGGGCCAACCCCATGAGGGTGTTGACGAGGGTGAGGCCGTGGGCGCCGGCGGCGAGGGCGGCGCCCGCGATCTCGGTGATGTCGGTCACGTTGGGGCTCAACTTGGCCCAGAGCGGGAGCCCGCTGCCGGCCAGGGCGTCGGCCGCTTCGGAAACGGCGGCGCTGGTGGCGGCGCAGGAGTGGGCGAACATCCGGCGGCGGTCCTCGACGTTGGGGCAGCTGACGTTGGCCTCCACCGCCACGACGGCGGGCGAACCGGCGCCGGCGACGGCCTTGGCGGCCCGTCCGTAGTCGGCGGCGGACTGCCCCCAGATGCTGACGACGATCCGGGCGCCGGTCGCCGCCAGGGCGGGCAGCTCGTCGTCGCGCCAGGCGGCCACACCGGGGTTCTGGAGGCCGACGCTGTTCAACATGCCGGCGGCCGCCGGGTGGACCCGCGGCGGCGGGTTGCCGGGCCACGGGTCGGGAGAGAGGGACTTCACGACCACGGCACCCAGCGAGGCGAGATCGACGTAGGCGGCCAATTCGGCGCCGTGGCCGGCGGTGCCCGACGCCGTCATGACCGGGTTGGGGAGGGTCAGGGCGCCGAGGCGGGCGGTGAGGTCCGTGGCTAGACCTCGAGGCGCTGCTGGCCGTCGGCCTGGTATTCCTGCAGGCTGCGCACCGCGAAGGGGTGGCGGGCCCGGTCGGCGATGCCGGCCGCCGCCGCCCGGGCGGCGGCCACCGTCGTCAGGCAGGCGACCTGGGCCACGTTGGCGGCCCGGCGGATGTGGGCGCCGTCGGCGCGGGGACCGACACCGCGTGGGGTGTTGACGACCAGCTGCACCTTGCCGGAGCGGATCATCTCGACACTGTCCGCCCCGCCGTCGTCGGCGCCGACCTTGGCGACCACCGTCTCCACCGGGATCCCGTTGGCCTCCAGGTAGTCGGCGGTGCCCGACGTGGCGGCGATGGCGAAGCCCAGCTCGGCGAAGCGCATCGCCACCCGCACGCCGGCGGCCTTGTCCCGGTCCGCCAAGGAGAGGAACACCGTGCCGGAGTCGGGCAGGGCGTCGCCTGCGGCCATCTGGCTCTTGGCGAACGCCAGCCCGAAGGTGGCGTCGATGCCCATGACCTCGCCGGTCGAGCGCATCTCGGGGCCGAGCAGGGTGTCGGCGTCGGGGAAACGGTCGAACGGCAGCACCGCCTCTTTGACGCTGACATGGCCGCCCGTGCCCGGTGGCGGGAGGAGGCCGGCCGCCTCGAGTTGGTCGAGGGTCTCCCCCGCCATGACCCGTGCCGCCACCCGGGCGAGGGGTACGCCGGTGGCCTTGGAGACGAAGGGCACGGTACGGCTGGCGCGGGGATTGGCCTCGATGACGTAGACGCTGTCCTGCTGCACGGCGTACTGGACGTTGACCAGGCCCCGGACGTCGAGGGCGGCGGCGATGGCCCGGGTGTAGCCCTCGATCCGCGCCACGACCGCCGCCGCGAGCGTGGGCGGCGGGATCACGCAGGCGCTGTCGCCGGAGTGGACCCCGGCCTCTTCCACGTGCTCCATGACGGCGCCGATGACGACCCGGCCGGCGGCGTCGCGGATGGCGTCGACGTCCACCTCGACGGCGTCCTCGAGGAAGTGGTCGATGAGCACCGGCCGCTCGGCGGACAGGCCGCCCTCCCGCCCGAGGGAGCCGAACCCGGCCAGCTGGTCCATGGCGGCGCGCAGGCCGTCGCGGTCGTACACGATCTCCATGGCCCGGCCGCCGAGGACGTAGCTGGGGCGGACCAGGGCCGGGTACCCGATCCGCTCGGCGATGGCCGCCGCCTGGTCGAAGGTGGCGGCGGTGCCGCCGACCGGCTGGGGAATGCCCAGGCGGGTGCAGAGCGAGTTCCACCGGTCCCGGTCCTCGGCCAGGTCGATGGATTCCGGCGAGGTCCCGAGGACGAGCCCGGCCGGAAGCCGCCCGGCCAGCTTGAGCGGGGTCTGGCCGCCCAGCGAGACAACCACGCCGTGGACCGGGCCGCTGCGGGCCTCGGCGTCGATGACGTTGGCCACGTCCTCGTAGGTGAGGGGCTCGAAGTAGAGGCGGTCGCTGGTGTCGTAGTCCGTGGAGACCGTCTCGGGGTTGCAGTTCACCATGACGGTCTCGTAGCCGGCGTCGTGCAGGGCGAAGCTGGCCTGGACGCAGCAGTAGTCGAACTCCACGCCCTGGCCGATGCGGTTGGGGCCCGACCCCAGGATGATCACCTTGGGCCGCCCGCCGGGGCGGACCTCGTCGCTGTCCTCGTAGGTGGAGTAGTGGTAGGGCGTCAGGGCGTCGAACTCCGCCCCGCACGTGTCGACCGTCTTGAAGGTGGCGGCCACCCCATGGGCCAGCCGGGCGGCCCGCACCTCGCCCTCCGGTACTGACCACAGCCAGGCCAGCTGGGCGTCGCCGAAGCCGAGACGCTTGGCCCGGCGCCATTCCGCCCGGGTGAGATCCGGCCCCCTTTCCCCGAGCCAGTGGCGCGCCTCGACGATCAGGAGCAGCTGGTCGAGGAACCACGGGTCCACCCGGGTGGCGGCGTACAGCCGCTCGACGGAGATTCCCCGGCGGAGGGCGGCCTCCAGGTGGAACGGCCGGTCGGGCGTGGCCACCGCCGCCCGCCGCACCAGCTCGTCGTCGGACAGGTCGCGGTAGGCCGTCTCGGCGGGATCGCAGTTGAGGCCCAGCCGGCCGTGTTCAAGGGAACGCAAAGCTTTTTGCAAGGATTCCGGAAAGGTCCGGCCGATGGCCATGGCCTCGCCGACGGACTGCATGCGGGTGCCGAGCACGTCGGGGGTGCCGGGGAACTTCTCGAACGCCCAGCGGGGGACCTTGGTGACCACGTAGTCGATGGTCGGCTCGAAGCTCGCCGGCGTGGCCCGGGTGATGTCGTTGGTGATCTCGTCCAGGGTGTAGCCGACGGCCAGGCGGGCGGCGATCTTGGCGATCGGAAAGCCCGTCGCCTTGGATGCCAGGGCGCTGGAGCGCGACACCCGGGGGTTCATCTCGATCACGACCATCCGGCCGGTGTCCGGGTCGACGGCGAACTGGATATTGGACCCGCCCGTCTCCACGCCGATGCGGCGGATGCAGGCGAAGGCGGCGTCGCGCATCCGCTGGTACTCGACGTCGGCCAGTGTCTGGGCGGGGGCCACGGTGATCGAGTCGCCGGTGTGGACGCCCATGGGGTCGACGTTCTCGATGGAGCAGACGACGACGCAGTTGTCGGCCCGGTCGCGCATCACCTCCAGCTCGAACTCCTTCCAGCCGGCGATCGACCGCTCGATGAGGATCTCCGAGATGGGGCTGGCCGCCAGGCCCACCGCGGCGATGCGGCGCAGGTCCTCCTCATCGTCGGCGATGCCGGTACCGGCGCCGCCCAGGATGAAGCTGGGGCGGACGATCACCGGGAAGCCGACGGCGGCGCCAACCTCGATGGCCTCTTCGAGGTGGTAGGCGAAGCCCGACTCCGGGGTGGCCAGGCCGATCTCGGTCATCGCCTGGTGGAAGAGCTCCCGGTTCTCGGCGGTGCGGATGGCGTCGGGGCTGGCGCCGATCATCTCGACGTGCAACCGGTCGAGCACGCCGCTTTCGTGCAGACCCATGGCCAGGTTGAGGGCGGTCTGGCCGCCGAGGGTGGGCAGGACGGCGTCGGGGCGTTCCCGCTCGATGACGGCGGTCACCGTGGCCACGGTCAGGGGCTCGACGTAGGTGCGGTCGGCGAAGTCGGGGTCGGTCATGATGGTCGCCGGGTTGGAGTTGACCAGGATGACCCGGTAGCCCTCCTGCCGCAGCACCCGGCACGCCTGGGTCCCGGAGTAGTCGAACTCGCACGCCTGGCCGATGACGATGGGGCCCGAGCCGATGACGAGGATGCTGCGGAGGTCGGTTCTTCTGGGCATCGGCGACCTAGCCGCCGGTCGCCATGAGGCGGGCGAACTCGGCGAAGAGGTACCGGGCGTCGTGGGGGCCGGGGCCGGCCTCGGGGTGGTACTGGACGCTGAAGGCCGGCGCCTCCCGCGATCGCAGGCCTTCGATCACGCCGTCGTTGAGGTTGACGTGGGTGACGTCGGCGGTTCGCAGCGAGCCTTCCCGGACGGCGAAGTTGTGGTTCTGGCTGGTGATCTCGACCGCGCCGGTCTCCAGCCGGCGGACGGGGTGGTTGCCGCCGTGGTGGCCGAACTTGAGCTTGAACGTCTCGCCGCCGAGGGCGGTGGCCAGGAGCTGGTGGCCGAGGCAGATCCCGAAGACCGGGACGTGGCCGAGCAGGCCGGCGATGGCCTCGGCCGCCCCGGCGACGGCGGAGGGATCGCCGGGGCCATTGGAGAGGAAGACCCCGTCCGGCGTGGCGGCGAGGACGTCGTGGGCGGGCGTCGTCGCCGGGACGACCTCGACGGTCGCCATGCGGCCCAGGTGGCGGAGGATGGTGCGTTTGATGCCGAAGTCGTAGGCCACCACCCGCAGCGGGCCGTCGCCGACGGTGTAAGGGTGGTCGGTGGTGACCTCGCGGACGAGGTCGACACCGTCGGTGCCCGGCTCGCCCAGCGCCGCCTCCTTCAAGGTGACCTCCGACGCCGTCCCGAAGGCGGCCGCCATGGCGCCCGCCTCGCGGATGTGGCGGGTCAGGCGGCGGGTGTCGACGCCGGTGAGGCCGGGGACGCGGTGGTCGCGGAGGAAGGTGTCGAGGTCGGTCGCCGCCCGCCAGCTGCTCGGCCGGCGGGCCAGGTCCCGCACGATGATGCCCCGGCAGTGGGGCTGGCGGCTCTCGTCGTCGTCGGGGGTGACGCCGTAGTTGCCGATGTGGGGGCAGGTGAAGGTGATGATCTGGCCGGCGTAGGACGGGTCGGTGATCACCTCCTGGTAGCCGGACAGGACGGTGTTGAACACCACCTCGCCGGTCGCCACCCCGTCGGGGGGTTGCCAGCCTATGGCCTCCCCCTCGAAGGTGGTGCCGTCGGCCAGGACGAGGAGTGCCTCCGCTCTCGGCGGTGGGCTCATCGCTGCGCCTCGCCGTCGATGACGACCGGCTCGCCCCGCAGCAGGGTGTGCCGCACACGGCCGGTCAGCTTGCGGCCGTCGTAGGGGCAGTTGCGGCTGCGGCTGGCGAGCTGGGCGGCGTCGACCACCCACGTGGCGGCGGGGTCGATGACGGCCAGGTTGGCCGGCGCCCCCGGGGCCACGGGGCCGCCGTGGCGGCCGCCCAGGCCGGCGATGGCCGCCGGCTGCCACGACAGGAGGGCCAGGATCTTCTCGATCGGCAGGTCGAGCTCGGTGAGCGCCAAGGCGAGGGCGGTCTCCAGGCCCAGCATCCCGGGCGGCGCCTGGTCGAACGGCTGCTCCTTGTCCTCCTGGGCGTGGGGGGCGTGGTCGGTGGCGATGGCGTCGACGGTGCCGTCGGCCAGGGCCTGCTTGACCGCCCGGCGGTCGGCCCCGCTGCGCAGCGGTGGGTTGACCTTGAACACGGTGTCGTAGCCGGCCACGTCGGCGTCGCTCAGGGTGAAGTGGTGGGGCGCCACCTCGGCGGTGACCCGTGCCCCCGTCGCCTTCGCCTCCCGGACCAGAGCAAGGGAACCGGCGGTCGACAGGTGGAGGAAGTGGATCGAGGCGCCCGTCAGGCGGGAGAGGGCCAGGTCGCGCATCACCATCAGTTCCTCCGCCTCCGCCGGCACCCCGGGCAGGCCGAGGCGGCTCGACCACTCCCCCTCGTGCATCTGGCCGCCGGCGGCGAGGGAGGCGTCCTCGCAGTGCTGGGCCAGGGTGACGCCGAGGGCCGAGGCGTACTCCATGGCCCGGCGCATCAGCCGGGCGTCCTGGACGCCGGTGCCGTCGTCGGTGAAGAGGCGGACCCCGAGCTCGGCCATTTCCGCCATGGGCGCCAGGAGTTCCCCCTTCCGTTGCCGGGTGATGGCCCCCGCCACCGCCACCTCGCACGGGGCCGTCGCCCCGAGGGTGAGAACCTGGCGGACGACGGCCGCCGAGTCGATGGGCGGGTCGGTGTTGGGCATGGCCACCACCGCGGTGTAGCCGCCGAGGGCGGCGGCCCGGGCACCGGTTTCGATGGTCTCCGCTTCCTCCCGCCCCGGCTCGCGGAGATGGGTGTGGAGGTCGACCAGGCCGGGGGTGACGATGCAGCCCTCGGCGTCCAGCGTGGTGTGGCCGGCGGCCGCCAGGTCGGGTCCGACGGCCGTGATCAGACCGCCGGCGACCAGCACGTCGGCCCGGCGCCGGCCGTGGGCGTCGACGACCGTGCCCCCCCGGATGAGGACCTCGTCACGCGCCAAGGTCGACCCCCGAGCCGAGGAGCAGGTAGAGGACGGCCATGCGTACCGCCACGCCGTTGCGCACCTGGCGGGTGATCACCGAGTTGAAGCGGTCGGCCACCTCGGCGGCGATCTCGACGCCCCGGTTGACCGGTCCGGGGTGCATGATCAGCGCCTGGTCGCTAAGGAGCCCGGCCCGCTGGCGGGTCAGGCCGTAGGTGGCGGTGTACTCCCGGAGCGACGGCAGGAGGGCCTCCTGCATGCGTTCTCGCTGGAGCCGCAGGAGGTACACCACGTCGCAGCCCGGCAGGACGGCGTCGAGCTGGTGGGAGACGGTGACCGGCCACGTTTCCAGGGTGGGCGGCAGAAGGGTCGGCGGCGCCACCAGGGTGACCTCGGCGCCGAGCGCGGTGAAGGCCAGCACGTCGGAGCGGGCCACCCGGCTGTGGCGGATGTCGCCCACGATGGCGATGCGCAGGCCGTCGAGGCTGCCCCGCTGCTGGCGGATGGTGTAGCAGTCGAGGAGGGCCTGGGTCGGATGCTCGTGCCAGCCGTCGCCGGCGTTGATGACCGACGCCCCCTCGGTCCAGTTGGCCACCTGCCAGGGGACGCCCGCCGCCGAGTGGCGGACGACGATGGCGTCGATCCCCATCGCCTCTATCGTCTCGACCGTGTCGCGGAGGGACTCCCCCTTCTTCACGGCCGAGGTGGACACCGAGAACGACATGGTGTCGGCCGAGAGCCGCTTGGCCGCCATCTCGAAGCTCAGCCGGGTGCGGGTGGACTCCTCGAAGAACAGGGACACCACCGTCTTGCCCCGCAGCGCCGGCACCCGGGGGATGGGCCGCTCGGCGATCTCGACGAACATGTCGGTCAGCCGCAGCACCTCGGCGATGCCGTCGGCACCGAGGTTGGCGATCGACAGGAGGTGCTGGCGGGTGCCCGGCTTGGCCATGCTCAATCTGGGCCGGGCCGGGGTCGCCTCGGGGGCGCTGACCGTCGCCGTCATTTGGCCAGCACGTCGCCCAGCACGACGCCTTCCTCGCTGACGTCCACCATCTCGTCACGTCGCGTCGGCAGGTTCTTGCCGACATAGTCGGGGCGGATCGGCAGCTCGCGGTGGCCCCGGTCGACCATCACCGCCAGCTGGACGGCCTTGGCCCGGCCGTAGTCGGCCAGGGCGTTCAGGGCGGCCCGCACCGTGCGGCCGGTGAACAACACGTCGTCCACCAGCACCACCGTCCGCCCCGTCAGGTCGATCGGGATC
Organism: Acidimicrobiales bacterium; assembly: GCA_036264135.1. GTDB lineage: Bacteria > Actinomycetota > Acidimicrobiia > Acidimicrobiales > Palsa-688 > DATARN01. The sequence continues at coordinate 44,816 of DATARN010000091.1, forward strand.
TGGGTGGCGGCCTCAGGGAGGACGGGCCGCAGCCCGATGTCGTCGCGGTAGAAGGCGACGTCGAGGCTGCCCAGGGGGACCATCACGCCGCTGACGTTGTCGACCGCCTCCGCCAACCGGCCGGCGATGGGCACCCCGCCGGTCTGCAGTCCGATGAGGACCACGCCGGCGGTGCCGTGGTTCCGCTCGATGATCTCATGGGCCATGCGCCACGTCGCCCGCTTGACGTCGTCGGGGTCCATGACCTTGGTCCGGGGTACGAAAACGCCCCCGTAGGGGGGCGCCAGGGCACGCTCACGTTCGGCCAAATCCAACCTCCTGTCCGTGCCGGCCTCACAGGACCAGCTTCACGGTCAGGTCGGCAGGATAGCAGTGGGCCACCCCAAGGTTGTTGAATGCAGCATGGTCGCTGACTTGGCAATGGTCCGACGGTTGTCGCGCGCCGATCGGGGTCTGGCGGTGGTCGCCACCACCCGGCGGGACGGGTCGGTGCACGCCTCGGTCGTGAACGCCGGCGTGTTCGACACCTCGACGGCCACGACGGTCGCCTTCGTGGCCCGGGGCGACGCGTTCAAGCTCCGGCTATTCCGCCGCTCGGGGCGGGCGGCGGTGGTGTTCCGCGCCGGGTGGGAATGGGTCTCCGTCGAGGGCCCGGTGGAGGTGGCGGGGCCGGCGGAGGCCGGGGACCAGCTGCCCGCGCTGCTGCGGGCCATCTTCCAGGCGGCGGGCGGGACCCACGACGACTGGGAGGAGTTCGACCGGGTGATGGCGTCGGAGCGCCGGGTGGCGGTATTCGTCACGCCGGAGCGCATCACCGGCAACGGCTAAGGAGCGGCGGGCGGCGTCACCGGGGAAATGGCGGCGGTGGCGGCGGCCGAGGGGTTGGCGCACACCATGAGGTGGGTGGGCACGGTGAGCGCCGCCGTCCGGTTGGGTGGGGAGACCCGGATGGCGGCGGCCA
>DATARN010000164.1:0-2458 GCA_036264135.1 Acidimicrobiales bacterium
AGGCCGCCATCGCCGGGCATCTACCCGACGACCCTCCGCGAGCCTGAGGTAACCTCGTCGCCCCGCGGGGGTGTAGCTCAGTTCGGTAGAGCGCTACGTTCGCAACGTAGAAGTCGCCGGTTCAAGTCCGGTCACCTCCACCCCTCTGGCCAGGACTTTTGTTGCTGGACGGAGCCGCTGAACGGTTGTCAGATCCGGTTCGCGCCCGCTGCGTGCCCGTAGTCGCGAGACCGTCCCGAGGGCGGACGGCAGCGGTCTGGTCCTCGACTCTCCGACCATGTGGCGACGAGTACCGATAGCGCTACCGAACGGCGAAGGGTGCGGTATGAATCAGCGGATCGCCGGCTATTGAGAATCGCAGCAGATAGTTCCCGGCTGGGAGGCTTCCCGTCTGCAGGTTGAAGACGTAGGCACCGCTGCTGAACCGGAAGGCGCCTCCGGTGTTGGCCGACCCCGGCCAGGCCGCGGACCTCGTCGCCCCCGTGGCCGCGTTCACGACGTCGGTGGCCGTGACCACGATGGATGGCGAGGACAGGTTGTTGCCACTGGCGGTGCAGAGTTGGAGCTTCACGGGCAGCGTGCTGCCTGCGCTGACCGCCGTCGTGGCGTTGTACTGGGGGCACATGCGGTAGGTCACGGTGTAGGGGACCGTGACAGGGGCGGCGGCATTGCCGACGTTGTCGGCCGAATTCACGGTGAACGTCTTCTGGCCGACCGAAGCGGTGTCGATGGGCGAGCCGTTGGCCACGGTGCCGGTGCATGACGCCACGCCCGAGCCGTTGTCGGCACAGCCGTAACCGGCGGCTACCACCTGGGCCGGGAAGTATGTGGCCGAGGCCGCCGGGCTGGTCAGCGTGACCATGGGCGGCTTCTTGTCGATCTTGTTCCCGGTGACCGGGCCCGCGGCGGCGCAGTTGCCGGCCATATCGCAGACAGTTCGCGCCCCGGTGGCGGCGTTTCCGGTTTCTGTTCCCGGTGGGACCGCCGTCGACAGCGAGAAGGTGCCGTCCGACGGAGACGCCAACCCCGAGCCCGAATCGGTCGCCGTGCAGCCGATGGCCACATCGGTCGCGTGCCAACTTCCGTCGGCGGCGCCGCAGGTGACGGCCGGCGCGGTGGCGTCGACCGAAACCGTCATCGATTGTGGCGTCGTCGTCCGCCCGGCCCAGTCCTGGCTCCAGAAGCTGACGGTGTGCACGCCGTCGGACGCGATGTGAGCATGGGCCGCCGATGGGTCGGTCCCCGCGGGGATCTGGCTGCTCGCCGGTACGAGGGCGGGCGGTCCGTTGTCCACCTGGTACCAGATGCCCTGGACGCCCGAGCCACCAGCGGGATCGGTGCCGTCGAAGGCGATGTCGACCGGCGCTCGGTACCAACCGTTCGCCGGGGGGATCGCCGACGAGGCCGCCGCGGTCGGCGGGTTCGGGTCATGGAGGTCCACCTTCACGTCGCCGCCGATGCTCGACCGGGTCCCGTTGCGGGCCGTGACCGAGCCCGCGAGATGGAAGGTTCCGTCCGCAGGGAATCCGAGCGTCCAGGTGTAGGTCAGCCGGTCACTGCTCAAGACGCCGGTGCAGGTCACGGTGCCCACCTTGGTTCCTGTGGCCGGGCAGTTGGCGACCGTGCCGTTAATGGTCAGGCCAGCCCCCCGGATGCCGTCGGCGTCGGCAGCGACCACCTGCATCACTGGCGCGTTGGCGGAGCAGGACGGGCCGGTGCAACCGGTCAGCCAACCGTTGGCTCCCTCCACCGATTGCGCCGTGATGCTGCCGTCAGCGTTGAGAAGCGTCGTGGTCGAGGTGATTCTGGGCGCCGGCGGGGGACCGGCCGTCGGGGGAGGCGGCAACAGCTCCGACCGAAGGTGGTCGAAGAAGATGTGGTTGGCGATGTCCTGGTGGCCCGCGGAGGTGGGGTGCAGCGTGCCCTTGGTCTTTTCGTTGGCGGCATCGCCCCACGGGCCCTGCATGGCCGTGGCGTCGGTGGCGCTGCGGATCCAGCTGTCGGAGGCGCAGTAGCCGTGGCCGTTGCCTGAGGCGTCGTGCTGGAAGTCGGCGGCGATACCGCCCACCATCTCCCAGGGGATGCGGTTGGTGGCGCTGACGGTGGCATAGCGACCTGACGCCGCCGCCAGCGTCGAGTTCAGACTCGGGGGGATGAGATCGCCGGCCCACTGCACTTCGTTGCCGAGGATGGGATCGTTCGACATCTCGAAGGGGGGAGCCAGGCCGTTGGCGAGGGCAGCCGGCATGGCGGGGAACAGCACCGTCATGAGCACTGCGGTCACCACTTGCAGCCACGCTGGGATGACGTCGTAGAGGATGGCGCCGCAGTACCCCCCCGCGGCGTTCCTCGTGGGGTCGGGGTACTCGGTGGGGTAGAACCTGGTGACGTTGAGCCCGCTGTTGTTGAGGGCCGCCGCCAGGGCGTCGTATTTGTTGGCCAACTGGCCCACGTCGTA
>DATARN010000173.1:0-15066 GCA_036264135.1 Acidimicrobiales bacterium
CCAAATCAAATAAATCTTCTCCAACGGCCCCAACCGCAAACTATCCCGATTCGGCTCCACCGCCCGAGACCGAATCGCAATCGGCGCCATCGGATCATACGGATCCAACCACCGCGCCACCGAACCCTCATGACCGGATACGTAGTACTCCGGGTCATTCCGCACTGGTGTGGCGACCCGGCCGCCCCCGCGCCATTCCGTCCCACTTGCCATCGACGAACCTCTCCTCCCCGAACGGTACGTGAACTCCGACATCTACCACCGTGTCTGCTACGTGTACTTTAACATCTAGTAGGCGTAGGGAACCGAAGACCCTCCAGAAATGTTCGCCGGTGCGTGAGGACAGAAGGGGAACCAATCATGACCACTGAGCCCCGACGGGTCGTCAGTCTTCGCCAACCGGGGCTGAGGAGTCGCCCGCCGGCCGAGGTGAAGCCGGCGGCAGAAGCCTCGCCCCAGGCCCTCACTGCCGTCGATCACCTGGTCGCGATCGCCGTCGTCCTGGACGCCATCGCCGGACGGCCACCGGTCGTTCTCCAGGGCGAGCGGGCCCGCCACTACCACGACATCGCCGACGGGATGACGGAGTTGCGCACCTCGATCAATGACTTCCTGGCCGCCCGCCGCCCCGCAGTGGACTCGGACGATCGGTAGAGCATCCGCGCCTCTACATGTGGTACACCAGATAGATGGTCTCTGTCGGCGGCCAACGCCGCCCCGGGGTGTGCCGGGTTCCCCGGCCTCGGCCACCTTGTCTGGTGGCACCCGGTTTCGCCTACCAGCGCGCCGCCATACTGGTTCTGATGGGCCTCGACGGAAGCACCGCCGACGAGTTGACGCTCAATCTTGCCGACCTCGGATTCGGCCATTCGACGACCAGCAAACTTCGCTACGTGCTACGGGTCATGGAACTTGAAGGACTCATTCGCTGCGCCCGGTCGCCCGGTGCTTCGCTCACACCGAGGTACACGACAACGGATGTCGGTCACGACTATCTGCGCCGGGTGACGCCGGCACTCGTCGAGTACCGCGACGCCCTCGACGCCATGATCCTGCGGTATCCGCCCGAGGCGGGAGCACGAAGCCCTCAACCGAATCGCTGATCCCACTGGGTGTCCAACCACATCTGGACAAAATCGGCTGCCGCTTCGTCGTCGGAAGGTTGCCACGGCTCGGCCTCTCCGACCGGGTCGGGACCATCGGTGCCGGACACGGACCTCCCTGGTGTCCGTGTCGTCCAAGTACGTCGCCGGTCGCGCATCACCCGCACGGTGACCATCACGGTGTACGCCACCACCGCAAGGGTCGCCGTCCCGGCGACTATGAGCAGCAGCGCCAAGGGTAAGCCGCCCAGTCCGCGCGTCCATGACCGTCCGGGCGATCTCGTTCCCCGCCACTGCCCGCCGAGGCTCCCAAGCTCCCTCCCCTGATCGCTAGGTGTACGATACATGTAGATGGCGCCGTCATCCAGTGGAGAAATCTCTTGACCTTGGAGTCGACTCCAAGGCTTACGGTGGTAGCGGTGAACGGTCTTACAGTTTCTGAGCTGGCGGGGGAGGTCGACGCGTCGCCCGACACCCTGCGCTACTACGAGCGCATCGGCCTGTTGCCGCCGCCGCCGCGCACCGCCGCGGGGTACCGTCAGTACGGGCCGGACGCCATCGAGCGGGTCCGGTTCATCAAGCAGGCGCAGCGCTTCGGGCTACGCCTGGCCGACATCGCCGGCTTGCTCGCCATAAAGGAGCGCGGCTTGTGTCCCTGCGGCGGGACCCGCCGGCTCCTCCAGGACCGCCTCACCCAGCTCGACGAGGAGATGACCTCCCTGAGCCGTCTGCGCACCGACATCCGGGCCATGCTCGACCAAGAGGAACCGCTACGGGACGATGACGGATCCACCTGCGGCCCCGGCTGCGGCACGACGGGCCTGCGGATTGGCCGCCTCCAACCACGATCGACGGTTGTCCCCGCCCGGCGCCCGGTACTCGTGTCACGGGCCACCACTGAACATCACTGATGCACCAACAGCGACACACAGAAGGGAAGCAAACGATGACGACCAGCCAAGGAACATGCGGTTGCGGCAGCGCGACAACGACCGGCGTCGAGGCAACCACCGAGATCGAGGCAACCACCGAGCCATGCACCTGCGGCTGCTGTGGCCCCCAACCGACATCCGCGCAGGACGAGATCTCGCGGCTGCGCTCACAACGAGACGCCATCGATAGGCAACTCGCCGAACTCGAAAACGCCTGATCGCGCTCCGGTGGCTGCGAATCCCGATCACGCGGCAGTCGGTCCCCGTCGCGAGCTAGCCGAGGCTGCTGACGTCCGCGACGTCGCCCGGCTGTCGGCTTCACGCCCCGATGTGGCACGCCTCTACGCGGTCCTCGTCCTGTTGAAGGAGCAGCCGTGCCACGGCTACGAGCTGGGCGACCGCCTGAGCAGCCTCGGCGTCGATGCCCACCTCGGTCAGAGCCTGTACCGCGTGCTGCGGGACATGGAAAGCCGTGGCCTGGTCACGTCGGTCTGGGATCTCAGCGAGCTCGGCGGCCCACCGCGGCGGGTGTACACCATCACCGAGGCAGGCGACGAGTTCCTGGCCGACGCCACCGCGGTACTCGTGCACCAGCGTTTCGCGCTGGGGCAGATGCTGGCCCGCTATCGGGAACTCAGCGAATCTGACGGCGCGCCACAGGCCGCCACGGGGTAACTTCCTCGTCGTTACTGAACCGCGACGCCAGGATTGACGGGCAGCGGGATGGTGCAGGTCACCACCCACTGGGTGGCGTCGACGCACAAGCGAACATCGCGGGCCAGCCGAGCCACGATTGCCAGCCCCCGGCCGCCTTCGGCCAGATCCCCGCTCTCCGCGGCCTGAGGTGAGCGGGGGGTCACGCCCGACAGGGTGATGACCTCGACGAAGACCTGGCCCTCGCGTCGCCAGGCGCTGACGGTGATGTCGAAGCCGCCGGCGTGGATGACCCCGTTGGCAACCAACTCCGACACGATCAGGACGACGTCGTCTGCCTCCGACGCGGCGACGGCAACGTCGTTCAGCCAGTCGCGCACCATGCGCCGGACGGCGGCCACCTCACATGCCGCCGGCGTAACGCGCATCTCCAGCACCCCGGTTCGGCCGAGGTGCCCCGGTGGCGGCTGTCCATCACTCGACGATGTCAATGACCGCCCAGTCGATCTCGGCGAACTCGGCGGCGGCAACCAGCTCGGCGACGGCCGCTCGTGTCTCCAGGGCGGCGATCTGGGCGTCGCGCAGAGCCGACAGCGACTCCTCCGGGTCGGCTTTATTGGCCGTGGCGTGCTGTACCGCGATGTTCAAGTAGGCGATCCGATCGGCGGCGACGGCGAGGGCGGGGCCGAAGGCCGCCCGGCGGCCGAAGACACTTCGAGGTGAGGAGTTCAAGGCCGCCACGCAGGCTTCGCATTCGGGGGAGGCAAGCTCCGTGGTCGCCTGCGCGAATTCCTCGGCCGCCCGAGCCAGCCATCTGCCGGCCACGCCCGATTCCAAGGCCGGCAGCGCGCTCGTGAGGTCGCCGCCGGGATCCACATCAACGTGGAGTCGGCTGAGGATCTCGAGCACCGGGGACGGATCGATATCGACGCGTCGGGCCAGCGCTCCGACCACCAGGCCGACGCCGTCGACAACCTCGTGACACGCGGTGGCGACGACCGCCAAGGTGACCGCATCGATCAGCGCTTCGGTGACGGCGGTGATCTCCATCTCCTGCACCGCGGTTGCGACAGAAGTGAGGCGGTCCTGGGAAAACGGCACTTCGTTGCCTCCTCGCCCTGGTTCAGTTGAAGTGAGGGTCGCGCGATCTCCCGCAAAGGTCTGTCGCGGTCATCTAGATGTAGATTGCATGTACATGTTAGGCCACTGAGCGGACCGGGAGAAGTGCCGATCGCACCTCTGTGGTCGACGGGTCAGCTCACAGCGGCGGTTCGGGGTGACCGGCCACTCTGGCTTCGAGAACCCGGCGCCAGTTGCCGGCCAGTCCACGGCCGGCGAGGACGTGGCGGGCCAGGTCCAGGTCATCGCGACGCAGGTACATCGCCTCGGCGGCGACGTGGACCGTCACCGCCGGCGAGCCGCGGTTGACCAGCTCGAGCTCGTCGCCGGCCTGCAGCACTCCCCCTTGCAGCACGGCCAGGTACCAGCCGGTGCGCAGCGTTTGCCGCATGATCGACGCCAGCTCGGGAATGCCGTGGCGTACGGCGACCTTCCAGCACGGCCCCCGCGGCTTGGTGACCGCCAGCTCAACCGTACCGACGCGGTAGACGTCCCCGATACAGACGTCCGTCTCGGTGAGGCCAGCCAGGCACAGGTTTTCGCCGAAGGCCCCCGGGCGGAAATGGGCCCGCGGGGACGAGAAATTGGTTCGCCACCACTCGTAGTGCTCGCCGGGATAGGCGCAGATGGCCTGTTCCCGATCGTCGGCCGGGCGTTCGGCGTTCTCGTCGCCATCCAGCCCGGCGAGGGCGACCGCGACCGGACCAGCGACGGCCCCCTTTTCCATCCCCGATGTTCCCCGCGCCTGACGTGGAGGCGCCGGAAAGGACGCCGTGCTTCCCGCGAAGACGCCGACCACGTGCGGTGGCTTCATGCCGGCACGATCCCGAAGGCGCCGGCCAGCAGCTCATACGAGTGGATCCGGGCCGCCGGGTCCGGGCAGACCGTTCGCACTACCAGCTCGTCAACACCGCATGCCGTGGCCAGGCCATCGAGCGCGCCGTGCACGTCTTCCACCGCGCCGACGATACGCCGGCCCTTCTGCTGGACCAGCAGCTGCTCCTCGATGTCGGTCGGACGGAAGGTCGCGGCCTCGTCGGTCGTCATGAGCGGCTCTCGGTCATGTCGTGCGCTGGTCAGGTGCCACAGGTCGTCGCTGCGCGCCAACCTGGCCGCTTCGGCCTCGGTGTCGGCGCAGATCACGGAAACCGCCAGGCTGGCCTGGGGCGTCGAACAGTGCCGAGACGGCCGAAACTGGGCGCGGTAGCCGGCGACGATCTGGGCGGCGAAGGCCGGCGACACGAAATGGGCGAAGGAGAACCGCAGGCCCAGCTGAGCGGCCAAACCGGCCCCCACGGCGCTCGACCCGAGCACCCAGACCTCGGGCGGCCCGACACCCAACGGGGCGGCCCGAACGCGGTCCGAGTGGCCGCCGTCGTCGAGCAGGTCAAGGAGTGACACGACCCTCTGCCGGTACGCGTCTTCGTCGGCCGCGTAGCCCGCGCCGGCGAGCGCCGAGACGACGATCGGTCCGCCGGCGTCGGCGCGGCCGAGGCCTAAGTCGATGCGTCCGGGGAAGAGGGCGTGCAGCACCCGGAACGTCTCGGCCACCTTCAACGCCGGGTAGTGCGAAAGCAGGATCCCGCCGGCGCCTACCCGGATGGTGTCGGTCCGCGCCGCCACGCCGGCGGTCAGCACCTCGGGGGCTGACCCGGCGAGCGCCGCGGTGTCGTGATGTTCGGCCACCCAGTACCTTCGGTACCCCAGCCGCTCGGCGTGGCCGGCGAGGTCGACACTCGCTCGGAGGGCGGCAGCCGCCGTCGAGCCGGCGATCACCGGCGATTGGTCGAGGACACTCAGCGCCGTCACCACACCGACATTGTTCACTAGAGTCGCCCGACAGTGACTCCCGATCTCACCGCTCGTGACGACGCGATCCTGGAGATGATGGCTCGGGAAACGGCGGTCATGGACGATCTTGTCCTCCGGGCCCAGGACCCGCTGGGCTGGCTGGCCGTACGGCGCCAGGCCCGCAGTTTTCGCCAGCATCTCGAACCGGCGCTGGCGGTGGCTTCCGCCGCCCGGGTCGGTGCGGAAATCGCCGCCTATGACGCATCCCTCGCCCGCTGCTACGAGCGGTCAGGTGCCGAGCTGGGCGAGTACGACCCCGGCGTGGTGGCCACGGAACGAGGCCACTTAGGTCTCCGGGTGGCCCTCATCGGGAAAGGGGGCGTGGGTAAAACCGTGCTCGCCAGTACCCTCGCCCGGGTTCTGGCCCGGCGGGGACGCACGGTGTTCGCGGCCGACCTCGACACCAACCCCGGCCTAGCGATCAGCCTAGGCCTCGGAACGGGCGACTTCGCCCTGCCCAGCGCGGCGGTGGAAGAGAACGCCGGTTCCAACTACGGATGGCGCTTGGCGGCTGGAGTGACCGCCGTCGAGGCGGTGCGACGCTACGCCACCATCACGGCCGATGGTGTCCACTACCTCGGACTGGGCAAGATCGGTAGTGCCGACAAGATCGACGCCAAGCAGTCGGTCGTGGCCCTGACCCAGATCCTCCTGCGCTTCGGCGACCCGTCCTGGGACGTGATCGCCGACCTCGAGGCCGGTCCCACCACCCCCTTCGAGGGCTACCACGCATTCGCCGACACGGTTCTCGTCGTCGTCGGGCCGTCGTGGCAATCGGCGTTGACCGCCCGGCGCCTGCTCCCCATGGTCGGGGACCGGCGGACGGTCATCGTGGCCAACCGCTTCCGCGACGAGGCGGACCACCCCGGTCTGGAAGCGGACGTTCGCATCCCGTTCGATGCCGCGGTGGCGGAGGCCGAGCGGCACGGCTCGTCCCCCGTCGACAGTTGCCCCGACTCGCCCGTGATCGACGCGGTCGGCCGGTTGGCGGATCACCTGCTCACCACATCCCAGGAGGTAAAGGTATGAAGATCGCAGTCACCGGCAAGGGCGGATCGGGGAAGAGCACGATTTCGGGCGCGTTGGCCCGACAGCTGGCCCGGCGGGGACTCGAGGTGGTCGCCGTCGACGCCGACCCGAACCCCAATCTCGGCATCGCCCTCGGCGTGCCGCGCGAGCAGGTGGAAGTGATGCGCCCCATCCTGAACTCCTTGCTGGAAAGCGGCCACACCCACAACGACCCGCAGCCGGCCGCCGAAGACCTGCTGGCCCGCTACGGCGTGGACGCCCCGGACGGCGTCAGGTTGGTGGCGACCGGCAAGATCGAACGCCCGAGCGACGCCTGCCTGTGCTGCGGCTCCCACAACACCACCCGGCAGTTCTTTGGCGACCTTCCGGCCGATGACCGGGTGGTGCTGGCCGACCTGGAGGCGGGACTGAACGACCTGATCTGGGCCCACCCCGGTGCCGACGACGTCGTGCTCGCCGTCACCGAGGGCAGTACCAAGTCGGTCGAGATCGCCCGGCGGGCCTGCCGGCTGGCGGCGGAAATGGGTGTCACCCGGATCGTGCTGGTGGCCAACCGCACCGTCGACGACGCCGAGGTCCACCGTCTGTTCGACGAGATGGACATCCCCATCTTCATCGTCCCCGAGGATCCCGCCATCGAGGCCTCGGACCACCTCGGCGTGGCCGCCCTGGATACCGACCCCAAGTCGCCCGCCATGGTCGCCGTGGCCGCCCTCTCCGATCTTCTCGCCGACGGGATGGTCCGGTCCTAGCCTTCGCCTTCGGGCGATGCCGGCCACGCCGGCGGTGACAGGCGGCGCCGGAGAGACCGCCGCCGCCCGGTGGCGCCGGCTGGTCGAGGCGCGGTTGGGGGAGATGGAGCGGCTTCGGCCCGGCGGCGGGGCCATCGGGGCGGCATTCTGGAAATCCCGGGCCCGGTGGTACCACTCCCGGCTACCGACCGAGGTGGCGGCACGCGACCCGTTCCTGCGCCGGCTGCGGCGGGCGTCGGGCAACCAGACGACGGTGATCGATGTCGGTGCGGGGACGGGGCGGCTCGCCCTCAACCTGGCGCCGCGGGTCCGCTCGGTGACCGCCGTCGACCCGAGCCCCCACATGTTGGCCATTCTCCGCGACGAGGCCCGCCGGCTCGGAGTCGCCAACGTCCAGGTGGTGGAGGGCCGGTGGGAGGAGGTCGAGATGGAGTCCGCCGACATCGCCTTCTCGTCGTATGTCCTTCCCCTCGGCGCCGACGCGCCCGGATTCGTGGGCAAGCTGAGCGCAGCCGCCCGGCGCCACGCTTTTCTCTATCTGGGAGCATTTTCGATGGACGCGGTGGTCGATCCCCTCTGGCGGCATTTCCACGGCGCGCCCCGCCAGCCCGGACCCAGCCACCTCGACGCGGTTGCCGTCCTACAGGAGCTGGGCCTCCGGCCGGCGGTGGAGGTGGTGGAGGTGGCGAACCGCACCCGTTTCGCCTCCGTCGCCGAGGCGGCCAAAGAGTACCGGGACTATCTCTATCTCCCCGCCGGGCGGGGAATCACCCGGGAGCTGGAGGCGCTGCTCGGGTCGTGGCTCGTTCCGAGATCCGGGGCCCTCGGTCCGCCCTTGCGTTACGTCCCCGCGGCCATCATCTCGTGGCGGCCCGCCGGCTGATATAAGGCCGCGGCCTACGCTGTTCGCGGAGAAGGAGGACCGCATGGAGGATGAGGCGCGTATTCGGATCGCCATCGCCCTGTTCGACGGTGCCGAAGAACTCGATTGGGCCGGGCCGTGGGAAGTGCTGGCGGCATGGGGCCGCCTCTGGCCGCAGGACGGCGTCGACGTCTTCACCGTGGCCGACCAGCCCGGCATTGTCCGCTGCGCCAACGGCCTGGGCGTCGCGGCTGACCACAGCTGGGACGACGCCGGGCGAATCGACGTGGTGGTGTACCCGGGCGGTATCGGGACACTCAAGCAGTTGGGCGATGAACGCGTCCGGACGCGTATGCGGACGCTGGCGGCGTCGGTACCGGTGATGGCGTCGGTGTGCACCGGATCGCTGGTATTCGCCGACGCCGGCCTACTTGACGGCCTTCCGGCGACCACCCATTGGGGCTCCCTGGCCGACCTGGCCGGTCTGGGCAAAGACATCGAGGTTCGCGCCGACGACCGGTATGTCGACACCGGGGCGATCATTACCGCCGCAGGGGTATCCGCCGGCATCGACATGGCGCTCCATTTGATCGCCCGCCTCCACTCCCCCGAGCGAGCCGGCCAGGTCCGGCGGGTGATCCAGTACGAGCCATCCGGGCACAACGCGGCGATTCCGTTTTCGTGAACGCCTGGGGGGCAATGCCCTCGTGAGCGTCTCGGGGGCCACGCGGCGGCCCGCAAGGCGGGGAAAAGCACGTCACCCCGCGACGTCCGTCGCCGTTGCTTGCCTCGCCGTGATGACGCTGGCCTGCAGCCAGGGGGGAGGGTCGTCGCTTTCGCCCCTTCGCCCGGCGGTCCAGCAGACTCGGTTCACCTACGCCGGTGTACTACGCACGTACCGCGTCTACGCCCCGCCGACGACCGGCCCGCGACCCCCCTCGGCACTCGTCGTGGTGCTCCACGGTGGGGCGGCGACCATTAACGACGCCGTGGCCACCACCATGTTCGACCAAGCGGCCGCGGCAGGCAATTTCATCGTCGCGTACCCGCAGGGGACTCGCGGCGAGTGGAATGCCGGCTTCTGCTGCGGCACGGCGCCGGGCCGCATGGTGGACGACGTGGGGTTCCTGAATCAGGTCCTCGACCACGTCGAGGCTGACTACCCGGTCGATCGGAACCGGGTGTTCTTCACCGGCGTCTCGAACGGGGCCATGATGGCCTACCGGTTCGCGTGTGAAAACGCCGACCGAGTGACCGCGGTGGGCTCCGTCGCCGGCAGCATGGTGCTCGCCGACTGCCATCCGTCCCGGCCCCTATCCGTCATCGAACTGCACGGCACCGCCGACCCTGAGGTGCCGTACGCCGGCGGACCAACGAACACTGCGGTACAGAGTTCGTTGGTCCTGCCGTCGACGCAAGAAATGACGGCGCGATGGGCCACGCTTGACGGGTGCACCACCCCCTCGACGCCCGCGACCACCGGCCCGGTCACCACTGTGACATGGACCGGCTGTGCCGGCGGGACATCGGTCGAGCTGGTCAGCGTCCAAGGAGGCGGCCACGTATGGTTCGCCCCGGGCCTCGGCCCAGCCGACGGCGCCCTCGATGCGACCACCGTGTTCTGGCAGTTCTTCCGCCAGCTACCGAACCGGCAGCCGGCGGCCCCGTAGCCCAGTATCAGATACGGGGGGAGGCGATAAAGCCCTCCGTCTCGGCGGAGATGTCGAGCGCACCAGGGAACTCTCGGAGGAGCTCCTGGTTCTTCTCGTAGAGCTCCCTCCCCAACTCGTCCACCTTGTCCCGATCGAGTCCGCTCACCCGGGGTAGGAGCTCGTCCTCCTCCCAGCGGGCGTGGTTCTCAAACTCCTGTTCCAGCACCTCGATGTCCCGCTTGACCTCGCCGTTGTCGGCGTACTCCGCCGTTCGGATCTTCTCCACGAGTTCATCGATCCGCTCGTGGGCCGATTCGGCCTCGGTGGCCATGCCTTCGTCGAACTCTCGAACGGCGGGATACACAATCGCCTCCTCGAGGCGGCTGTGGATGGTCAGCAGGTCACAGATGGCGTTCGCCCGCTGCTCCGCCGACTGATGGCCCCCCACCCGGGGAACCTGCTTGAACAGCCGGCGTAGCCGATTGTGTTCCTCGATCAGTTGCATCACCGGATCCGGCATTCGACCTCCATGTCGCTGACAGTTGTCCGGATACGTACCCTCCGCGGCGTTCGACCAATCCTCGAACACCTAGCAGGGCACGAACATCTACGTGAGTTGCTTCATCTACCGCTTCGTCGGCTGGCGGTAAGTGTATTCGGTAGGTGTTCTCAACCAGCAGGCGCAGCGCCGCACATAGATGTTAATGTCTGCCACCGTGAGAAACGGTGACAGGGATCGTTGGGTTACGAGGGTTGTGGCGTTAGTGATCGCACTGGCGGCCCTTTCGGCGTGTGGTGGCGGGAGCACCAAGACCTCCGGGCCCCAGCTCCCGCGGCCGGCGTATGTGGCCAAGGCCAATGCCATCTGCGCCCAGACCAATCAGCGGATCAAGAACGGGGCGGCGACCGCGTTCACCGACCCGAACCAGGCGGCCAGCCAGGATCCCGCGCTGGTGCAGACCTTCGCCTCGACGGTCGTCCTGCCCGCTCTCCAAAGCGAGTACAGCCAACTGACCGCCTTGAGGCCGACGAGCGACACCAACCCGCACGCCACCTTGTCAGCGCTCGAGGACGCGACCGACAAGTGGGAGGCGGACAAGGCCCTCATCGCCTCGCTCGGCGACACGTCCTTCGCCCAGTTCGACCGCATGGCAACCGACTTCGGCATGACGACCTGCGCCACGACCGACATGGTCGTGCGGAGCATCGCGGGGGGCTCGCAGGCGGCGACCTAAGTCTCGTCGAGCACCCGCCGGCGCTCCCGAACTGCACCAAGGGTGATGCCGGCGGCGAAGGCGACAACCGTCGGCACGGCAATGATGGTGATCATGGTGTCCCGCCGTTGCCGGAGGTCGTAACAGCCTTCGTCGGGAGAGAAGCCATGGCTGAAGGTCGGGCAGCGGGTTTGGTAACCGGGGTCGAACCAGGAACTCGGCTGGGCCGCGAGGTACAGGGGGATCAGCAATACGAACCCCACCGCCGCGATCAGGAGCAGTCCGCGATGGCCAAATCGCAAGGCGGCGCCCAGAAGCAGCCAGATCAACGCCACCGTCCACAGCACGGCACGGCCCAGGGGCAGGGCGAAGAACCAGGTGCCGAGGTGCAACTGCTGGCCACCCGATGCCAGCACCCCGGCGACGACCATTACCAGCGCCGCACCGAGGAACCGGCGTCCCCAGGCCTGTTCCGGGGAGGGTGGCACGGCTTTCACATCGCCTCCCCCTAATGCTGGCGTTCGGGACCGGGTGGCGCTGACGGCGACGGCGGTCCGCCGCCCATCAGCCTGAGCATCGGCAAGCTGCCGGTGCGGATGAAGCGGACGACGAGGGCGGCGGCAACAACGAGGAACACCACGTTCAAGACGCTGGTGTAGTTGAAGGTGATGGCGGCGTCGAGCACCTTGGCGTTGCGGGTGGTGGGCACCAAGCCGAGGAGACCGAAGATGATCTCGACGGCATAGCCGGCGGCCACCATGGTGGCGTAGAAGGTGGCAAAGATGAACGCCGCCATCTTGGCCCCGTAGTACTTCCGGTAGATGACCAGGATTGGCAGGATGATGAGGTCGGCGAAGACGAAGCTGACGACACCGCCGAAGCTGATCCCGCTGTTCCACAGCACCGCCGCCAGCGGGACGTTGCCGATGGAGCACACAAAGCTGACCACCGAGACGAGCGGGGCGACAAGCGGCCCCCACACCTTGGCCAGCAGCGGGTGGCTGGTGATGAAGAAGTGGCGGAAGAAGCTTTTCGGCACCCAGGCGTCGATGGCGCCGGCCAGGAACAATCCAATGGCGATGTCGCGGATGACGGAGGCCCATTCCATGACGAAGTTTTGGGCGATTGCGGTGAACCCGGCCGCCGACGCGATGCGCTGCCCCAGCGACCCGCGTTCGGGCGCCGACATGTCCATGGCGGCGTGACCCTCCATTGACCCGGCCAGGCCCTTGTCGGCCTGGGCCCGAGCCTCGTCGAGGAGGCGTTGGCGGAGGAAGAGCCGGAACAGCACGGCGATCAGCACGATCATGAGCGGGCCACCGACGAACTCCGCCAGGGTGAACTGCCAGCCCAGCAACAGCGCCATGATCACGCCAAGCTCGACGACCAGGTTGGTCGATGCGATCTCGAAGGCCATGGCGGCAGTGAAGTGGGCGCCCTTGCGGAACAGGGTGCGGGCCAGGGCGACGGCGGCGTACGAGCACGATGAACTGGCGACGCCGAGGCCGGCGGCGACGATGAGGCTACGGGGCGAGTCGTCGGGCATGAGGCGCTCCACCTCGGCCCGGGACACCACCGACTGCACCACCGCCGAGAGGGCGAAGCCCAAGATGAGGGCCCACAGGATCTCCCAGGTCATCGCCCCGGCTACACCTAAGGCGTGGCCCAGGGCGTGGACGGCGGTGTCCGACTCCTACCCCACTGGGACGGCGTCGAGAAACTCGAGCACCTTCTGGATTTCCGCTCGCACCGCGTTGCCTTGACCGGCGCCCAGGCTGGTGCCGGACCGGTCGGCGTTGACGACCCCTTGGTCGTGCGGGATGACGCCGGCCAAGGGCACGCCGTACTCCCCGCACACGTCCTCATAGAACTGACGGTCCTCGGGGAGACGGGCCTTGTTGCCGAGGCCAAACGTCCGAGGGATGCCGAGTTCCTCGGCCAGGGCCATAGTGCGAGCGGCGGTGATGATCGACTTGCGCGTCGGCTCCATGATGGCCAGCAAGACATCGGCGTACGCCAGCGTCCCACCTGAGCGGCTCAGGTGCTCCAATCCGGCTTCCATGTCGACGATGGTGACGTCGGCCTCGTCCTCGATGGCGGCTCCAAGAATGCTGCGCACGGCAGCATGGCTGCTACACGTTCAGCCGGCGCCTGCCTGGCTGACGCGCATGGCGGAGAGCAGCCGCACCCCGACGGGGGTCTGCCTTCCGTACTCCCGCATCAGTTCCTCGGGTGACATTCCCGACTGCGTACCCATGACCAGGGAGCGCGGGATGACCGGAACCGCCTCGGCTTCGTCGAGGGTCAAGCCCAACGAGATGCCGAGATTGGGGTTCGAGTCGGTGTCGATGGCGACGACTCGTTGGCCCCGATCTACATACGCCTGGGCGAGAAGTGCCGACGTGGTCGTCTTCCCGACGCCCCCCTTGCCCACTACACCGAGCTTCATACGGGATCCTTTCGAGGTGTGCCACGGGCCGCCCCCAAGGGGCCGCGCTAGGGACAGTACGACTCTAGCTTGCCGTCAGCGCTGCCGGTCGGGTAACCGAAGAACTTCAGACGCCGCGCCGTCAGGGGTCGGAGAGCAGGCCGGTGGTCATGTTTGTCTCCTTCCCGGCGCGGAGACGAATTACGTGGTCCGTCGGCACAGCGACTGGATGAGGAGTGCGATACGGCGCTCCCCAAGGCGACCTGAAGGAGGTTGGCAACATGACCAACGAAGACATCAAGAAGCCGGGCAACCAGCAAGCCGAGATCGGCGACCTTGACCACCCCCAGCGCCGGGCCGCGCCGGGCGAAGGTCACCGAGCACCCCTCACGTCCGAGGGCGCCGACCATCCCGAGTTCTCGATCTTCGACGGCAAGGGCAATGAGAGCGTCGTCGTGGTCGCCCCCGATGAGGAGGGTCGTACCGCTGAAGGAACCGGGCCGAGTTCGGCCGCGGCAGCCGCCGACGCCAAGAAGCCGGGAGACCTGCTCGGGGGGGACTTTTCGCCCCGCACCAACTGACCTCAGTGCGACATGCTGTCCGTCCCGAGAGGCACGGAGGTGGACGGGACTGAAGAGGCCGGCGCTTCGGAGCCGCGGACAAAACGGAGCGTCGCCGATTCACCGTGAACCGTGACGTTGGCGACCAGTGAGTGCCCGACAGGGGCCAGCACGTTGTTGCCGTAGTGCAGGTCGGACTGGCCGGCGCCGACTCCCTCCATCGTCGCTACCCCGACCGGAACCGTCGTCCCTGCAGTGGTGTCGGTCAGCGTGATGGTGGGATCGGCGGCGGCCACCACCTCCCCGGTCCTCCGGTTGCAGATGTGGACTTCGAGGTGCTGTGCGTCCGGGCCGGAGACCCCAGTCATGGAGCCGTTGAGCATGACTTCGGCGTTTGGCGGCACGTTGCTCGGTACCTGACCCGGCGAGAACATTGGTGCCAGCGGTCCGACGTCAAGCACCAAGCTGTAGTCCGTCGTCGCCGCGGTGGCCGTTGCGCCTTGCGCGTTGCAGCCTACGGCCGCGCCCAGCGTCGGAGGCGACGTGCTGCAGCCGGCCAGGAGTCCGGTTACGGTCAGCAAACCTGTCCAGAAAAGGCCGGGGCGCCTCAATGTTGGCTAACGACCAGCGAGCGCAACAACGGCCCGTCGAAACTGTTCCAGCGCAGCACGATGGGCAGACTAGATGCGCAACCTGGTGCAGCGTGCACCTACGCGGCCTCCGGACCGTAGACCCGATCACGGTCGTACCGGGCACTGGAGCGGCTTACGCGCTCGGCAGCAGGTACTCCGACATGGCACCGGCGGTGGTGACCCGGCCGATCGCATTGACTCCCGGCTCCGTGAACCAGAGGGCATGGTCAGGGCCCAGGGTGACCAGGCTGGGATCGCCATGGGAGCGGGAGATCGGG
>DATARN010000175.1:0-16398 GCA_036264135.1 Acidimicrobiales bacterium
CCAAATCAAATAAATCTTCTCCAACGGCCCCAACCGCAAACTATCCCGATTCGGCTCCACCGCCCGAGACCGAATCGCAATCGGCGCCATCGGATCATACGGATCCAACCACCGCGCCACCGAACCCTCATGACCGGATACCTGGCCGGGCGCGTAGTACTCGGGATCGGCTCCCGGCCGTTCCCGTACCGGCGTTCCTGCCGGACCACTCGCTCGCCAATCGGACCTTGTGACCATCAAGCACCCTCCCATTCCGGCTGCAACTAGGTGTATTCTAACACGTAGCTGGCGTTCGTTCGCTGGCCCGAGATCGAAAGATCGACCGATCTCCCTAGCCTTACGTCGGAGAGGACTGCGATGGATGATATGACGGTGCACCAGCCCAAGTCCGAGGCACTTCGCGCTCTGTACTGGCGCAGCGAGATCCTCCAGGTAATGTACTGGCTTCGGGGCGAGGGGTTCGGCGACCTGATCGATGCCCACCTGCTGGAGCGCTTCCTGGGCGTCGATGCCGAGGTCGGCATCCAGTACCTCGATCGCTTGGTCCAGGAGGGCTACGTCATCGAGTTCGGCGGTCGCTACACCCTTTCCGAGGTCGGCGCCAAGGAAGGGGCGCTGGAGTTCGTGTCGTCCTTCGCCGAGCTGACCAAGTCGGCGCACGGCGAGTGCAGCGCCGACTGCTGGTGCCACAGCTCCCCCGAGGAGGCCGACGCCTGCGCCCGCGAACGGGCCGGGCTCGACCATCAGCACGATCACGACCATTGATGGCTAGAGATCAGGAGAACCCAGTGGCTGGCAAAGACAAGCGATCCGTCGAGGAGCCTCAAGGCGGCTTGCCTCGCAACTACTTGCGGGCCTGCCTGCTCCTGCTCATCGGCGAGCAGCCCGCCCATGGTTACGACCTCCATGAGCAGATCTCCCAGGTCGGCCTGGCCAATGTCGATCCCGGCGGCCTGTACCGGGCGTTGCGGGTCATGGAGCAGGACGGTCTCGTCCAGTCGTGGTGGGAGCATTCCAGCGCCGGCCCGGCGCGGCGCACCTACCGGCTCACCGAGGACGGCGTCGAGTGGCTGCACGCCTGGGCCGGAGCCCTGCGCGAGAGCCATCGGTACCTGAGCCTGTACCTGCAGCGCTACGACCAGACCGCCAGCCGCATCGCGGCCGGCATACCGCAATGAACGGTCTTCGAATCGCCGTCGCCGGCAAGGGCGGCGCCGGCAAGACGACACTCTCGTCGACAATGGCCCGACTGCTGGCCCGCCGAGGCCTCCGGGTGCTCGTCGTCGACGGCGACAGCAATCCCAACGTCGCCGTCGCCCTCGGTGCCAGCCGCGAGCAGGCCGCCCAGCTGTCCCCGCTCCCCACCTCCCTCGTGTCCCGCCGTCTCGACGGTCCCGGCCTGGTTGAGCCGGTGACGACGGTGGTCGGTCGCCACGGGCTCGAAGTCGCCGACGGGGCGACGGTGATGCTGATGGCCATGCCGGCCCACGCCGACGAGGGCTGCCTGTGCTCGGCGCATGCCACCGTGAGCGCCCTGCTGGCCGACGCCCGGGGCGAGCAGGACACGGTCGTCGTGCTCGACCTCGAGGCCTCTCCCGAACACCTCAGCCGGGGCACGACCCGCCACGTCGACATCCTGCTCCTCGTCGTCGAGCCCTATTTTCGCTCCTACGAGACGGCGCGCCGGATGGCCGAGCTGGCCTCCGAACTGCCGATCCCGCTGGTCGGCGTGGTCGCCAACAAGCTGCGGCGGCCCGACGACGCAGATGCCATCGCCGAGTTCTGCACCCGCCACCAACTGACCCTGCTGGGCCAGCTGCCGTGGAGCGAGGCCGCTCTCGACGGCGACCGGGCCGGCGTCCCGCTCCTCGACTTCGCGCCCGAGGATCCGGCGGTCGACGGGGTACGGCAGCTGGTTGATTCGCTGCTGGAAGAACGCGTTCCCGCCGCGCTCTAACGCCGGCGCGGCTCTCGACCGGCTGCGGCC
Source organism: Acidimicrobiales bacterium (assembly GCA_036264135.1). GTDB lineage: Bacteria > Actinomycetota > Acidimicrobiia > Acidimicrobiales > Palsa-688 > DATARN01. The sequence goes on from DATARN010000175.1 coordinate 1,988, forward strand.
CGGGACCGGAGCGGCAGGAAATGGGTAGATCGCCGCGGATAAAGACGCCATGTAGATGTAGAATGCATTTACCGGACCGGAGGTGAGTCGGAATGTGCCTGGGAATCCCTGGCCAGATCGTCGATTTGGCGGATGTGGCAGAACACAAGGCGATCGTTGACGTCAACGGCGTCCGCCGCGCCATCCACATCGGCTTGCTCGTCGACAGCGAAGCGCACGGGCTGGAGGTCGGCGACTGGGTTCTGGTGCACGTCGGATTCGCCATGAGCAAGATGGACGAAGAGGAGGCGGCGGAGACGCTGGCCTTCATCCGTGAGATGGGCGAGAGCTTCAACGACGAGATGGCCCAGTTACGCCAGTCGCCCGTCCTGTAGACACCGCCGTCCTGTAGACACCGCCGCCCTCGGCCGGGTTCACACCCCGGCCAGAAAATCGCGCACGAGCGCCGGCCACTTCGCGAGGTCATCCCGGCTGTCGGCCAGATGTAACTCGTTCTGGATCATCAACGAGGACAGTTCCTGGGCCACGGGCACCGGATGACCGGCGTCACCGGTCCAGGAGAGGATCAGCGTGGGAACGATGATCTCATGCACCTGGTCCTGGTCCGGAAGGTCCGAGGCGGCCGCGCCTCGCAGGATGTACGGCAGGGCGCGGGGGTCCATGGCGAAGAGGTGGCGGGTGATCAGCTCGGCGGGCCCGGAGAATCCATCGAGGAGGAACTCCGGCTGTCCGACCACCGGCCATCGCTCGGCCAGGGTGACGGCTCCCTTCAGGGCAACGGCATGGGCCAGCTCCTCGTACTGTGCCGCCTTCTCGTCGCGCCACTGCCAGCCCGCCGGGGGCGCCGCCAGCACCAGCGCGGCCAATCGCCGGGGGGCGCACGCCGCGGCCAGAAGGGCGGTGGCCGCGCCCATGCCGCAACCGCCCGCCACGAACGGCCCGTCTCCGGCCATCCGCAGCATGTCATCCACCAGGGCCGACCAGCGGTAGGCGCGATCGACATATTGCACCATGCCGCTTCCGTGACCGCGGGCGTCGTAGCGCACGACCTGCGCCGTGTCCTCGGCGCAGCGCCAGTCGAAGACGCCGACGACGTTTTCGTGATCGACCGAACTGAGCAGGTCGTGGGCCCACACGAAGGTCAGGCCGCTCATGTCACCGCCGGCGGTGTGCGACCGCCGTCATCCCTTTCCCGGCCTCATCCGTCTCCCGCCGCCCGCCCGGCCAGGAACCGTCCGATCTGGGACCGTAGCTCGGCCGCTCGGCCGGCGATGAGCCGGAACTGCCGGTTCTCGTCGGCACCGAGGGCGGGGGTCGGCACGTCCTCCACGGTCGCCAGAACCACCGCCAGCGCGCCCAGCCCGTCGCGAACGGCGGGCGGCAAGTTGCGGTCGTCCGGCGTCCCGGCGCTGTTTACGACCTCCTCGCAGTTGCGAAGGGCTCGGCCGATTCGCCGGCCGATGTCGCCCACCAGCGTGTCGAAGTCGGCGGGGAAGTCCTGACCCCGGTCCTGGGCGACGACGATGGCCCCGAAAACCAGGGACCGATCGGCCAGCGGGGCGACCAACCAGGTCCCCAGTTCCGGCCCCGCCTTACCGTCCGGCATGACGATCGACTGGCCGCCGTCGCCGGCGACCAGCCGGCTTTCGGCCACCACCTCCCAGATCGTCGAACGCCGGTCGACCGGTCGGCTCACCGACGCGGCCAAAGCTTCGGCCAACGGATGACGTTGCGGCCACGCCTCGACCACGTGGACGGCGTCGTCGGCCAGCAGGACGACCGCTACGGTGGCGCCGACACCACGGGCGAGCCACCGGGCGACCTCGGGGAGGGCGTCAGCGGGATACGCCTCCTCGGCCAAAATATCGGCCAACTCGGCCAGCGACCGCCATCGGCTGTCCCCATCGGCCTCGCTCCGGGCAGGCGGGCGCCGCCCTGCCTCGGGGCCCTGGCGCAGCGGTGACGGCGGCGCCCCGGACGGGGCAGGGGACAAGAACTGCGCAGGCACCGGGCCGTTGCCCCGCGCCGGGGCCTCGCCCGGTAAGGGCGGACGGGAGCCCGTCAGGGTCGGCGCAACCGTCAAGCGCGGTGCGATGGTGACTCCCGAGGTGCGTTGCCCGGTCGCCGGCGCCTCCCGGTTGGCGGGCGGCGGGGGGACGGGTCGATCCCGCGCCAGGCGCCGCTGCTTTTCCAGCGTGTCGGCCAGCGCCCGGTTCCGCATGTCTTCCGGGGAGAGGCCGCCGCCGCCCGGTAGGGGAATGGTGTTGGCGGGACGAATCGCGCTGTTCGGTCGATCCGTCAACTGCTGCATCGCCAGGTCGGTAATGGCCCGCCGCTCCTCCTCGGGCGTGAGGCCATCGGAACGACCGGACTCAGGTGCCGGGTCTCTGGCCCCCGGGGGGGCGAAGTTCACCGCAGCCCCGGCATTCCTCGGACCGCTGCCCGCTAACGCCTTGCGAAGTTCGGCCGCCGCCTCCCTCTCAATGTCGTCCGGACTCTGCTCGGGCGGACCCAATCCGAAGCCGCGGGGGGGTCTGATCATCGTCCGGTCCCCAGCGGCGGGAGGCGGTCCAGGTGGCCGGGCCAAATCGTCGGTCGACGCACCGCTCGATCATAGGCACCACCGCGGTCGTCGCGGGGGGCCGGCCACGAGCGATGGCAGGATGCTGAGATGGTGAACGCCGGGGCCACCGGGCCGCCGCCGGCACGAGCGTTGGCCCAACTCCTGACAATCGACGACCAAACCGACGAGAACGGCCGCCTGCTGCTCGAGGATTCCGCCAGCGGCGACGCCCAGCGGGCGGCGCGCCGGCGCGGCATTCCCATGCAGAGCGGGAGCTCCCCGTATCGGGACACCCCTTCGCGATTCGGCGGCCGCATGAACGTCTCCGCCTACGAAGCCTTTCGCCCCGACGTCGCCGGCGTCCTCGACGGGTTCGCTTGGCTGGCGGAGCAGCGAAGCACGGTGGACGCCGCGACGCCGGCTTCGGCCCAACGGCTGTATGAGGCCAGCTACCTCGGCTTGACCCTGCCGCTCGTTCTCCTCCATCGGGCGGTTGCGCCCTTCCGGCCCCACGACGAGCTGCCGGCCGTCGTGGCCTCGATCTTCAAAGCCAGCCGAGGGCTGTTTGCGGTGGCGGTCGCAATGCGCAACGACGGCGTGGGCCGCCACGAAGAGCTGCCGGCGGCCGCCGTCGTCGATTTCGCCGAGCGCGGCGGCCATTTCGTGCGTCGCCAACCGCGGCGGGTCTGCGCCGCCCCGACCCGTCTCATCGAACGAACCATTGGCGTGATCCTGACGGGGGGCGGAGCGGATGCCGCCGCCAGCCAGCTGCCGGAGTGGGTGGCATTCGCCTCCTTGTGGCGCTGCTACCGGGTTCAGGACGAGCTGAGCGAAGCGCTGAGCACCTACCGGTATGTCATGGACCAGTTGACTCGCAGTGCGCCGGCGTCTCGTCCCGAACAGCTGTTTCCCCGACTGGTTCCGGGCTCGCCGGGAACGTTCGGCCAGCTGACCGAGGCCGTGCTAGCCCATGCCAACAGCGCCCAGGCGCAGTTGAACCGCCTCCTCGGCCGGGCCGGCGACGCCCCCCCGATCGGCTTTCCGGACCTGCTACGACTCCTCTAAGGGGACGGAATCACGGAGAGGCGTCTAGGCTGCCCAGCAGGAATCTCCGACTCACAGGGAAAGTTTGACTCACAGGGAAAGGAGGAGACGTGCTGTTCCGCCGCTGAAGCCATCGCAGCACCGCCCGGTCGGGCGGCAACGGTTACGTCCCCCTTCCCCACTGACGGCTGGGGGATGAGCCCCCCACCAGTGCCCAGGCGTTCGCTCGGGCTGACAGAGAGTGAGAGAACCAAGTTGGACCAGTTCCACGACGCGCTTACCCGCGTCATCGATGATGTCGCCTCCCCGGGTGCCCGTCAGGTGGACGAGACGGGAAGCTTTCCCTCCGATTCGATAGCCGCCTTGGGCGACGCCGGCATTCTCGGCCTCACCACCGCCGCCGAGTTGGGCGGCGGGGGCGGGGGCATGCGGGCCGCCGCCTCGGTCATCGAGGCGTTGGCCGGCGCCTGTGGTTCCACCGCGATGATCGTCATGATGCACTACGCCGCCAGCGCGCTACTCGAAAGCCATGGCCCGGAAGAGGTTCGCAAGGCCATCGCCGCCGGCCAGCACCTCACGACGCTGGCATTTTCCGAGGCGGGGTCCCGGAGCCACTTCTGGGCGCCGCTCAGCCGGGCCCGGATCGATGGCGACACGGTCGTGCTTGACGCCCAAAAGAGTTGGGTGACCTCGGCCGCCCGGGCCGACAGCTACGTGTGGTCCAGCCAGCCGGTGGCGGCCACGGGAGCGATGACGTTGTGGCTCGTCCCTTCCGACCGGCCGGGGTTGGGCGTCAGTGGACCGTTCGACGGCCTCGGTCTGCGGGGCAACGGCTCCGTCCCCGTCGCCGCCGAAGGCGTCACCATCCCCCGATCGGCCCAGCTCGGCGAGGACGGTGCCGGCCTCGACCTGGCCTTGGCCGTCGTGCTGCCGTGGTTCCTGGTGCTGTCGTCGGCGTTTTCGCTCGGGCTGATGGAGGCGACCACGGCCGAGACCGGCCGCCACCTGACCAGCACCCGGCTCGAGCACCTGGACCGCCGACTGATCGAGCTGCCCCTGCCGAGAAGCGACTACGCCCGGATGCGGGTTACGACCGACACCGTTCGGGCCTTCCTCAACGACACCTTGGACGCCCTCGAGTCTGGTCGTCCCGACGCTACCCTCCGGGTGCTCGAGACCAAGGCGGTGGCGTCGGACGCCGCCCTGACGGTGACCGATCTGGCTATGAAGGTGTGCGGGGGAGCCGCTTTCCGCAAGGAGCTCGGTATCGAGCGGCGCTTCCGTGACGCCCAGGCAGCGCGGGTCATGGCCCCGACGACCGACGCCCTGCTGGACTTCGTCGGTCGGGCCATCGGGGGCCTCGACCTGCTGGATCCCAATGTCTAGCCCCCGCCTGGTCATGGGGGCGGTGGCCTACGACCCCAAGGTGGTCACCATTTGGGAAGGATTCCGGCAGTGGCTTCGCCCGAGAGGCCTCGACTTCGATTTTGTCCTGTACTCCAATTACGAGCGCCAGGTCACCGACCTGCTGGCCGGGCATATCGACGCGGCGTGGAATTCCCCCTTGGCGTGGGTCCGGGCCACTCGGCTGGCGGCGGCGTCTGGGGCGGTGGTCACTGCGACGGCCATGCGAGACACGGACCGTGACCTGTCCTCGGTCATCGTCGTGCGGGCCGACTCGCCGGTGCAGACGATCGGCGACCTGGTCGACCGGCGGGTTGGCTCCGGCGCCGTCGACTCCCCGCAGGCCACCTTGCTACCCCTCCAGCTCTTACGGGAGGCGGGCGTGTCGTGCCAGGTGCGCCGCTTCGACGTGGGCGTCGGCCTCCACGGTGATCACGTCGGCGGTGAACGCGACGCCGCCCGGGCCCTGATGGCCGGCGATGTGGATGCCGCCTGCATGATCGACAGCAATCACCTGACGTTCACCCGGGAGGGCACGCTGCCGCCGGGCGGCACGCGAATCGTGGGCCAGACGCCGCCGTTCGACCACTGCAACATGACCGTCGTCGATTCCGCTCCCGACGATGCCGTGGCCCGGTTCCTCGAGCTGCTGTTCGCCATGGACTACGGCGACGCCACCGTCCGCACGCTCCTGGACCTGGAAGGCCTCAGGAAATGGGTCCCCGGCCGGACCAGCGGCTATCAGCAACTCGAGCAGGCCGTCGACGGCGCCGGGTTCTACGATGCCAAGGGAGGTATCAGCGCTGCTGACTACGCACCCTGAAACGGGCGGGGTGGTCAACCTGGGCGACCTCGGGCTCGATCGGGGCGGGCACCTGCTGCTGGAGCGGGCCCTTAGCGAGCTGGCGCCGGGCGAAACCCTCGAGGTGAGGGGATCCGATCCCCATCTGAAGGTTCATCTCGCCGGCTGGGCCCGCCACCGTGGCCACTGGGCGGACGGCTTTACCCTCGTCAAGGGCGGAACGAGCGACCGATGGCAGGGCTGGGCGCGGGCGGGCACGCCCGCGTGGGGAGAGGTCTGGGAAAAGGCGCCCCGGTCGTGGGGGCTGGCGGCGCGGGGCGCCCTGGTCGAGCCTGGCGGCCCCGACCTGGCGGTGGCCGACCTCGACAGCAAGAGCCAGGCGTGGAGTGACCTGGCACCCAAGCTCTACGCCCAGGCGGCGGCGGCGCAGTGGGATCCGGCGACCGCAGTCGACTGGGCCCAGGTGCCCGCTCTCCCCGACGAGGTGGAGCGGTCCGTCGTGCAGGTGATGACGTTCCTGGTGGAGAACGAGCAGGCCGCCCTCATGGTCCCCGCCCGGTTCGTGGGCCGGATACATCCCCATTACCGCGAGGCGGCGCAGTTCCTGGCGGTGCAGACCGCCGACGAGGCCCGCCATATCGAAGTGTTCTCGCGGCGGGCGGCCCTCGTCACCGGCGAACTGGGCCTGTCGGGCGCCGGCGGCCGGGCGTCGCTCCAGACCCTGTTCGAGGAGCCCGAATTCTCTGTTGCCTCCTTCCTGCTCTCGGTCCTCGGGGAAGGGACATTCCTGCATCTTCTGTCCTTCCTCGAACGCCAGGCGCCCGATCCCGTCACCGCTCGCATCTGCCACCTCGCCCTCCAGGATGAGGCCCGACACGTCGCCTTCGGCCTCGGTCATTTGGAGGAGCAGGCCCGCGCCGACGACGGGCTGCGGGACCGGCTGCGCGCTGCCGTGGCCCGCCGCCACGAGGCCCTGGCGTCGACCTCCGGCCTCAACGACCGCGTTTTCGACGCCCTGGTCGTCATGGCCGCCGGGGGGTGGGAGCCGACCGACATCCGTCGCGGCTACGACGCCGTCCAATCGTTGCAGTCCGAGATGGACGAAGGGCGGCGACGCCGGCTGGTCCGCCTCGGGTACTCGGAGGGCGAGGCGGCCGAGCTGTCGGCCCTACACACCAAGAACTTCATGTAGGTCCAGACGCGGCGGTGCCCGGGCCGAGGCCCGGGCACCTTTCCGAATGCGGTTGTTGGTGGAGCTAGCTGCGCTTCACCGGCTCAGCGGCAGCAACCTCGCGCCGGCGAGCCTGCCGGGCGAAGGCGCCGACACCAGCACCGAAGAGAGCCAGGCCGAGCACCCCGAGGGTGATCGTCAGGGCAATGACGCCGGTGGACGAGGTCGCCGGGGCGACCGTCCCGCCCTGCACTGCGTTCGGCGTCACCGCGGCCCGCTGGCCGGGAGCGAGGATCTGGAACGCCGCCCGGGCAGGAGTGCCATAGGCGTCGGTGCCGTTCACCTGCTGGGTGGCGACCAAGACGTAGTAGCCGGGCTGAGCGTCAGGAATGGTGACGCTGGCCGAGATGTTGCCGGTTGCATCGGGTGCGACCGTGGCCAGAATCGGCCCGGTGGCGCCATTCCAGTGCAGTACCACGGGAATGGCGGGTCCCGTCGACGCCACCTTGAACGATGAACCGGTGACGGTCACGTTCTGGCCGGATGACCCAGCCGCCTGGCTCAGGTTGAGCGTGGCCAAGTTGGTGCATGCCCACGCCGCCGAAGCCGCGAAAAGCAAGCCGGCGCCGATGACGCCGAAGCCCAGCAGCATTCGCTTTGCTCGCATAGTCCCTCCTCTTCTCTTTCGATGTTCGTTCCGACAGGGCACCGTGCCCCTCCGCTCAAACTATACGCGCACATTTGTGCTGGTCAAGGGTGTATGCGGACATAGAGTAAACGAACATCTACCTGTCCGGAGCCTATAGTATCCAGGTCGTCCTTTGCTGGGCTTTCGTGCCTGCCGGCCACTGATCGCGCTTCACATCTAGGGGGGAACTCGCGATAGCCTCCTGCCGCCACGCGGAGGCGATGGAGAAAAAAACTTTCTGTTCCACGAGGAGGAACCAGGTGGCGACCAACTTCTTGCGCCGATCCAACGAACGGGGCGGCAAGGGACAGAAGGCGGTCCCCCCGCCCGGCGACGCGAAGGAGCGCAATGGCCGCCGGACGGCGCTCATCCTGTGCATCCTCGCCCTGCCCATCCTGATCCTCTTCTACGTCGTCATCCTGTACTGGTCGAACCCCCATACCAAAGGCCACGAGCTCCGCCTCGACGCCTACCTGACATTGGTGCGCCAAGGACAGGTCCAGGACGCCACCATCTTGGATGTCGACAACCGGGTCGTCGGCCACTACGCCGGCGGTCAATACTGGATCGCCACCGGGAGCAGCCAGATCAGCCCGATCTTCTCCCAGATCTTCGCCGCCCTGAACCAGGCCGGCGTGCCGACGGTGGTCAAGCAGCAGCCACTCAAGAACCTGGTCGGACCGGTGACGACCGTCCTGCCGGTCATGATCCTCCTGGACGGGCTGGTGATCGTGATCCTCCTCGTCTCGGGACGGGGAGCGGCCGACGGCTTCGCCGGGCTGGGCAAGTCACGGGCGCGCCGCCAGGCCCACGGCGAGTCGAAGATCACCTTCGCCGACGTCGCCGGCGTCGACGAAGCGATTGAAGAGCTGCGCGAGGTCCGGGACTACCTCACCCAGCCCGACCGGTTCCTCGCCATGGGCGCTTCAGTCCCGAAGGGGATCCTGCTGACCGGACCCCCCGGTTGCGGGAAGACCCTCCTGGCCCGGGCCCTCGCCGGCGAGTCCCACGTACCGTTCTTCTCGATCTCGGGCTCCGACTTCGTCGAGATCTTCGTCGGGGTCGGCGCGGCCCGCATCCGAGATCTCTTCCGGGTGACCAAGGCCAACGCTCCCGCCATCATCTTCATCGACGAGCTCGACGCCGTGGGCCGCAGCCGCACCGTCGCCGCGGTGAGCGGCCAGGACGAGCGGGAGTCGACCCTCAATCAGCTCCTCGTCGAGATGGACGGCTTCGACTCCGGTTCCGGCGTGCTCGTCGTCGCCGCCACAAACCGGCCGGACATCTTGGACTCCGCCCTGCTGCGGCCCGGGCGCTTCGACCGGCGCATCGGCATCGACCGGCCCGACATCCGGGGCCGGCTGGACATCCTTCGCGTCCACGCCCGGGGGAAGCCCATGGCCGACGAGGTCGACCTCGAACTGGTGGCGCGGCGGACCGTCGGATTCTCCGGAGCGGATCTGGCCAACGTCGTCAATGAGGCGGCCATCCTCGCCTCCCGGCGGGCCAGCCCGGTGATCCACTCGTCGCATCTGGTGGAAGCCATCGAACGGGTTGTCGCCGGCCCCGAACGGCCGTCTCGAATTCTCACGCCCGAGGACCGCGACCGCATCGCATACCACGAGGCCGGCCACGCCGTGGTGGCGGCGTCCATTCCCGGCCACGATCCGGTCGGCAAGGTCTCGATCGTTTCCCGCGGCCATGCCGGCGGGTTCAACTGGATCGTGCCGGAAAAGGATCAGCTGCTGGCCAGCCGGGGCGACCTCAAGAGCAAGATCGCGGTGTTCATGGCCGGCCGGGCGTCGGAGCAAGTGATCCTCGGCGACATCTCAACCGGTGCCGAGGACGACCTCCAGAGGGCCACCACGCTGGCCCGGCGGATGGTCTCGGACTACGGCATGAGCGACCGACTCGGCCCTCTCTCCACCAAGCCCGACCCCAGCGCCTACGAGCCGACATCGGCCTCGCCGCGGCTGGCGTCGGATATCGACGAGGAGATCGTCGCCATCCTCAGGGCCGGCGAGATGTATGCCTTGGCCACCATCGGGGAGAACCGGTCGGTGATCGAGCAGCTGGTGGCCAAACTGATCGAGGTCGAGAACCTGGAAGGTGACGTCCTCGAAGGCTTCCTCTCGGGCGTCGTGACGCCACAGCCCGAACCGGCGGCATGAGCGAGGCAGGCACCACCACTGGTGCCTGCTCCCGGCATCGGGGGATGCCGATCCTCTCGGCCTGCGTCGCCTGCGGCAGGGAACTGTGCGCCCGCTGCATCGTGCGCACCCCCGTCGGCTTCAAGTGCGGCGAATGCACCGGCGAAAAGCCCGTCCCCGAACCGCGTCGAAGTAGACCGCCCATCGACGCGGCGGTTGAACCCCGAGCCCGGCGACGGCCGACTGCCCTCATCGTCGGCCTGGCCGTGCTCCTCCTGGCCGGAGGCGCCTACCTGGCGTTTCGCCCGACCAGTCACGCCGTTCGCACGACCGTCCCCCCTCCGACGGCATCGGGTCCGACCGACATCGCGGTGTCCTTCCCGGGAGCGTCGGGCCATCAACTGAGCGGCGACCTGTTGCTCCCCGCCGGCGCCGGGGCCAGCGTTCCGGCGGTGGTCATCGTGCCCGACTGGGGCGAGGTCGACCGCAACGGGACCGTACCGGCCGGGTCCCTTCCCGATCCGCTCTACCTCGACCTGGCCCAGGCGCTCGCCCATCAAGGCATTGCCAGCCTCCGGTACGACCCGGCCGGCCAGGGCCAAAGCACCATTCCCCAGGGAACGGCGATGCGCTTCGAGGATCAGGTCGGTGACGCCGACGCCGCCCTGAAGCTGGTAGCCGGGCGCGTCGGCATCGACACGACGCGTCTGACCGTGGTCGGAAACGGCTGGGGCGGCCTCGCCGCCCTCCGGCTGGCGGCGGAAGACCACCGCGTGCGCCGCCTGGTCCTGATATCGACGCCCGGGCGCCCGGCGGTCGAGAGCATCGCCGATGAGCTGCAGGCGACCGCGTTGACGCCGACGGACGGGATGACCGCGGTCCAGCAACTCCGCCAGTCCGTCACCTCCCTCAGCGCCGGCGGGCATCTCCCCGCCCCCGCCTCCCTCGAGACGGCGCTGCGGCCCCTGCTTCCCCCCGACCAGGAGGCCTACCTGCGCGACGTGTTCGGCCTCGACCCCGCAGCCCTGGCCCGCACCGCCAACATTCCCGCCCTGGTCGTCCGGGGGGCCGAGGATCCGGGAATCTCCGCCAGCGACGTCCAGTTGCTGGCCGGCGCCCTCGGTCCGGCATCGCAGGTACTGGTCGCCGACCACGCCAACCGGACACTGTCGATCCTCACCCAAACGTTCGCTCCGGGGACGACGACCGTCCCGACACCGAACGGTGGCATGCAAAACGTCCACCTCCCGACGGCCACCGTGACGATCACCCGGGACGACGCCACCCTGGCCGCGGTCGTGAGGTGGGCGGCCTTTACGACCTCCTCGGCCGGGTGACGCGTTAGGGCGATTTGCACCCTACCTGCGTCGTCCACCTATGTGTTGACCACAGAATGACACGGGACTAGCATCCCACCTATCGACCATGGCGATTTGAGGAAATTGCCCAGGGGGAGGGGAACCCATATGAAGCGAAGTTCCTTACGAGGAAAAATCGGCCTTGCGGCCGTGCTGGGGTTCGGGGCGTTGCTCATTCCGGCGGCCGTTGCCTGGGCCTGTCTTCCCGTCGCCAACCTCAAAACGAATCTGGCGACGATCCAGGCCGGCCAGCCGGTCAATGTGACAGGCTCGGAGTTCGGATCCAATCCGGTGCAGATCCATCTGAACGCCTTGACCGGTCCGGTGCTGGCCACCTTCACCCCGGACAGCAACGGCGCCTTCACCGGCCCCGTGACCATCCCCGCCGACACCCAGGCCGGCCCCGCCGTCCTCGTGGCGACCGAGGCGGCAGCGACCGCCACCGGCAACGGCGGCTCGTCTCCGGGCGTTCCGACCCGTACGGTCGTTCAGGTTGTCGGCCCGGGCGGCAGTGCCCCGCTGGCGGTGCCTGCGGGCGGCCAAGGCCGTCCCGCCGGGGTTGTGACGTCCAGCTCCGCGGTTAGTACCGGCGCCCTCCTCCTGGTGGGGCTCGGCGTGTTCGGGATCGCCTTGTTCCTCGCAGGCGGCGTGGCATTGGTGACGAGCGGCCGGCGCCGCCAGACCGAGGCCGAGCGGGTTCGCTCCTAGCCATTTCCAGTGAAGTACACGGCCCCCCGGAACAGCCTTCCGGGGGGCCGCTTCGTTGGGCGCCAAAACTGTTGGTTGGTCGACACCGGCCAGAAGTCACGCGTCGAAGTTGTCACGCATCCGAGGGGGAGACTTATGAGAGCACGCAGGTGGCCGCGCTGGGTCAGCTCAGCTGCCATTGTCCTATTCGGCACGGCCGCCGTTTCCCTACCGGCTGCCGCGGCCGGCGTTGCCGCCCAGGGGTCACCATCGGGGGCGACCGCCTTCGCACCCCAGGCCTATTCGCCATTGCGGGTCACGGCTGTCGCCCAGGTCAGCAAGGACGATCCTGTCCCGACCCGGACATACAGCGAGCCTTCGATGCTGGTCGACCCCGAGAACCCGAAGGTGATCGTGGCGTCGGCCGTGGAGATGCGCACCCAGATCTGCTACCTGATGCGCTCCACCGATGCCGGAGTGACCTGGCACATCTTGCCCGCCCTCCCCGGCACCAACGCGTTTCCGGACTGCTTCACCGTCAACGGCGGCCAGACCCAGTCGCCCCTCGCCTGGGGCCGGAACCATACCTTGTACTACGGCCTGCTCGGCTATAACCAGTCCGACGGGGGCAACGGTCGCCAAGGAGACATGAGCGTGCTGCTGGCCCGATCCACCGACCTCGGCACCTCATGGAACACGACCATCGTCGACAACTCCCGGGGAAAGACGGGCGAGATGGTCCAAAACGACAGTCCCGTGGCATCCGTTGCCGTCGACAGCCATTCCGCCGGCCGGGACATCGTCTATGTCGCCTGGAACCAGAGTTTCCCCAAGTCGAAGAGCCCGGACTCCCCCACGCTGGTGGCAACGTCCATGGACGGAGGCCAGACCTTCGGGCCGCCCGTCAACGTCAACCCGTTCTACCACGACACGTACACCGATAGCGACGGGACGGTCTACCACGTCGGGTTGGGTACACCGTTCCTGGCCGTCGGCACGACCGGGACGCTGTACGCCGTTGGGGGGGCGGCAGTTCCCTTCTCGGTCACCGTCTACCCGCCGCTGCCGCTGCTCTCGGCGGTTTCGACCGACCACGGCCGCACCTGGACCGTGACCAAGTTCACTGACGCCAGCCACGACCTCAGCCAACCTGTCCTGAAGGCATCGAACCTCGGGGGACCGAATGGCACCCTCCTACTGGTCTACCAGGACAAGTTGGGCAGCCAGGCGCAGGGCAGCGAGGACATCTACTTCCAGCGCTCCACCGACGGAGCCAAGTCGTGGAGCACCCCGCTTCGTTTGAACGATGACGACCCGGCGAACCAGACCTACCACTTCATGCCCAATCTGAGCGTGGCGCCCAACGGACGCATTGATGTCGCCTGGTACGACTTCCGTAACCAGCAGTCCTTCGCCAACGACGTGTACTACACGTACTCCACCGACAACGGCACCTCATGGGCCAAGAACATCCGCATCACCGATCAGACCATCGACCGGACGTTCGGGCCCAACGCCAATTTCGACATCCGGATCCCTCCCGGCGTGGCGTCGACCAACGCCTACGCCACCGTCGGCTGGAGCGACACCCGTCTGGGCAATTCGGCGACCCAGACCCAGGACGTCTACGCCAATGTCGTTCAGTTCACTCCGCTCCCCAGCGGGGGAACCAACCGGACGCTGCGCTATCTCGAGGCGGCGGCCGGCGCCCTGCTGGCGGCGGGACTGGTGGTCTTGGTAATCGCGCTCGTCCGGCGTCGCGACGACGTTCTCCCGCCGCCCCCACCGGCTGCCAAGTCGCCGGAACGGGAACCGGTCGGTGCCCACTAAAGGTCTCGACTTCCTGCAAAAAAAGAGAGGTACATCGCGATGAAGAAGTTCCGCACCGCCTCCTTGGTGGCTGCCGGCGTCTTGGCGATAACGGCCAGCGGCGGGAGTGCCGTCGCGGCTGGGGTCGCGGCCCAGGCCTCCCCGGGACCGGCCACCTTTTCCGCCCAGGCCTATTCGCCGCTGCGGACGACGGCGGCCCACCGCGTCACCGCCGATGACCCGGTTCCCAGTCGCGCCTTCACCGACCCGTACCTCCTGATCGACCCCGCCAACCCTAAAGTGATGGTGGCCTCGACCGTCGAGGCGCGGACGCGGGTCTGCTACCTGCTCCGCTCCACCGACGGTGGAACGACGTGGGCCACCCTGGCCAACACCCCGGCCCTGGCCTCCTATCCCTTCTGCTTCAACGTGAGCGGCGGCGTAACGCAATCGCCGATGGCGTGGGGCCGCAACCACACCCTGTACTACGGCCTGGTGGGGTACAGCAATCAGGATGGCGGTGCCACCAGCAAAGCCGACCTGAGCGCCCTCCTCGCCCGATCCACTGACCTGGGCAACACCTGGACGACCGCTCTGGTCGAGAACGCCCGGGGCAAGACGGGCACGGCGACCGAGGCGAACTATCCGGTGGTGTCGGTGGCCGCCGACACGTCCGGTTCGCAAGATCACGTCTATGTCGCCTTCCGGCAGAGCCTGCCGCAGCAGCCAACGGCG
>DATARN010000204.1:0-56933 GCA_036264135.1 Acidimicrobiales bacterium
GCCGGTGCGGACGCCGACGGCTGTACCCAGTCGGCGGCCACGGGATTGCGTTTCCGGCTACTGCGTGGTGCCGCTTCCGCCTCCTGTCCAGAGCCCTCCTGCCCAGAGCCATCCTGACGCCGTGAGCGCCGGCGGGTCCCGTCGGTGGTGGCCGGGGCGGCGAATTGGCTGGTCTCGGAATTGCTGTCCGGCGGAACCGGGCCGCCGCCCGAGGGGGCAGAACGCCGCCGGGTCGGCCCGGCTCCCGCCGAGGCGAAGACGGGTTCCGGCGCCTCGGCGTGCCCGGCCGGCGCCTCCGCACCGAGAACGGGGTGAGGGGCAGTCGCCTCGTCGCGGTCGGTCTCGGCCAACGACGCCGGCCACGACAGGTCTTCTCCTTTGGCGCCCGGTCCTCGCCGTCTCGAGGAGAGCACAAGTCCGACGGCGGCCAGTGCGCTGCAGACGATTGACGCATAGATAAACGCCGGCGTGCGGGTAAAGAAACCGGCTGCGAGTGTCACGGCCGCCGCCGCAACGAGCAAAAACGTTATCCGCGCTCCCACCAAGCTCCAATCGTGTGCTGCTCCACCGTTCCAGGCTACCGGGGGGTGCGCCCGGAATTAGGGATTCGAAGGGGCTCGGGGTTTGAGCCGCAGTTCGGCGGGTGCGCCCGAAGGTACCACGGGCTTCTGCGGGAAAATCGGCGCCAGGCGTTGATACGGCTCCCCCAGATCGGGCCTCGGGTCGGCGTCGCCCCGGTTCGGCCACAACGACATGGCCCGCTCCGCCTGGGCGGTAATGGTCAGCGATGGGTTGACCCCGAGATTGGCCGACACCGCGGCGCCGTCGACGACGTGCAGGCCGCGGTGCCCGTACACCCGGTGGTAGGGGTCGATAACGCCCGTCTCGGGGCTATCGCCGATGACGGCGCCCCCGAGGAAATGGGCGGTCATGGGAATGTTGAAGACGTCGTTCCAGCCACCCCCGGGGAAGCCGCCGATGCGGCGGGCGATACGTCGGGCCACCTCGTGGCCGACCGGTATCCACGTGGGGTTGGGCTCGCCGTGACCCTGGCGGGACGTCAGCCGGCGACCGAACAACGCCTTTTTGGTGAAACAGGTGATCGAGTTGTCCCGGGTCTGCATGACCAAGGCGATGATCGTCTGCTCCGACCAGTGCCGCATGCTGAGGTTGCGGACCATGGCGACGGGCTGGCGGATGACCTCCTTCAACCAGGTCAGCTGGCGCGACCGGCCGCCGCCGTCGGCCAGGGCGGTGGTGAGGAGACCCATGGCGTTGCTGCCCTTGCCGTAGCGAACCGGTTCGACATGCGTGTCGGGAGTGGGATGGAACGACGACGTGATCGCCACGCCACGGGTGAAGTCGGCGTCCCGGCGGAACGTGCGGGCGCCCAGGATTGCCTCGGAGTTGGTTCTCGTCAGCTCGCCCAGGCGAGCCGATAGGCGCGGCAGGATGCCCTCGTCGCGTAGGTGGTGCAGGAGCCGTTGCGTGCCCATGGTGCCGGCGGCCAGCACGACCTGGTCGGCGTGGAAGGTACGCCGCGTCGCCCGTCGGGAGCCCGTCCTCGAGGTAACCACGTCGTAGCCGCCGGTGGCGCTCGGGCGGATCTCCTGCACCGTCGTGAGGTCGTAGATCGTCGCCCCGCCCTGCTCCGCCAGGTAGAGATAGTTCTTGAGCAGCGTGTTCTTGGCGCCGTGACGGCACCCGGTCATGCACTCGCCGCACTGGATGCAGCCCCGCCGGGTCGGCCCCACGCCACCGAAATAGGGATCGTCGACCTCCTTGCCGGGGTCCCCGAAGAAGACGCCGACCGGCGTCGCGTGGAAGGTGTCGCCCACGCCGAGTTCCTCCGCCACCTCCTTCATGACCTCGTCGGCGGGGGTCATGGTGGGGTTGAGGACCGCGCCCAGCATCCGCTTGGCCTGGTCGTAGGCCGGCGCCAGCTCGTCCTGCCAGTCGGTGATGCCAGACCACTGCGGGTCGGCGTAGAAGGGTGGCAGCGGCTCGTACAGCGTGTTGGCGTAGAGCAGGGATCCGCCCCCGACCCCCGCCCCCGACAGGATCATCACGTCCTTCAGGAGGGAGATGCGCTGCAGACCGAAGCAGCCCAGCCTGGGAGCCCAGAAGAACGAGCGGACCTGCCACGACGTTTTGGGGTAGGTCGTCTCGTCGAACCGCTTTCCGGCCTCGAGGACGGCGACCCGATACCCCTTCTCGGTCAGCCGAAGGGCGGCGACGCTGCCGCCGAAGCCACTTCCGACCACCACGACGTCGTAGCGGTCCTCGTTTTCACCCGGTGTCATATGGCTGACGGATCCTACGACCAACCTCCTGGCGACAACGGGCGGCCCCCGCCGCACCAACACGCCACGACTCTGCCCTCGCCGGCCGCCGGCCGGCGCCGACCACCACCTCGTGGCGACAAAGGGGGCCTATCACCGCACCAACACGCCACAAGGCCGGCCGCCCGCCGCCCGCCGCCCCCGCCGCCCGCCGGCGCCCAGTGGGCCCTCGGCGCCGACCACCACCTCGTGGCGACAAAGGGGGCCTATCACCGCACCAACACGCCACAAGGCCGCCCCCCGCCGGCCCCTCCCCGGTCGACCCCCGCCCGCCGCCCCCGCCCGCCGCCGGCCCCGCCCGCCGGCCCCGCTGGCACCCCGGCCGGAAGGGGCGCCGGCGCTACGCTGCCCGGCCAGTGGGTGAGGTGTGGGGAATCGTGGTGGCGGCGGGCGCCGGCCGGCGATTCGGCGCCGCCAAGCAGTTCGAGGTGGTGGCCGGCCGGCGGGTGCTCGACTGGTCCCTCGCCGCCGCCCGGGAGGCGTGCGACGGCGTGGTGGCGGTCCTGCCCGCCGATCGACTGGAGCCGGAAACGGTGGCCGGCGGCCTCACCCGGTCTGCCTCGGTACGGGCCGGGTTGGCCGCGGTCCCCGACACCGCCGAGGTGGTCGTGGTCCACGACGCCGCCCGGCCCCTCGCCAGCCGGGCGTTGTTCGAGCGGGTCGTGGCGGCGGTGCGGGCGGGGGCCGACGCCGCCATCCCGGTCGTCCCGGTGGCCGACACCATCAAACGGATCCAGGGTGAACAGGTCGTGGAAACGGTGGACCGCAAGGCGCTGGTGGCGGTGCAAACGCCCCAGGCATTCCGGGCCGACGCCCTGCGACGGGCCCACAAGGCCGAGCCCGAGGCGACCGACGACGCCGGCCTCATCGAGGCCCTCGGCGGGACGGTCGTCGTCGTTGCCGGCGACCCCCGCAACCTGAAGATCACCTCGCCCGACGACCTGATCGTGGCCGCGGCCTTCATGGGCGCACGGTGATACGGGTCGGGCTGGGTTTCGACGTCCACCCCTTCGCCGCGGCCGAGGAGGGCGACCGGAAGCTCGTCCTTGGTGGCGTCGAGCTGGCCGGCGAGCGGGGACTGCGGGGCCACAGCGACGCCGATGTCGTGACCCATGCCGTGGCCGACGCCCTGCTCGGGGCGGCCGGGCTGGGCGACCTGGGGGCCCATTTCCCCGACACCGACCCGCAGTGGCGGGGCGCCGACAGCATCCGGCTGCTCGAAGCGGTCGTCGGCGAGGTCCACGACGCCGGCGCCATCGTCGTCAATGTCGACTGCGCCGTCATCCTCGAGGCGCCCCATCTGGCGCCCCACAAGGCGGCGATGGAGAAACGGCTGACGGCCACCGTGCACGCCCCGGTCAGCGTAAAAGCCAGGCGGGCCGAGGGGTTGGGCGCCCTGGGCCGGGGCGAGGGGATCGCCTGCTACGCGGTGGCGCTGCTCGAATCGGCGCCGTCGAGGACGGGCAGTCCGTCCACGTAGGTCACCGTGTTGGTGCGCACCGCCGGCACCCGGGGCCCCGGGGTGACGATGCCCACCAGGTTCAGCGGATCGGTCGCCGACAGGTGGATGGTCTCTCCGTCGCGGGGGCGACGGCGCACCGCCCGCAGCAGGTCGACGGCCTCGGGCTGGGCGTACTGCTCACCGGTGAACCCGGTCACGAAGCGGCCGCCGCGCACCGTGCCCCGCGCCTCCATGCGCCGCAGCGCCCACAACACGTCCCGCCACGGCAGGGCCAGGGTCTCGCGGGCCACCAGGTCGCGGAACACCACGCCCCAGCGGGCCAGCAGTTGCTCGGCCACCGCCTCGGCGAGGGCGTCGCGATCGTCCACCGCGCCGGCGGGGGGCAGCAGCGACCAGCGCCCGCCACCCGCAGCCGCCACTCCGGCCGTCACGCCCCGGCGCAGGCCGCGGCGGCGATCCCAGTCGCGGTGGCGGGCGGCGACCTGGCGGCCGGCCAGCAGGGAACGCACCGCGGCGAAGCTGTCGGCGGTCAGCAGGCCCCGGGCCACCCCGTCCCAGAGGGCGGTCTCCACCTCGGCGGGCAGGCGCCGGGCGGCGGTGGCCAACTCGGGCAGGAACAGCGCCCCGTACTGCCGCAGCGCCTCGATGATGTCGTGGCTGGCACCGGCCGCCGGCTCGGCGGGGACGGCGTCGCCCCGCGCCGCCGGCAGCAGCCACGCCAGATCGGCCCGCAGCAGCAGGGTCACGGGCGTCGCCCGCGAGGTGACGCTCGCCAGCCGGGGCGCGCCGGTGACGCCGGCGCCGCCCGCATGGTCCCCATCGCCGGCGCTGTCCCGAACCTTAATGCGCCCCCACGCCACCTGCCCCGAGTGGCACAACTCGTCGAGCCACGCCGGGCGGTAGTGGTCCACCCGGGACGGCAGCACCTGCGATTCCCAGGTGCCGGCGGGCAGCTCGAAGCCCTGGAGCTGCTCGATGGTGGCCAGCACGCCGGAGCGCCCCTGGCGGGCCGTGCCCGGCGCCACGTGCTGCCACCGCAGCAGGAAGCGCATGAAGTCCTGGGCGGTGACCGGCTCGATCTCGCGGCGCAGCCGCTTCTGGGTGTAGACGTGGATGCGGCTGAGCAGCCGCCGGGCGCACCACTGGTCGCCGCCGGCGCCGGGCTCGAACTCGCCGCTCAGGGCGAACCCCTCCTGCTCCAGCCGGGCCAGTCCGATCCGCACCGTGCCCTCGTCCAGTGCCGTCGCCTCGGCCAGGCCGGCGACGGTGACCGGGCCCAGGGTGTCGAGGTGGCCTCGCAGCAACGACGCCGCGCCGGCGTCACGGTCGCCGTCGGAGGGAGGGAAAAGGGGGCCGGGGTACAGCAGCGCAACCTGTCGCTCCCGCTCGGCGGCGTACCAGAGATCGACACCTGCCGCCGTCGTCAGCACGCCCACCCGGTGGCGGCTCACCAACTCCTCGAAGAGCTCCGACAGTGATTCGATGGGGCGGGTCGCGACCAGGGAGAGCAGGAGGTCGTGGAGCTCGTCGGCGTCGCGCACCTCGGGTGACGCCTCGGCCCGGACCCGGGCGATGGCGTCGGGATCGAGGGCCGCCAGGTCGCGGGCGTCGACCGGCAGACCCCGGCGGAGCGTGACCGCCCGGCTGCGCCGCTCCTCCAGTGGCGCGTCGTCGAGGAAGGTGTAGGGCCGCCCGTTGATGATCTCATGCGACAACGGCGACGGCTCGGTGTTGTCCCGGGCGGTCACCTGGATGGCGCCGGTCTCCAGCCCCCGCACCACCTCGACCAGGCCGGCGACGTCCATGGCCTCGGTCAGGCAGTCGTGCATGGTCTGGCGGACCAGGAGGTGGTCCGGGATTTCCAGGGGTCCGGTGACGTTCTCCTGGCACCCTGCCAGGGCGGGGAACACCGCCACCATCAGGTCGTCGGACTCCATGCGCTGGATCGGGGGCGGGTTGCGGCGCCCGCCCCGGAACCGCAGCACCGCCAGCGCCCGGTTGAGGTTCCAGCGCCAGCGGATGGCGAACATGGGCGACAGCAGGGCGGCCTGGCGGAGCACGTCGGGAACGGTGGCCGAGTTGAGGTACCGGGCCACCGACTCGAGGGGGAAGCTGTGCTGGGGCCCGAGGGAGAGCAGCACGGCGTCGTCGTTGGCCGCGGCCTGCAGTTCGAAGTCGAACGACACGCAGAACCGCTTGCGCAGGGCCAGCCCGAATGCCCGGTTGATCCGGCCGCCGAAGGGGGCATGGACGATCAGCTGCATCCCGCCGGAGTCGTCGAAGAAGCGCTCCAGGTAGATGTGGTCGACCGTCGGCAAGCCGCCGAGCGCCGCCCGCGAGGCGGCCAGGTAGCGGACCACCATGGCCGCCACCTCCTCCTCGACCCCGCAGTGGGCCACCGCCCACCCCACGGCGTCCTCGGCCCGGCCGGCCCCGATCAGCTCGTCGACGCCGCGCCGCAGGGCCGACACCTCCTCCGACAGCTCGGCGGTCCGCGCCGGCGCCTCGCCCAGCCAGAACGGCACCGACGGCGGGGCGCCGCCGGCGTCGACGACGCGCACCACGCCCGGTTCGACCTTGCGGATACGCCAGGACGTGGAGCCGAGCAGGAACACGTCGCCGGCCATCGACTCGAGCGCCCAGTCCTCGATGACGGTCCCGACGAAGGTGTCGTCGGGGTCGGCCAGGACCCGGTAGTCCCCGGTATCGGGGATGGCGCCCCCCGAGGTCAGGGCGGCCAGGCGGGCGCCTCGCCGGCCCGACAGTTCCCCGTTGACCTGGTCGTGGTGGACGTAGGCCGCCCGCCGGCCCCGCCCGGTGGTGATGCCCTCGGACACGAGCGCCACGGTGTCGTCGAAGTCCCGGCGGCTGAGGTCGACGTAGGGCGCGGCCCGCCGGAACAGTTGGTACAGGTCGTCGGCCGGCCAGCGCTCGGCGGCGCATTCCGCCACGACCTGCTGCGCCAGGATGTCGAGGGGCGCCACCGGGGGGGACAGGGTGTCGAGGTTCCCGGCCCGGACGCCGGCCAACAGGGCGCAGCACTCGACCAGCTCGTCGCGGGTCATGGGGAACAGGCGGCCCTTGGGCACGCCGCCCTTGTGGTGCCCGGACCGGCCGACGCGCTGCAGGAAAGTGGCCATGCTGCGGGGCGAGGCGATCTGGCACACCAGCTCGACGGGCCCGATGTCGATGCCCAGCTCGAGGGAGGCGGTGGCGACCAGGGCGCGGAGGTCGCCGGCCCGCAGGCGGGTCTCGACCCGGAGCCGTCGCTCCTTGGAGAGGCTGCCGTGGTGGGCGGCCACCACGTCGTCCCCGAGGCGCTCGCCCAGCAGGTGGGCGATGCGCTCGGCCAGGCGCCGGGTGTTCACGAACACCAGGGTGGTGCGGTGCGCCTCGACGTAGCCCGCGATGCGGTCGAGGATCTCGGCCAGCTGGTCGCCCGACGCCACCGCCTCCAGCTCGCCCTGGGGCAGCTCGATGGCCAGGTCCAGGCGGCGGCGGTGGCCGACGTCCACGATGGCGCAACGGGGGCCGCCGTCGGGCCCCGAACGCTCCGGACACGACCCGACGAGCAGCCGGGCGACCGTTTCGATGGGCCGCTGGGTGGCGGAAAGCCCGACGCGCACCGGGCGCTGCCGGCACACGTGCTCGAGCCGCTCGAGGGTGAGGGCCAGGTGGGAGCCCCGCTTGTCGCGGGCCACGGCGTGGATCTCGTCGACTATGACGGTGCGCACGCCGGCGAGGGTGGCCCGGCTGCGGTCGGCGGTGACCATGAGGTACAGCGACTCGGGGGTGGTCACGAGGAAGTTGGGGGGCCGGCGCACCATGGCCGCCCGGGCCGAGCTGGTCGTGTCCCCGTTGCGGACCTCGGCCCGTAGCGCCGGCGCCCGCCGACCCATCCGGGCGGCGGTGTCGGCGATCTCCCGGAGGGGTGTCTCCAGGTTCTGCTGGATGTCGACGGCCAACGCCTTGAGGGGCGAGACGTACACCACCTGGGTGCTGCCCTCCACCTCCTCGCCGGCGTCGAAGGCCCGGTACAGGGCGTCGATGCCCATGAGGAACCCGGCGAGCGTCTTGCCCGAGCCGGTGGGGGCGGCGATCAGGGTGTCCTCGCCGCCGGCCACGCGGGGCCATCCCAGCACCTGCGGTTCGGTCGGACCCTCAGGGAAACGACCGAGGAACCACTCCCGCACCACCGGGTGCATGGCGCCCAGCACGGCGTCGGCGGGGGTCGCCCCGGCCACCTCGGGAACCATCGTGTCGACGAACATACGTTCCCGCCAGATTAGCACCCCACGGTGGCCTCCCGGTCAGCTGTTTGGGGCGGCGACGCCTTCCAACAGGCGCAGGATCTGATAGTCCCTAGCGTCGGGCTGGTCGGTCCCGCCCAGGTAGTACATGACCGAGTACGGGTCGGGATTGTGGGCCAGGCCCAGGGCATGACCGAGTTCGTGGGTGGCGATGACGGTCTGGCGATCCTTGTCGATGACACAGTCGGAGCACACCAGCAAGACCGCCGAGTGGTAGTCGTGGTGCTTGCCGACGACGGGTTGGAAGATCCCCTGTTCGCCCTGCGTCCCCTGGGCCGCGATCTCGTCGGCGCTGGCCTGGCAGAACTCGATGTGGTCCCGCTGCTGACGGCAGGCCCCGCCCGCGGTGCTGACCAGGAAGTGCAGACCGGAGCCCCCCGCCTGCCAGGTGGCCACGGCCGCCGCCACCGCCGCGTGCCAGCCGTCGTCGTTGGTGCGGTCGACGATGGTCAAGGTGCGGTGGGCGGCGACCCAGTGGTCGCCGATGCCGTTGTCGTAGATGCCGATCGGCGTGCCGTTCTTGGCCGTGAAGACGATGAACACGCCCAGCGACAGCAGAATGGCGATGACCGCGCTCAGCACCCCCGGCAGCGGCCGCTCCTCGGTTATTTTCACCGCTCTGAAGGTACCGGTACCGGCGCCATATGCAAGCGCAGAAGGACCCGTAGGCTCGCTTCCATGTCCGACATCGCCACCGTGACCCACGGCCGGGTAAAGGTCGAGACCAGCGCCAAGCGGGTGCGCCCGTTTCTCGGCGGCCAGGTCGTCGCCGACACCCGCACGCCGCTGCTCGTCTGGGAGCTGCCCTACTTCCCCACCTATTACGTTCCGGTGACCGACGTGCGGGCCACCCTCGTGCCCGCCGGGCCGGGCCCGCACTCCCCGAGCCGGGGCGACGCCGAGCGCTTCGACGTGGCGGTCGCCGGCGCCACCGCGGTGGGCGCCGCCCTGCGCTATCCCAACTCGCCGATCGAGTCGCTCCGCGACGCGGTGCGCTTCGAGTGGGACGCCATGACCGAGTGGATGGAGGAGGATGAGCCCGTCTACACCCACCCCCGCGACCCCTACCACCGCATCGACATCCTGGCCAGCAGCCGCCACGTCGAGGTGGTGGTCGACGGTGTCGTGGTGGCCGACTCCCACCAACCCCGCATCCTGTTCGAGACCGGGTTGCCGCCGCGCTATTACCTGCCCCTCACCGATCTCCGCCTCGACCTGCTGCGGCCGTCGGCCAGCGTGACCCACTGCCCCTACAAGGGGGCGGCGACCTACTGGACGGTGGCTGTCGGCGAGGCGGAGTACCGCGACCTGGTGTGGATCTACCGCGCCCCGCTGCCCGAGAGCCAGAAGATCGCCGGCCTGGCGTGCTTCTACAACGAGAAAGTCGACCTGCGCATCGATGGCGACGCGGTTGAGCGGCCCCGCACCCAGTTCAGCTGAGCCCGGGCTGCGGGAGGCGACCGACGACGACGCCTGGGGGCTCATCGCCCTGATCACCGCATGTTGGGCCGAGTACCCCGGCTGCGTGGTGGACATCGCCGGCGAGTTCCCTGAGCTTCAGGCGCCGGGCCGCCATTTCCGGGAGCAGAACGCCACGCTCTGGGTGGTTCCCGACGGCGCCTGGATCGGGGCCTGCGTCGGCCTGGTCCCCGGCAACGGCGACGGCAAGGCGGAGCTGGTGAAGCTGTATGTGGCGCCCCACCTCCGCGGCCGGGGCCTGGGCGCGTCGCTGGTCCGGCGGGTGGAGCGGGCGGCCGCCGAAGGTGGCTGCCACGAGATCGAGCTGTGGAGCGACACCCGCTTTCTCCCCGCCCACCGCCTGTACCACCGGCTGGGCTACACCCGCACGGGCGCCACCCGTGAGCTCCACGACCTCAGCCGCAGCGTCGAATACCAGTTCCGCAAGAACCTCTGACTACCAGGGCCGGAACTCCGGGTCGGGGATGTCGGGCGGCAGGGCCTGCAGGCCGGTGGGCAGGCTGTCGCGGATCTGCAGGTACAGCGCGCCCAGTTCCTCCATCTTGTCGGCCCTGATCACCTCGGCCAGCGCCGGCAGGACGACGTTCTCCTCCACCGGGACGTGGGCATCCACCTCGGCGCGCAGGTCGACCAACGCCTGCTCGAAGGCGGCGTCGCCGGGGTGGGTGTCCTCCAGGACGACCAGCGCCCGGCGCATGGCCTGGTGGTCGTCCTGCGCCCGGTCGGCCATGTCGATGCCCCCGGGCACGACGTCGCGCAGCGCCGGGTAGACGAGCTGCAGTTCCGCCGCGGTGTGCGCCGCCAGGGCGTCGATCAGGCGGTGGGCCAGCGGGAACCGGTCATGGCGGCTGGTTGCCAGATCGTCCAGCAGCGCCTCCATCGCACGGTGCTCCTCGGCCAGGATCTGGCGCAGGTCGGGCATCGTTCGCTCCTCGCTCCCCCATCATGCTTGCTAGAGTTAGCACCGAGGTATGGTGGACCGGATGGTCTTCCTTCTCGCCAACGGTACCCGTGTTCTCCTCCGGCCGATCCGTCCCGGCGACCGGGACATGCTGCAGCGGGGCATGCGCCTCCTGTCGCCGCTCGCCCGCCGCCACCGCTTCTTCACCGCCCTGGACGAACTCAACGACCGGATGGCCACCTACCTGACGGACATCGACTACGCCTCCCATTTCGCCTGGGTGGCGGTCGACGTCGACCACCCGGAGCGCCCGATCGTCGCCGTGGCCCGCTACATCCGCCTGCCCGACGACCCGACGACGGCGGAGATCGCCTTCGTGGTCGGCGACGACTACCAGCGCCGGGGGCTGGCCACCGTCCTCTTGGACCTGCTCGCCATCGTCGCTCGCGGCCACGGCATCCAGCACTTCTACGCCCGGATGATGAGCGACAACGTGGCCATGCGCCACATCCTCACCAAGGCGGGAGGCCGGCTGCAGAACGACGAGGCCGGGGTGCTGCGCACCACCATTGACCTGCCGCGCCCGACTGGCGCCCTCGACGCTGAGGCGGTCCTGGCCGTGGCGGCCGGGGTCCTGCCCCGCAGCGCCTGAGCCGAGGCGACGGGCCGAGCCCTCCGGGCCCCCTTTTCCCGCCCTATTTCACCAAGCCGGCGGCCAGGTTGATGGTGGCGGCGATGATGATCGTCCCGAAGAGGTAGGACAGCAGGGCGTGGCGCAGCGCGGTGTGGCGCACCTGCTTGGTCGTGAGGTTGGTGTCGGACACCTGGTAGGTCATGCCGATCGTGAACGCCAGGTAGGCGAAATCCACGTAGCACGGCTTGTCGTCCTCGTTGAAGTCGATGCCGCCGTCTGGCCCGGTGTAGTACAAGGCGGCGTAGCGCAGGGTGAAGAGGGTGTGCACCATCGCCCACGAGGCGACGATGGCCCCGATCCCGGCGCCGAGGAGCAGCAGCTTCACGCTGCCGTCCACCTTGGCCGCCTTGATGACACCGAGGACCACGGCGATCAGGCTGATGACGCTGGCGGAGAGGAGCAGGGTGTCGACGGTGGTCCGTGCCGGCTCCTCGCGCGTGGCGATGGCGCTGGTGGTCACGGCGTCGAGGCGGGCGATGCGGAACCAGACGGCCGCCACGAACCCGCCGGCGGTGGCACACCACCCGAGGAGGGGGACGGTCTGCCACGGCGCCACCAGGGCGGCCACGCAGGCGACGACCACGCCGGCGCCGAACGCCCCGGCGAGGAGAGCGGTGGTCGAGAACGTCGGGGGGTGTTCGAGATGCCGGGGCGGGTAGTCGACCATCGGGCTGGTATACCCCATTTGGCTCAGCCCAGCGTGGCCAATCCGGTCTCGTAGGCGATGACGACCAGTTGGGCCCGGTCCCGGGCGTTGAGCTTGGTCAGGATGCGGCTGACGTGGGTCTTGGCGGTGGCCACGCTCATGTGCAGGCTGGCCGCGATCTCGGCGTTGGAGAGGCCGCGGGCGATCTCGGCCAGGACCTCGCGTTCGCGTTCGGTGAGGACGTCGAGGACCTGGTTGGCGGGTCGGGGCGGGACGCGGTGGGCGAACTCGTGGAGCAGGCGGCGGGTCACGCTGGGCGAGAGGAGGGCGTCGCCGCCGGCCACCACCCGGATGGCGGTGAGTAGCTCCTCCGGTGTGGCGTCCTTCAGCAGGAACCCGCTGGCGCCGGCGCGGATGGCCTCGTAGACGTACTCGTCGTGGTCGAAGGTGGTGAGGATCAGCACCCGGGTCTCTGCCAACGATGGGTCGGCGGTGATGCGCCGGGTGGCCTCGATGCCGTCCATGTTGGGCATGCGGATATCCATCAGCACCACGTCCGGCCGCCGGGCGCGGGCCAGCTCCACCGCCTCCCGGCCGTCGCCGGCCTCGCCGACCGCGGCCATGTCGGCCATGGAATCGACCAGCACCTTGAACCCACCCCGCAGCAACGCCTGGTCATCGACGATAAGGACCCTGATGTCACCCGGTGTGTCGGTCACGGCTGCCCCATCCGTTCGTCGGTCGGGATCACGGCGGCGACCGTGAACCCGGTGGCGGTGGCGCCGGCCGCCAGCGTGCCTCCGAAGAGGGCGACGCGCTCGCGCATCCCCACCAGGCCGTGGCCCTGGCTCTCGGTGGGCACGGCGACGACGGTGCCGCTGTCGCTCACCTCGAGTTCCACCTGGTTGGCCTGGTAGCGCACGACCAGTCGGGCCGGGGCGCCGCCGGCGTGGCGCACCACGTTGGTCAGCGCCTCCTGCAGGATGCGGAAGACCGAGACGTCGACGCCGGCGGGAAGGGGGCGGGGCTCGCCCTCTTCATGTACGTCCACCGCCACCCCGGCGGCACCGATCTCCTCAACCAGCCGGGGCAGGTCGGCCAGCCCTGGGGCGGGGGTGTACTCACGGCCGGCGTCGTCGTCACGCAGCACGCCGACGAGCAGGCGCATCTCCTGCAACGCCCGGCGGCTGGTCGTCTCGATGATCTCCAGCGCCCGCCGGGCCTCCTCGGGTTGGGTGTCGACCACCACCCGGGCCACCCCCGAGCGCACCGCCACCACGCTCATGGTGTGGGCCACGACATCGTGCAGCTCCCGAGCGATGCGGAGGCGCTCGTCGGCAACGGCCCGCCGGCTGCGCTCCTCGCGCTCCCGGTCGCGCTCGGATGCCCAGGCGGTGACGCCGGCGATGTAGGCCCGGCGGGTGCGGCTGTTCTCGCCGGCTAGCCAACCGACCAGGATGGGCAGCGGCGTGGCGATGGCCGCCCAGCCGCTGGCCACCAGCGAGGCAACGGTGACCGCGGTGATCACAATCACCGCCGCTCGCAGCGACACCCGAGGCGGCGACTGGGACGCCACCGTGTAGACCGCCATGACCACCGCCAGCATCATCGGCCCCCGGGCCCCGACCAGGATCACCGCCGTCGAGGCGGCGGTGATCACCGCCATCACCGGCGTGGGATGGATGCGGCGGTAGGGCAGGGCCACGCAGGTGACCACGATCAGGCCGATTCGCAGGGCGTTCAGGGGGACGCCGTGGTTCAGCCTGGTGTCGGCCACCACCGCCCCGATCGAGGCCAACGCCAAAAGGGCGGCGACCACGACATCGACGGTCGTCCACTGCCACCTCGAAAGCCGCTGGGTCAGCGGCAGCGGCACCACGGGGACGTCGAGATCCACGGTCGCGACGGTACCGACGCCGCCCCGGCTGCGCATCCGCCTCCAGTCGCGCCCCGGCGTACATCCTCCGATGTACCGGGGCGGACGCATTAGCGGACCGGGATGCGGGTAAAGGCTCGCCATGGACGCCATTACCTTGCTGAAAAACGACCACAAGACGGTCGAGAAGCTGTTCAAGACCTTCGAGAAGGCCGGACCCCGCGCCAAGAAGGCCAAGGCTGACACGGTGCAGTCGATAATCCGGGAGCTATCGGTTCACGCCGCCATCGAAGAGCAGATCTTCTATCCGTCGATCCGCGCCGAGGTGCCCGACACCGAGAGCGAGGTGTTGGAGAGCCTTGAGGAGCACCACATCGTCAAGTGGGTGCTCTCGGAGCTGGAGGACATGGACCCCGACGCCGAGCGCTTCGACGCCAAGGTGACCGTGCTCATCGAGAATGTGCGCCACCACGTGGAGGAAGAGGAGAGCGAACTGTTCCCCGAGGTGCGCGCCGCCCTCGGCCGCAAGCGGCTGGGCGAGATCGGCGACGCCATGGAGGCGGCCAAGAAGACCGCCCCGACCCGTCCCCACCCCCGGGCCGGGGACACCCCGCCGTCGAACCTGGTGACGGGCGCCGTTGCCGGCGTGGTCGACAAGATCCACGACCTGAGCCGGGTCGGCAGCTAAACCACTCGGCCCCCCCGGACGACGATGCCGTCGCCGGCCAGCAACGCCGCCTGCCGGTCGCGGTTAACCGGCGCCAAACGCCCATCGGCCATGATGACGCGCCACCACGGCAGGCCCTCGCTGCGGGCCAGCACCGAGCCCACCGCTCGGGCGGCGCCGGGGAAGCCCGCCTCGGCGGCGACGTCGCCGTAGCTGACCACCTCGCCCGGTTGGAGCCGGGCGATCACCTCGACGACCCGGCGGCGGAAGTCCCCGGCGCCCGCCGGCCCCAACGCCATGGCGCCGGTGGTGGCGCTAGCGCAGGGCGGCGCCGATGCAGGCGCCCATCTGGTTGACCAGCCCCTGGGAGATGTCCTCCATCACCCGGCTTCCGAACTGGGCGAACTTGCCACTGACGGAGAAGTCGGCATTGATGCCGACTTGCGTCCCGCCCGACGGGGTGCCCTCCACGGAGAGCAGCAGGGTCGCCCGGGCCGTGCCCTGGCCGCCGATCTCCCGGCCGTCGGCCTTGACGGTCACGACCGCCCGGTTGTCCTCCTCCTGGGTGTCGACGATGCGGGCCGTCCCCTGGAACGCCGCCTTCACCGCCCCGACCTTCAGGGTCAGCTTGCCCTTGAATGTCTGGGCGTCCACGACCTCGGTGAGCTCGGCGCCGGGGACGCAGCCCACGACCTTGTTGATGTCGAGCATGTAGGCGAACACCCGGTCGGGCGGGGCGGCGACGCTGAACGAGTTGGCGATCTTCAATTTGGACTCCTCGTGGCGGATGTGGGGGCGGGCGCCGGGCGGGCCACGCGTCTTCGTGCCCGAAACTCTGGCAGCCGCCCGCGGCTCACGTCACATTGGGCCAAGGGACGCCGGCCAGGGCAGCTCGGCCGGCGGCGCCGACACGAAATCGATGAGCCGCTCGACGGCGCCGACCAGCGCCGGTTCCAGATCGGCGAAGGTTCCGACCGCCGCCAGGATCCGCCGCCACGTCTCCGGGGGAGCCGGGAAGCCCAGTCGCCGGCACACCTCGGTCTTCCAATCGTGGCCTTTGGGCACCGCCGGCCAGGCCGGGATCCCGAGCACCGCGGGCCGGATGGCCTGCCACACGTCCACGAACGGCGTGCCGGTGACCAGGACGTCGGGGTGGGTGACGGCGGCCGCCAACCGGGCCTCTTTGCTGCCGGGGACAAGGTGGTCGACGAGCACGCCGAGGCGCCGCGCCGGCCCCGGGTCAAAACGGGCGATCACCGCCGGCAGGTGGTCGATGCCGTCCAGGCGCTCGACCACGATCCCTTCGACGCGCAGATCGTCACCCCAGACCCGCTCGACCAAGGCGGCATCGTGAACGCCTTCGACCAGGATGCGGCTGGCCTGCGCCACCCGGGCCCGTTGCCCGGTCAGGGCCACCGACCCCGAGGCGGTGCGGGCCGGTTGGTCGCCGGCCACAGGCACCGGCGCCCGGACAAGGGTCACCGCCCGGCCCGCGACCTGGAAGCCGCCCGGGGTGGCCCGGAAGACCCGCACGGCGCCGTCGCGCCGGCGGATCTCGACCGCGTCAGGGCCGAACCGGACCAGCACTCCTCCGAAGCGGCTGGCCCGGTGGTGCAACGCCAGGCCGGCGGTGGCCACTACCTCGGGATACTGGGGCGTATCACGCCGGGACCTGGCCCGGGGGTCGGCCAGGATGTCCTCGGACGGGTCCCAGGTTTTCGCCATGGCCGGCGACCGTACCGGCGCAGCGCCCGGGGGTGGGGGGACGCTAGCGGCGGCGAGGCCGGGGCGGGGGCAGGGTGGTGGTGCGGACGACCAGGCCGGCCGGCCTCATCGTCCAACGGGCGGGCGGGACGACGTCGGGGCGGTCGCGCAGCCGGCGAATCGACGTCCCCAGGGCCACGCCGGACGCCACCGACAGGAACGCCCAAGCGGCGACGATTATCAAGACGGTGGGCAACATGGTTCTCTTTTCATTCCCCGGCCCGCACCGGGAAAAACGCGAAGCGTCCTAGCGTGGGGCCGTGACCGCCGCCAACCCCCGCTTCCCTGCCGCCTTCATCGGCCATGGCAGTCCCATGAACGCCATCGAGCAGAACCGGTACACCGAGTCGTGGCGAGCGTTCGGGGCGGCGCTCCCCCGGCCACGGGCGGTGCTGGTGATCTCGGCCCACTGGTACATCCAGGCGACGGCCGTCACGGCCATGGCCCGGCCGAAGACCATCCACGATTTTTACGGGTTCCCACCCGAGCTGTTCGCCTTCGACTATCCCGCGCCAGGCGACCCGTCGCTGGCCGAGGAGGTCGCCGAGGTGGTCAAGCCGGTATGGGTCGGGTCCGACCACGACAGCTGGGGAATAGACCATGGCACCTGGTCGGTGCTGGCCCACGTCCTCCCGGACGCGGCCGTCCCCGTGGTGCAGCTTTCGATCAACGGGCTCAAGCCGCTCGAGTACCACCTGGAACTCGGCGCCCGCCTCGCGCCCCTGCGGAAGCGAGGGGTGCTCATCGTGGGCAGCGGCAACGTGGTGCACAACCTGCGCCGCCTCGACTGGAACCAGCCCGACGGTGGCTTCGACTGGGCCCGGCGCTTCGACGACGCGGTGCGAGCCGAGATGACTGGGTCGCCCGGCGAGGTAATGCGGGTGGCCGGCCACCGTGACTTCGCCTCGGCCGTCCCCACTCCCGACCACTTCATCCCGTTGCTGTACATCGCCGCTATGGGGGGCGCCGGCGGTCACCCGAGCAGCGTCCTGGTCGACGGCTACACCTACGGCGCGCTGTCCATGACCTCCTACGTGGTCGACGGCCCGGTACTCGACGGCCCGCGGCCCCAGGCAGGCGCGCCGCCGCAGGCCGGCGCCGGCGGCGGGGCGACCGCCGGCGACTTCCCCGACCCTCGCCTGGTGCCACCGGACGACACCAATACCTGAGCGCCGGCGGCGGTTTGCAAGGACTCGGCAAGGACTGAGTAAGGGTTGGGAAGCGGCATGCCGGGAGTGTCTCGGCCATGCCGAACGCAACCGCTCCACCGCTCGCCCCATCCGACAAGGTTCCACCGCCGCCCCGCAACCGACCACCGCGACGATCGCTGGCATCCCGCGCCAGCGCCGACTTGGCCGTCGCGGCGCGCAACGGCGACTCCGACGCCGCCGGCGAGTTGTACCGGCGGAACCAGCGCCGGGCGCGGGCTGCGGCCCGGGCGTTCTGCGCCGACAGCGACG
The DNA here is from genome assembly GCA_036264135.1 of Acidimicrobiales bacterium. Lineage (GTDB taxonomy): Bacteria > Actinomycetota > Acidimicrobiia > Acidimicrobiales > Palsa-688 > DATARN01. Next base: position 17,602 of record DATARN010000204.1, read on the forward strand.
CCGACGACGCCGTCGCCGACGGCCTGATCCGGGCCCTCGACCGCATCGGCCAGCTGCGCGACCCCGCCGCCGTGGACGCCTGGATGATCCGCTGTGTCGTGCGGGCGGCCGTGGACCTGTCCCGCACGCGCCGCCGCCTCTGGCTGGGCGGCGACCTGGAGGCACTGGTCGAACGCACCCTTCCCGCCGGGCCGTCGGCCGCCGACGTGGTGATGGCGTGGGCCGATCAGGCCGCCATGGCCGTCGCCCTCCGGGACATGCCGCTCGATCAGCGCCGGCTGCTCGACCTGCGCTACCGCCAGGGACTTCCGGTCGCGGCGGTGGCCGCCGCCCTCGGCCGGCCTCCCGGCTCGGTGCGGCGCCAGTGCGTCGCCGCCCGCCACGCCGCCGGCCAGCGCTTCCTTCGCCGCCACCTCCGGCCGGCGGCCGGCGCCTGCGCCCGGGTCAGCGACGTGCTCTGCCAGGAGCCCTACCGCCGCCCCTCGGCCCGCGCCCGGCGCCGGGCCCGGGAACACCTCGTCGCCTGCCGGGCCTGCCGGGACCGCCAGGCCGAGGTGCGAGCCGTCCTGTGCGAGGTGGGCTACCGCCGCCCCGCCCCGGTGGAGTGAGGCGGGGCGCGCCGGCCTACAGACCGGAGATCACCGACCGGAGGAGGTCAGCGGGGTTGGAGGAGCATGCTTCCGGCCAGCACCGTCAGGCCGGCGGATTGTCCCACCTTGACGGTGTACGCCATGGAGGTGGTGGCCCGGTTGACCGAGACGGAGGTGGCCGGCAGGGCCGTGTACTGACCGGAGGATGGCAACGCCACCGCCACCGACTGGACCCCCACGGTGCGGCCCGAGGAGTCGTACTGCGAGAGCACGACGGAGATCTTGGCGCCGGCGCTGTACGCCGTGGACTGGTAGCCCTGGGGCGAGCTCGATGCTTGGGCCCGGGCGGCGAACTGGCCGCCCAAGGTGACGGAGGTGTAGCGGCCGGCCACGACCGGGACGGTCTGGGTGATGTCGTTGGAGAAGCCGAAATAGCAGCCGCCGTCGGTGGCGTAGTTCCCGTCGCGGAAGATCCCGAACGAGGCCGCCGGCGCGGATGTCGAGGCCAGCTTCCACGGGGCGGTCGAGGTGCAGCGGCTGGCGCCGCCGTTTTGCAGCAGGGTGCGCGCCAGGGTGAAGACGTACACGCCTTGCACGTTGTCGCTGGACCGGCGGACGAAGGCCAGGTAGGTCTGACCCGTCCCGGGATCGCGGAACAACTCCTCGTAGGTCGGGCTGCACCGGTTGGTGTACTGCTCGGCCGAGGGGGTCAGCTGCTGGCTGTAGGCGATGGGGTTGCGCCGGCTGGTGAGGGTGGGCTGGTTCCAGACCACCTGCGAGGTGGTGCTGGCCCGCAGGATGCCCAGGTCGTACACCGAGGCCGAGGTGCACAGGGTGCCGTTGGTCGCCTCGACCACGTCGTAGAACATGCCGTCGCTGGGGTTGCGCATCACGGTGCCGCCGCCGCCGCCCAGGTCACCGGCGGGCCAGTTGGCCTCCGGTTCGTTCCAACTGGTGGCGTCGGCGGGGGTGAACATGGCGTCGCTCGGGACGTCGCCCGTACCCGACACGTAGGTGACGAAGTCCTGGGTCTTGGCGATCCCCTGGTACAGGTTGCCTTTGGTGTCGACGCCGTGGAAATCCACGAAGTGCCAGCCCGGTGACGCCGGGCTGTCGAAGATGCTCGGCGTGCCGGCCTGGGTCACCAGTCCCGTGCCGCCGGCGATGGACCCGCACCGCTTGGCCATCGTCGTGCAGATCGCGGTCCAGGGGTCGTACCCGCCCGGGTAGTCGCCCCACACCGGGTGGGTGACCACCGGCTGCCACGCCCCCAAGGTCGGGTCGGCGCTGCTGTTGTGGTACAGGCACACGTTCCACTCGAGACCCCACGGCCCGGGCGCGGCGGGGTCGCCCTCGCACTGGAAGAGGTACATCCACTGGCTGCCGGTCCAGTAGGCGTCGCCGTCGGTGCCGGCGCACGCCCACGGCGTGCCCGGCGTGGGGTCGACCACCGGCACCTGCGTGCTCCACGTCTGCCCGTGGTCGACCGAGCGCCGCACGATCGTGCCCGCCGCCTGGGAGGGGACGGTGCAGGTCGAATGGGGCGTGAGGGTGGTGCGGTAGAACCAGTACCAGGCCCCATCCGGGCCGACCCGGAAGATGTTGCCGGCACCGAAGCCGGGGTCGGTCCCGTAGGCGAAGCTGTTGTAGAAGTGAGCGAGCTGCCAGTCGGCGGTCCCGTTCCAGTAGTCGCTCAATGTCGGCGGGGCCGTCGTGACCCCAGTACTGGCGGCCGCCCGGCTCACACCGAGGCCCGTGAGGGCCATGGCCACCATCACCACGCCGAGCGCCAGTACGCCGGCGCGCCCTTTCCATTTCGTTGCTGCAGACACGGCGAGTCGCCCCTTCGTTCGGCGTCGTAATCGATCACGGGACCGTTCGACACGAACAGGGGGCCTCTGAAGACCGCCTTCTTATATGTCCTACCTTTTACGAAAAGGTCGAAAGTTTGCCGAAGGGCAAATGGCGCGACGGCATACGCACCGGGGGAAAAAGGGCGGGTGTCGCGATGGCGGGATCTCGTCGCTCGCCCGCGGCTCACCGCCCGACGCCGAGACGGCGGCGAGCGGTCAGCAGTGCCCTACGTCGCGGTGTGGGGCGTCACACCCGGATGAGGCTGTCCTCGGTGCCGTAACTGTTGGTGACGTACATTTCGGCATCCCAGTCGTTCTCCCAGCGGACACCGTCGAGCAGGAACCGGTAGCGGTAGCTCTGGTCGACGGGTAGGGAGATGGTCACGCTGAACCGTCCGTCCTTGCGCCGGACCATGGGATGGTCCGTGGGCGACCAGTCGTTGAAGTCGCCGCACACGCTGGCGGTCTGGGCCGAAACTTCGGCTGGGAGTTCGAAGGTGACGCGGCAGGTCTTGGTCGTTTTCCCGTAGGTCTTCTTGGCCACGGTAAAACTCTAGGGCGGTGAGGGGCGCGACTGGTGCACGCCGGGTCAGCCTGCCGGGGTGGCGTGGATGGGGCCGGGACGGTCACGCAGCGACGGGACGTCGTGGCCGGAGCGACGGGCGATGATCTCGGCACAGATGGCGATCGCCGTTTCCTCCGGGGTGCGTGAGCCGATGTCGAGTCCGATGGGCGCCATGAGCCGGGCGATCTGCTCGTCGGTGACGCCGACGTCGCGGAGCCGCTCGATGCGGTTCTCGTGGGTCCGCCGGTTGCCCATGACCCCGAGGTAGCCCACCTTGGTGGCCAACAGGGCCCTGATGGCCGGCACGTCGAGCTTGGCGTCGTGGGTCAAGACGCAGGCGCAGTCGCGCCCGGTGAGCGACGGACCGACCTTTTCCAGGTAGCGGTTGGGCCAGTCGATGGCGATCTCGTCAGCCATGGGGAAGCGCTTGGCCGTGGCAAAGATGGGACGGGGGTCACAGACGATGACCCAGTAACCCAGGATCTTGGCCACCTTGCCGAGGGCGGCGGTGAAGTCGACGGCGCCGAAGATGATCATCTTGGGCGGGGGGGCGAAGGACTCGATGAAAATGCTGACCGCGTTCTCCCGGGCCTGCCCCTCGGGCCCGTAGTGGCGGGTACCGGTCCGTCCGACCTCGAGCTCGCCCAGGGCGTCGCGCTCCACCGCCCGGTCGAGGTCGGCCTGGCCAAGGGTGCCGATGACGACGGGCGGGTCGGTGACCGTCGCCCCCGGCCGGACGAGCATGGTGTGGCCCAACTGCTCGGGCGGCCCGATGATCATGGTCGCCAGGACGACCGGCTCAGAGGCCCGGAGGGCCTCCTGAAGCTCGTGGTACAGCTCCCCCGACATGTGCTCTCCCCTTACCAGCGCTCGAGCGGCTCGATGAACACCCGGATGGTCCCGCCGCACGTCAAGCCGACCGCGAAGGCCTGGTCGTCGGAGTAGCCGAACGTCACCAGCTTCGGTTGGCCGTCGCCGGCCAGGATCTCCATGGCTTCGCTCACCACCGCCCCTTCGACGCAACCGCCGGACACGGAGCCGGCCACCTCCCCATGGTCACTCACGACCATGGTGGCGCCGGGGTCCCGTGGCCCCGATCCCTCGAGGCCCACCACGCGGGCCACGGCCACCCGGTGGCCGGCCGCTTGCCAGCGATCGATGTCATTCAGTACGTCCTTCATCGCGCCTTGACCTCTCTTTCCGCATCGCCGCCGATGGCGGCGATGACCTCGGCCAGAGCAGCCACGCTATGGCCGCTCACGAACGAATCGACAAACGGCAGGGCCGCCGCCATCCCCGCGGCCAGTGGCGAATACCCCGGTGCCGCCTTGCGAGGATTCACCCATACGACACGGTAAGCCAGCCGCCGCAGGCGTGCCATTTCCCGTCCCAGCGCCGCCGGGTCGTCGCGCTCCCAGCCGTCGGAGAAGATGACCACGACCGCACCGCGGGCCAGGCCCGGCCGGCCGAACCGGTTGTTGAACTCGGCCAGTGCCTGGCCGATCCTGGTACCGCCCGACCAGTCGGGTGCCACTACACCGGCCCGGGACAGCGCGGCCTCGGGACCGGCGTTGCGGAGCACGGCGGTGAGGCGGGTCAGGCGGGTGGCGAACACGAAGACATCGGCGCGCACACCACTGGCAGCGGCATGGAAAAACTGCAGGTAGGCGCGGGTATAGGGCTCCATCGACCCGGAGATGTCGCCCAGCAGGACGAGGGGCCGGCGGGCCACGGTGGGCCGGCGCCGGACCAGGCGGGCGGGATCGCCACCCGTGCGCCGGCTCTGGCGCAAGGTGCGCCGCAGGTCGACCGGCCCGCCCTCGCGCCGGGGCTCGGTGCGGCGCCGGCGCCGGGGCGGGGTGGCGACAACGAGGGCCGCCAGCAGCCGGCGCAGGGCCGCCTGCTCATCGGCGGAGACGGCGGCGAAGTCTTTACCGGCCAAGGCCTCCTCGTCGCTGGCCACGGTGGGCAACGCCTCGTCCTCCCGTTGCGAGGCGTCGCCCCGGCCCGACGGGGTGGCGTGACCCCCGCCGGGGGGTACCCGGTCCCACCGCCCGGGCAGGCGAGGTCCCGGCACCGCCGGCCGGCGAGGCCCGAGGGGCGCCGGCAGGGCCGGCTCGGCCCGAGCCGGAAGGGTGTCGTCGCGGCCGAAGAGGCCGGCGAAGACGGCGTCGAAAGCGGCCACCTGGTCCCGGCCGGTGACGAAGGACAGTCGGGCGGCCCAGTACAGCCGGTCGCGGTCGGTGGGCGGCATGAGGTGGAGCACTTCGACGAAGCGCGCCGCCCGCTCGGCGGTCACGGCCACGCCGGCGGCGTGCAACCGCTGGCCGAGGCGGCCGGCGAACTCGGCCGGGTCGAAGACCGGCGGCCCGCCGTCAGGCACTGGTAGCCCCCACCAGCCAGTCGAGACCCCGTTCGCGGACCTGCTCGACGTCGTCGCGGTACTTGAGGACCGAGCCGAGGGTTTGGTCGGCGGCGGGGACGTCGAGGCTGGTGACGCCGAGGAGGCTGAGGGCGCCGACCCAGTCGATGCTCTCGGCGATCCCCGGCTGCTTCTGGATGTCGAGGGTTCGGAGGCGCTCGACCGCGGCCGCCACCTCGGCGGCCAGGCCGGCCGAGGAGTGGGGCACTCGCCGGCGAACGATGTCGATCAGCTGCTCGGTGCCCGGGTAGTCGATCCAGTGGTAAAGGCAGCGGCGCTTGAGGGCATCGTGGAGGTCGCGGGTGCGGTTGGAGGTGAGCACGACCACCGGCGCCACAGAGGCGGTGACGGTGCCGATCTCGGGGATGGTGACGCTGGCGTCGGCCAGCACCTCGAGGAGGAAGGCCTCGAAGTCGTGGTCGGCCCGGTCGACCTCGTCGATCAGCAGCACCGCGGGGCGCGGCCCGGGGTGGCGAAGGGCGGCGAGGACGGGCCGCTCCACCAGGAACGATTCGGCGAAGAGGTCCGACTCGGCGAGGTCCGCGCCCCGAGACTCGGCCAGGCGGATGCTCAGCAACTGCCGGGCGTAGTTCCACTCGTACAGGGCCTCGGCCACGTCCAGGCCCTCGTAGCACTGGAGGCGGATGAGGGGGGTGTCGAGGATGGTGGCGACGGCCTTGGCCGCCTCGGTCTTGCCCACCCCGGCCTCGCCCTCGAGCAGGAGGGGCTGGGGCAGGCGCAGGGCGAGGAACAGCGCCGACGCCAGGCCGGGGGCGGCGACGTAGTCGACCTCGTCCAGCCGGAGGCGGAGGGATTCGACATCGGGAACCACCGCCGCCACGGCCGCGGAGGTCACCCCTGGGCCGCCTCGAACGTTTCCTGGCAGCCGGTGCAGCAGAACCAGTGGCGCTCGCCGCCGACGTCGCTGTGCGGGGAGGTGTCCACCGCGGCGACCGTCATCCCGCAGACCGGGTCGACGGCGAAGGCCGCCCGGAAGCGGTCCTCCCGCTTGGTGAGGGTGATCCCGTCGGCTCGGGCCTCGGCCGACTCCGAGGACGCCGAGCCCGGCTCCCACGAGCGCACCGACGCCACCACCTCGGCGAGGATCGACAGGGCCACCTCGGGGGCGGTGTGGGCGCCGATGTCGAGCCCGGCAGGCGAATGGACCGACGCGCGCTGCTCGGGGGTGACGTCGAGCGAGGCCAGCACGGCGGCCGCCCGTTTCCGGCTGGCGACCAGGCCCACGTAGGGGACACCGGCATGGAGGGCGTCGGCGAGTACCGGCTCCTCCTCCCGGCCATGCGAGGCGACGACGACCGCCGCCGCTCCCTTGACGTCGGCGTCGGCGGCGGCGGTGACGCCGTCGATGTCGTAGCCGAGATCCTGGCCGAGCATGCGCAGGCCCCGGCCGATCGGGGTGTCGCCCAGGATGATCAGCCGGGGGGCGGGCCGGCGGGGCTCGAGGAAGATCTCGATCTCGCCGCCGGACAGGCAGGGGTTGCCGACGGTCACCGCGCCCTCCTCGATGTCGCCGTCGCCGATCTGGTCAGGGGAGATGCGCAGCAGGAGCGGCTCCCCCGATCCCAGGGCGTCCAGGCTGTAGCGCCGGACGGTGGCCTCGGCGCACGAGCCGCCCACGAAGCCCTCGAAATGGCCGTCCTCCATGACCAGGGCGACGTCGCCCGGGCTGGCGCTGGTCGGCCGCTTGGCCCGCACGACCGTGGCTCGCACGAAGGGGACCCGGTGGGCGGCCAGGTCGGCCATGCGCTGGTCGAGGCGGGTTGCGGCGCTGGTGGTGTCGGCGGTTGTCATTGTGGTGCTCCTACTCCCCCGTTCATGGCATGCCACACCCGGCTGGGCGTGAGTGGCATGTCGGCGTGACGGACGCCGATGGCGTCCAGGACAGCGTTGACCACCGCCGCCGGCGAGCCGACGGTCGCCGACTCCCCGATCCCCTTGGCTCCGATGGGGTGGTGGGGGCAGGGAGTGACGGTGTGGCCCAACTCCCACGACGGCGTTTCCATCGACGTGGGCAGCAAATAGTCCATGAAGGAACCGCCGAGACAGTTGCCATCGTCGTCGAAGGCGATGATCTCCATGAGGGCCATGCCGACGCCGTCGGCCAGACCGCCGTGGACCTGGCCCTCGACGATCATGGAGTTGATCCGGGTCCCGCAGTCGTCGACGGCGATGAAGCGCCGCACCTTTACCTCGCCGGTGCCCTTGTCGACGTCGACGACCGCGATATAGCAGCCGTACGGGAAGGTGAGGTTGGGGGGGTTGTAGACGCACTCGGCGTCGAGGTGTCCCTCCACCCCGTCAGGGAGTTGAAGGGTCCCGAAGGACGCCAGGGCGATCTCCTGGATCGTGCGGCCCTGCGTGGGATCGCCCTTCACGAACCACCGCCCCTTTTCCCAGACCAAATCCTCCGGGCTGACCTCCAGCATGGCGCCGGCGATGAGACGGGCCTTCTCCCGGACCTTCCGCGACACGATGGCGCACGCCGCCCCCGACACGGGGGTCGAGCGGCTCCCGTAGGTCCCGAGGCCGAACGGTGTCTGGTCGGTGTCGCCGTGGACGACGTCGATGTCCTCGGGGGCGATGCCGAGCTCCTCGGCCACGATCTGGGCGAAGGTCGTCTCGTGGCCCTGGCCCTGGGTCTGCACCGAGATGCGGACCACCGCCTTGCCGGTCGGGTGGATCCGCAGCTCGCAGCCGTCGGCCATGCCCAGCCCGGCGATGTCCATCTGGGCCCGCGGGCCGGCACCCACCGTCTCGGTGAAGAACGAGATGCCGATGCCCATCAGCTCGCCCCGGGCCCGGCGCGCCGCCTGCTCGGCGCGCAGCTGGTCGTAGCCGGCGATTTCCATGGCCTGGCGCATGGTGGCGGCGTAGTCACCGGAGTCGTACACCCACCCCGTGGGGCAGCGGTAGGGGAACTGTTCGGGCCGCAGCAGGTTTTTGAGGCGCAGCTCGGCGGGGTCCATGCCGAGCTCGTCGGCCAGGCAGTCCACCAGCCGCTCGATCAGGTACACCGCCTCGGTGACCCGAAACGAGCAGGCGTAGGCCACCCCGCCGGGCGCCTTGTTGGTGTAGACGCCGCGGACGTGGCAGTGCGCCGCCTCCAGGTCGTAGGAACCGGTGAACATGTGGAAAAAGCCGGCCGGGAATTTGCTCGGCTGGGCGGTGGCATTGAACGCCCCATGATCGGCCAGCACGTCCACGTTCACCGCCAGGATCTTTCCCTCACGGGTGGCGGCGATGGCGCCGTTCATGTGGTAGTCCCGGGCGAAGCTGGTGCTCATCAGGTTCTCGGAGCGGTCCTCGATCCATTTCACCGGCCGGCGGGTCACGGTCGAGCCGACGATGGCGCACACGTAGCCCGGGTAGACCGGGACCTTGTTGCCGAAACCGCCGCCGATATCGGGGGCGATCACCCGGATCTTGTGCTCGGGAATGCCCGCCACCAGGGCGTACAGGGTGCGATGGGCATGGGGCGCCTGGGTGGTCAGCCACATATTCAGTTTGCCCGTGACCGGGTCCATATCGGCGACGCAGCCGCAGGTCTCGAGCGGCGCCGGATGGACCCGGGGATACACCATCTCCTGGGTGACGACGACGTCGGCGCGGGCGAAGGCGGCATCGGTGTCGGCCTGGCTGCCGGCGTCCCAGTCAAAGACGAAGTTGTCGTCCTGGCCCGGCTTGTCGTCGCGGACGACCGGGGCGTCGGGATCGAGGGCCCGCCGGGCGTCCATCACCGGCGCCAGCGGCTCGTACTCGACGTAGATCAGCTCGATGGCGTCGCGCGCCGCGTAGTGGTCCTCGGCGATGACAAAGGCCACCTCCTGGCCCTGGAAGCGGACCTTGTCGGTGGCCAGCACGGCCTGCAGGTCGGCGGACAGCGTCGGCATCCACGCCAGCCCGATGCCCTCCAAGGTGGCGCCGGTGATGACGGCCTTGACCTTGGGGTGGGCCTCGGCGGCGGTGGTGTCGATCTCCACGATGCGGGCGTGGGCGTAGGGACTGCGCAGGATGGAGCCGTACAGCATGCCGGGCAGCTGCACATCGTCGACGTACTGGCCGTGACCCCGGATGAACCGGTCGTCCTCCTTGCGCTTCAACCGGCCGTAGCCGATGGGGCGCTCCTCCGGCGGCGGGTCGCTCACCGCCCGCGTCTCCGCCACCGACACCATGGTCAGATCACCACGCTCGGCGGTTGGTGGTCGGCGGCCCACTGGATGGCCCGGATGATGTTGAGGTAGCCGGTGCAGCGGCACAGGTTGCCGGAGATGGCGATCCGGATCTCCTCCTCGGTGGGATGGGGGTTCTCCGCCAGCAACGCCTTGGCGGTCAGCAACATGCCCGGCGTGCAGAAGCCGCACTGCAGTCCGTGCAGCTCCACGAACCCGGCCTGGATGGGATCCAGCTCGCCGGCCGCCTCCATGCCCTCGACCGTCTCGATGGCGTGCCCCTCGACCATGACGGCCAGGGCGGTGCAGCTCTTCAGCGGCATGCCGTCCATCAGCACGGTGCACACGCCGCAGTTGCTGGTGTCACACCCCCAGTGGGTGCCCGTCAGCCCGAGGTCGTCACGGAGGAAGTGGACCAACAGGCGTCGGGCCTCAACCTCGCGGGTGTGGTCCGTCCCGTTGACGTTGATCGTCACCTGCATGGGCCTACAGGACCGACGCCCGCTCGGCGGCCAGGCGGAGCCCCCTGGCGGTCAGCTCGCGCACCAGGTGCCGCTTGTACTCGGCGCTGCCCCGGCCGTCGGTGACCGGCGTGCACCCCTCGGCGGCCAACCGGCCGGCGGCGGCGAACACCTCGTCCGACGGCGGCCGGCCCCGGACCGCCTGGCGGGCCGCCTGGGCGTGCAGCCCGTCGAATCCCACCGCCGCCAGCCCGATGCCCACGTCACCGATCCTGTCGCCGTCCATGGTGACCTGGGTGCCCACCGCCACCACCGCCCAGTCGCCGGCCTTGCGGTCGACCTTGTGATAGGCGCTGGCCGTGCGGGGCCGCACGGGGATGCGGATCTCGGTGAGCATCTCCCCCACGCCGACATCGGTCTCGTACGGCCCGCGGTGAAAGTCCTCGATGGTGACCTCGCGGGGCCCGTCGAGGCTCTCGATGATGCACGTGGCCTCCAGGGCGGTGCACACCGCGCTCAGGTCCTCGGACGGGTCGGCCTGGCACAGGGAGCCGCCGATGGTGCCCCGGTTGCGCACGATGGGGTCGGCGATCACCCGCTCGGCGTCGTGGAATATCGGGAACAGCCGGCCCACCAGCTCGCTTTCCAGCAGGCTGCGGTGCCGGGTGAGCGCCCCGATGGCCAGGGTCCCGTTGCGGGCCCGGATGAAGTCCAGGTCCGCCAGGTCGTTGATGTCGACCAGGAATTCGGGGCGGGCCAGCCGCAGCTTCATCATGGGCAGCAGGCTGTGGCCGCCGGCGATGACCCGGGCGTCGGCCCCGAAGCGGGACAGCAGCCCGATAGCGTGGCCGACGCTGGTCGCCCGCTCATACTCGAATGCCGCCGGGACTTGCACCTCCCCGCCCTTTCATCCCGCTGGGCGGGAACCGTGATTTGGGTCCGAACCTGGCAGTTGCTACTTTCCGCCACTCACGACGGTAGGGTCAAGTTCAGCACATGCTTAACTCAAAAGCTTATTCTCGTTTCCCCGGGAAGCCATCCGGTGACGCTTAGCCAGCTGAAGGCGTTCCTCACCGTGGCCCGCTTGGGCGCGGTCAAGGCGGCCGCCGTCGAGCTTGACGTCACCGAACCGGCCATCTCGGGGGCGGTAGCCTGCCTGCGCCGCGAGCTGGGCGACCCGCTGTTCGTCCGTAGCGGCGGCGGCATCGTGCTCACCCCGGGCGGCCGCCGACTGGCGGCCAGCGCCGCCGACATCCTGGGCCTGGCCGAGGAGGCCCGCCAGCGCATCGGCGAGATCGCCTACGAGGTGCCCCAGTTGAAAGTCGCGGCCACCGCCCCGGTGGCCGAGTACATGATCCCCGGGCTGCTCGAGGCGTTCTCCAAGCGGTACACCGCCCTCGAGGCCTCCACCGTGGTCGTGCCCGGATCGGCGTTCGCCGACGTCCTCCGCGACCGCCGAGCAGACGTGGCCATCGGCCCCCGGCCGCCGGGCTCGGAGAACGACTCGTCCATCGACACCGTCTCGGTGCTGCGCTTCCAGCACGTGGTGGTGGCGTCGCCGGCCCACGGGGTCCGCGCCCAGCCCCCGGCGGTGGCGTCGCACCTGAGCCCGGGACCGTGGCTGCTCGGCCCGTCCGGCCTCGACCCGAGCACGTCGGCGGGCACCTTCCTGCTGCGCCTCGGCGTCCGCCCCGACGACGTGCGGGCGTTCCCCAGCATGGCTGCCGCCCTCGAGCGGGTGGCGGCCGGCGATGGTCTCTCGATCGCCTACAGCCACGTCATCAGCCAGCTGGTCAGCAGCGGCCGGCTGGCCGTGGTCGACGTGCCCGGAACACCGTTGAACGTGATGCTCCACGCCAGCACCCTGGCCGGCGACCGGCGCTCCCCCACCGCCGCCGCCCTGCTGCGCTGGATCACCACGCCCATGGCGACGCACGTCATGCTGAGCCGGTCGAGCGGGGTACCGATGAAGCGGTTCCGCCCGCCGGTGTACGTGACCCTGTGGCAGAAATGACCTCGACCCGGGTACCGGTGTCCGACGTCGTGGGCATCGTTCTCGGGGCCGGGTCGTCGCGGCGGCTGGGCCAGCCCAAGCAGCTCCTTCCGCTCGGCGCCACCACCGTGTTGAACCATGCGGTGGCCACCGCCTGCGCCTCCTCGCTGGCGCGGGTCATCGTGGTGCTAGGCGGCAGCCGCGCCGACGTGTCGGCGTCGCTCGCCCCCGGTCGTTACCAGGTCGTGTACAACGACGCCTACGGGACGGGCTGCGCCTCGTCGCTGTTGGCCGGCCTCGACGCGGCCGGCCCGGCAGCGCCGGCCATCGCCCTCCTGCTCGGTGACATGCCGGGGGTGACGCCGGCGTTGATCGACACGGTGCTGGAAAAGTGGACCGAGGTACCGAACCAGTGGGCCGCGGTCACCTCGTACCGTGACGGCCTCGGGCACCCCTTCCTGTTCTCGGCGTCAGCATTTCCGACGTTGCGTGGGCTGCACGGGGACAAGGCGGTCTGGAAGATCGTCGACGGCGCCTCACCGGACCAGGTGCGCCGCCTTCCCGTGGACGCCGCCCTGCCCTCGGACATCGATACCTGGGACGACTACGTCACGGTGTGCGCCGCCTTCGGCCTGCCTCACCCCGGTCCCGCCCCCCAGGGGTCACCCGTGGGGGCCCGGGAATAGTCGACTGACTTAGTCGGTTTTAGGGCGGAGAGGAGGGACGATGACCCGCCACCAGTTGTTCAGCTTCCCCAACCCGGTAAACGAGACCTCGGCCCGCTTGGTCGCGGCCGGCGTGGTCCTCATGTGCCTCGCCGCCATCGTGCTCAACCAGCCGTGGCTGACGGCGGTCATCGCCTACGGGTTCCTCGCCCGGGTGCTCACCGGTCCGACCCTCAGCCCGCTGGGCCAGCTGGCCACCAGAGTCATCACCCCACGGATGCCGGGGGAGGCCAAGCTGGTGCCGGGGCCGCCTAAGCGGTTCGCCCAGGGCATGGGTGCGGTCATGTCCGTCACGGCCGCGGTCCTCGCCCTGGGCTTCGGCCTGCGGGCCGCCGCCAACGTCGTCCTCGGGCTGATCGTCGTCGCCGCCACCTTGGAGAGCGTCTTTGCCATCTGCCTCGGCTGCAAGATCTTCGCCGTCCTCATGCGAAGGGGCATCATTCCCGAGTCGGTGTGCGAGGAGTGCGCCGATATCAGCCGGCGGTACGCCCCGGCCGGCTAAGCGGCCCGGGCTTCCCGGTGGAGACCCAGATCCGCGCCGGCCGACCGCCGCACCCGGCCATGGCCCCCGCGCTGCCCGCCGTGCTGGGCAACGGCGTGGGGGGCGTTGTCCGTGCGGTCGGCGACGGCGTCGCCGCTACGACGATCGGGCGTCTCGTCGTCAGCTCCCTCCGGGGCACGGGCGGCTACGCCGAACGGGCCGTCGCCCCGGCCGATCCAGACCCTGGGCAAGACGCTGCTCGTGATGCCCTGACCCCGATCTGCTGGACTCTGGGCCCATGGATCCCGTCATGCCCCCTGCCGGACCACCCGTGACGACGATGGACGAAACCATCGCCCGCATGCAGGCCATCGCGGCTGCCCTTCCCCCCAACGACGGCCTGGCGTGCTTCAACCGCATGTCCCTGCAGATCACCCAAACGGTGGCCAGCGATGTCGGTCAGAACTTCTTCGCCGACCCGGTCTATCTGACCAAGCTCGACGTGATCTTCGCCAACATCTATTTCGACGCGGTCAACGCGCTGACCACCAGTCCCGAGAACCTCCCGGCGGCCTGGGCACCGCTCCTCCAGGCCCGGGCCAGCACGGACGTCGAACCTATCCAGTTCGCCTTGGCCGGAATGAACGCCCACATCAACCACGACCTGCCCGTCGCGGTCGTCTCCACCTGCACCGCCCTGGGCACGGCGCCCGACTCGGGCCGCCACCACGACGACTACCAGAAAGTCGACCAGCTGCTCGACGCGGCCGAGCAGGCCGTCCGCCAGTCCTTTGAGTCCGGGATGGCGCGGGCGGCCGACAAGCACCTGACAGCGGTCGCCAACCTGGTGGCCAACTGGAGCATCCGCAGTGCCCGCGACGTGGCGTGGGACACCTCGTTGGCGCTGTGGGAACTGCGCCACGCCGGCTTCGCCCGTGACCTGCTGATGGGATCGCTGGGGCGCACGGTGGGTATGGCCAGCCGCATCCTCCTGGCGGCCGTCTAGACATCCCGACGCCGGGCCCCGTGTTCGCCGCTCGGGCGGGTAAGCCGTACTTGTCGCCTGACCTCCGGAGCTCAGGGCGTTACGGTGAAACGGGAGCCGCCGAACAGGGAATGGGTTCCGTTGGCCGACTTCCGGAGACGGGCCTCGAAGAAGTAGGTGCCGGCCCCATGCCACGCGCTGTCACTGGCGCCGAAGCCGGCGCTCGGCACGGTGGTGCCGGTCAGCCAGGGGGTGTACGTCGCGGTGCACGGCAGCGTGGCGCAGTATCCCAGGTAGACGTCGTAGACGAAGCCGGCGGGGGCGGCCTGGCTGGCCCAGGTCATGGTGAAGGTGGCGGTGCTGGCGCCGGAGACGGGCGTCACTCGCGGCACGGCGCTCACTGCTCCGGTCCATTTGGGTGCCAAGGTGTCGGCGTAGCGGAAGGTGCCGGCGGCATAGACCACATTGGTGAAGGTGGTCCCCGGCGCCCGGGTTCCCGAGTCATAGGACGCCATCCCGGAGGAGTCGGTCACCGTCGCCGGCCGGCCGGCGGCGAACAGCCACTCGGCGGTGGTGCCCATGGGCACACCCCGGGCCGCGGGCACAAAGCCCGACGGCAGGACCAGGAAATAGCTGCGGGTCGGGTCGTTGGTAATCACCTGATCGATCCCGTTGCCGGCCGTCACCCACACGTTGCCGTCGGGACCGGCGACCGCGGCGATCGGGGCACTGGTCGACGGCGAGGTCGGCGCCTCGGTGACGAGCCCCGCCGTCGTGATCCGGCCGATCCGGTGGGTTGCCTGCTCGGCGAACCACAGGTTGCCGTCCCACCCGGCGGCGATGCCCTGCGGTCCGGCGCCGGCCGCCAAACCACCGAACTCGGTCACCACCCCCGCCGGCGTCATGCGACCGATCTGGTTCGCCGCCGGCTCGGTGAACCACAGATTCCCATCCGGGCCGGCCGTAATCCCCTGCGGTGCGGCGCCGGCCGCCAACCCGGCGAACTCCGTCACCACCCCGGCGGTCGTCACCTTGGCCACCTTGTTCACCCCCGGCTCGGTGAACCACAGATTCCCATCCGGGCCGGCCGTGATCCCCTGCGGATTCGCACCCGCCGCCAATCCCCCGAACTCGGTCACCACACCGGCCGGGGTCATGCGTCCGACCTGGTTGGCCCCGGCTTCGGTGAACCAGAGGTTGCCATCGGCCCCGGCGGTGACGCCTTGTGGCGCGGCGCTCGCCGTCTTCACCGCATGGTTGACGACGGGGACACCCTTGCCGAAGGAGAGCAGGTGGCCGTCTTCGGTCCCGACGAACA
The DNA here is from genome assembly GCA_036264135.1 of Acidimicrobiales bacterium. Taxonomy (GTDB): domain Bacteria; phylum Actinomycetota; class Acidimicrobiia; order Acidimicrobiales; family Palsa-688; genus DATARN01. The sequence goes on from DATARN010000204.1 coordinate 33,185, forward strand.
GCTCCCCCCCATCGGTGGCCGGCTCGGAGAACTTGGTGGCGGTGTGCCCGAGGGGCATATGGAACAGCAGCTGGAGGACGCCGTTGACGGGCACGGGGGCGTAGGCCCGCAGCTCGGACTGCGCCTCGCTGGCCGTCGGCCGCTCCAGGACCCACACCAAGGCGGACCCGCTCGTCGTGCCGGCGGACGTCACCACCGGCGACCCCGAGCCGTACCCGAAGGCCGTGGCTGCCGAGCCCACCCGCACCAGCTGGACGGCGGGGCCGTTCATCCGGACCTGATAGGCGTCAAGGGCGCTCGGTAACGCTTTGGTGCTGGGCGACCAGCCGGGAAGATAGATGTAGCCACCGTCGCCGGGCCAGACCGCCGGTGACCCGAAGATGGGATCCAGGGGGCCCGCCTCGGCGACTGCGGCATCGGTCCCCCCCGACCCCTGAGCCTCGCCGCCGAGGTTGTCCCGGTCGAGGAGGAACACCTCGCCATATTTGGATCCGACGACGAGCAGGTGGGGGTGTCCCGGTACGCCGAAGCTGTCGGGGAGCACCGTCGGGCTGCTCGAGCCCAGGTCCTGGTCGTGGTTGCTCCGGGTCTGGACGTCGAAGCTGGCGAAATGGTCCGCCGCCACCAGGCTTCCGTCGGTCTGGATCTGCAGACGGATCACCGATTGCCCGAGCGTGTTCGTCGCGGTGGTCCCGGGCCCGGGCGCCGGCCAGGTGCCGTTGCCCGAGGCGAGGAACAACCGGCCCGGCCCGTCGGAGACGATCGGGCCGCCCGACTGCCAGATCCCCCCGGCGGGGTTGGCGATGGTGTTGTGGGCCTCATCGGTCCACAACTTCACCTGGCCGGTTGACGTCGAGACGCCCGCCACCCACCCCTTGTACGGGGGGTTGTCGCAGAAGCTGGCGAACGCCGCGAATACCTGGCCCTGATTGATAGCCAGCGAGGCGCGCTGGAACGAGGTGGAGGGCACAAACGTCGAGGTGCTGTCGTTGGTGCCGGTCCCCGAGATGGTGATAGGCCACCCGGCGGCATCGGCCCCCGTCACCGGGGAGAGGGCGTGAACCTGCCACTGCGACGACGAGACATTGGTGCCGTCCCAGGTCATGGCCAAGACGAAGACCAGCCCGGTTCCCGGATCCACGATGGGCGTCGACGTGATCCCGACCAGCGGCGCCGGGGCGTTGCAGTTCAGCGCGGCCGCCGGTACGGCGGTCCCGAGGGACCGATGCCACACGACGGCACCGGTGTCACGGTTGACCCCGTACACCATGTCGCTCTCGGTGGCCACCACCACGGTCTGGCCGACGACCAGCGGCTCGGCGTAGATCTGGCCGTCGAGGGCGGTGTCGAACCGCATCCCCAGCTGGTTGGCGGCGGCTGCCGCCGGCGTCAAGAGGGGTTCGTTCGCATCCCATGCGGTACCGGCGGCGTCCACCGAGCGCCCGTTCACGTCCGCCCGGCTCGTGCCGGGGAACAGCACGGACACCATGACCAGCATCACAACGCTCACCAGCGTCATCCCGCGTAACCGGCCCGACCGATCCATTGAATTCCCCCGTTCGCCCCGCCGCCGCTTCAGCTTCATTCAGCAATGATCTTTGCCGGTCTAGGCCCCGACCGCCAGCCTCGGCGATTATTCTCGGTCCGTTACCGCCAGTCGGACCCGTTTGTTGGCCCGCCCCTTCGACTCGGTCTTGAGCACCTTAATCCCACCGACCTCGGCGGTCGTTGCGACATGGGTGCCGCCGTCGGCTTGGCGGTCGAGGCCCACGATGTCGATCACCCGTAACGGATCGATGCTCGCGGGAATAAGGTTCGCCTTGGTCCGGATCAGCGCCGGGTCGCGGTCGGCTTCGGCGCGGGCCAGGAACTCTACGAGGATTTCGTGGGCCCGGGCGATCTCCTCGTTCACCCGCTGTTCCAGGCGCTGCCCCAGCTCGGCGGAGATGGCGTCGAGCTCGAAGTCGATGCGAGCCGCACCGGGCTCCATGTTGCCGCCCGTGACGGCCACCCCGAAGTCCGCCCATACCACCCCGCACAGCACATGAAGCGCGGTATGAGTTCGCATCAGCAGATGACGGCGATCCCAGTCAAGCGTGCCGAGCACCTCGGTCCCGTCGCCGGGCAGGTCCAGGGCATCGCCCTCCAGCCAGTGCCAGATTCTGCCCGCCTCCCGCCCGACTCGAGCGACCGTCGCCTGGCCGCCGTCCCACGTCAACCTGCCCGTGTCGTGGGGCTGACCGCCGCCGCCGGGGTAGAAGGCGGTTCGAGCGAGGGCCACCCGTCCCTGCTCCCGGTCGACCTCGGCAATGGTGGCGTCGAACTGCCGGCGGTAGGCATCGACGGAGAACAACTCCTCCGGCGTGGGCGGTCCGGCCATGGTCGAGATGGTACCGAGTCGGCCGTGGCATAGAAGTACGCGATGGATCTCGCCGAGGGAGCGACCCCACCAGCGGTCGAACAACATAGGACAAATGTCCTATTGATCGACTTGGTGACTAGAGGTATGGTCACCGTCGGCGACCGAAAAAATCGGAAACAGCTTTTATTACTCGAAGGTAATGCCTTCCTTTGTTAGTTGGTGTCGGACCGCGCCTTTGTCAAATGGCGCCCGCCTCCTATCGGAAGAGGGGAAATCAGTTGGCGAAGGTGCGACTGGTTCTATTTTCGACATCTGAGCTCTTGTGGCGTACATGACCCAAACATTGCGACCATTCAGGCCAGCCCGGCTCAGTGACACGGCACCGGCGGCCTTTCCCGTTCGTCCTGGCCGGCCGGACAGGCGACGACGACTCCTACTTCTTGCCGTTGGTCTGGTGACGCTGGCGTTCGCCGTCGCCCTCTTCGAGATGCTGACCCCCAAGGCACCCCAAACACACGCCGTCCTCGTGGCGGCCCGATCGATCCGTGCCGGCGAGGTAATAAGGGGAGGCGACTTCAAGGCCATTCCCGTGGCGTCGTCTCAGCTTTCCGCCATATCGGTATCCCGCCGCGACCAGCTGGTCGGACATACCGCGAATCTCGATATCGCAGCAGGCCAGCCGCTCGTGGAGGCCGACCTCGGCGAGGCGCCCGGGCCGGGACCGGGCGAGGCCGTCCTTGGACTGTCGCTTGTCGACGGGCGCTTTCCGGCCGGCCTCACCGCAGGGGACGCTGTGCTCGTCGTCGATGCGCCGAGCACCACGGGTGGGGCCACCGAACCACCCCCCTCCGGAGGCGAACTGGCGTCAGGACGGATCCTAACGATGAACCGATCGGCTGACGGGTCGAAGACGAACCTGTCCTTGATCGTTTCCACCTCCCGGTCAGACGCCGTGGCGGCAGCTTCGGCCATGGACTCCGTGAGCCTGATATGGATTACACGAAGCACCGGACCATGAATCTCATCCCGGCGATGCAGCTCGCGGTGGCGTCGGCAAAAGGCTCGCCGGGAGTTACCTCTTTGGCATTGGCGTTGGGTCTTGTCTGGCCCGGTCAGGCCATTATCGGCGAGCTGGACCCCGCCGGGGCCGACCTGGCGGCGCGAGTGCCCGTGCCCGGGGCCGGGGGAATGGCAGTAATGGCGGCCGCGACCGGCGCCCTGCGAGGTCAGGAGTTGGCGGAATGTCTGCAGCCGGCCACCGCGACATGTTCACTGTTGCTCGGTCCGTCCGAGCCGGACGCCAGCGCCCGGACCGTCGAGGCGTTGGCGGCCGCGCTGCCCGTCGCCGCTCGGGCCGCCGACGTGGCGGGAATCTGGGACCTCGGCCGCCTGTGGCCGACATCGCCGGCGTGGGCCGCGCTCACAGGATGTGATCTCGTCTCGATAGTGGTTCGGCCCGCGGCCGGCGAACTGGCGCACGCCATCCCTCTCCTCGAACACCTGCTCCGCAGCGGGCTCCCGGTCGGCGTGATCGTGGCGGCACCCGGCCGGCGCCGGCGAGCGGCCCACCCGGATAACGAGGTGGCTAACGCCATCGCGGAGCGGCTGGGCACTGCCGTCCCGATATTGGGCCGAGTGCCGTTCGATCCGCTTGGCGTTTCGATGGCGGAACGCCTCATGGTCCATTGGGCGGGCCGATGCGCTCTTGGAGGAGCGGCGCGAAACCTCCTCCGGGCCATTGCCACGGCGGGAGGAACCGACGACGCGGCGAGCGGAGAAGACCGGACCGGCCACCTCGTCGCCCTGTCGCCCACCGTTCCGCGGGATGCCGGCCCGGCCGACACCTGGTCGATCGCGCCTCCTCCCGTCGCCGACGGCGCTGCCAGCTGCCCGTCGGTAGAAGTAGGCCGGCCATGAGCGTTGTCGATGCCGGCGGGGCCGCCGTCAGAAACAGGCTGCACGCACATGTCGAACAGCGACTGATTGAGGAGCTGCGGCGCCTCGGCCGTCCCCTGTCGTCGGAGGACGAAGAAATGCTGCGCCAGAGCCTGGCCGCTGAGGCCCTACGCCAGGAGGCTGCGACGAGGCGAGCCGCCGGCCAGCCGCTGCTTTCTCCAGAGCAGGAACGCCACCTCAAGTCGGAGGTATACGCCGACGGCACCGACGGGCCAGGAATACAGCGGTACCTCTCCGACTCCCAAGTGACCGACGTCGACATCAACGGTCCCGACGTCGTGCACGTCACCTACCGCAATGGAACCCGCCGCCAGGTACCACCGGTTGTCGGTTCGGCCAAGGAACTCGATGACCTCGTTCGTCAGATGGCCAGGCGTTCCGGAGTGCCGATCGAAGGCTCGCCCACGGAGGTCGACCTTTCGCTGCCGGACGGGAGCCGGGTCACGGCCGCCATGGGCAAGGTGGCGCCTTTCCTTGTCGTGTCGATCCGGGTCCATCACACCGTCGACGTCGATCGGACCGATCTGGTGCGCTGGCGGATGATCACGCCGGAACTCTCAGAGGTACTGGCCGGCCTGGCGCGCTGCAAGCGAAACCTCGTGATCGGCGGCGGCACCGGTGTGGGTAAAACCACCATGCAAGCCGCGTGGGCTCACGAGATCCCCGACCTCGAACGCATCGTCACTGTCGAGGACACCTACGAACTCGGGCTGCATCTCGACGGTCGGCACAGCGACGTCGTGCCGCTGAGAACCTGTCGACCGAACGTCGAGGGTATCGGCGAGGTGACGATGCTGGACTTGACCCGCTTGGCTCTGCGGCTCAATCCGGGGCGCGTCATCGTGGGCGAGGTTCGAGGCGCCGAATGCGTGTCGCTCCTCGACGCCATGAGCCAGGGCAACGACGGGAGCTGCTGCACGATTCATGCCAGTTCCGCCAGGCAGGTCTTCACCCGACTGGCCAAGTACGCGTCCCGTGCCCCCGAGGCGCCGCGCCGTGAAGACGTCATGTACGACATCGCCGACGCGGTCGACGTGGTGATCCATCTGGGCCGCAGTGAACGAGACCACCGCCCGATCGTGCGCTCGATCCGAGAAGTCACCGGAAGCGTCGAGTCCCAAGTCCCGGCATCGCGCGAACTCTGGCGAGCCGACACCGAGGGAATCGCCCGACGCACCAATGTTTCGATGACACAGGAGTTGGCGGCTGACCTGGTGGCCGCCGGCGTTGATCGATCGATCGTCTCGCCCGAAGGGCGACGATGACCGTCGTGCCCGGAGCGACGCTCCTTGTTGCCCCTCCAGTGGCGTCGCTGGCTGCGGTCGCCGGCCCCGCCCTCTTCGTCGCCGCCGGGGCCGTGTTCATCGCCATGGCGACGACCGCCTCCCCTTTTGGCCACCCCGGAACGCCGAAGCGGGAACGGCGAACTCCACGCCCCCTGGTCTCGTGGTGGCGGCTTCCCCTCGGTGGGGCCGTTGCGGTTGGCCTCTGGTTGGCGACTGGGTGGCCGGCCGCCGGAGTGTGGATGGGACTTCTCACCGCGTGGGTGCCAACCCTCAGCGCCAAGGGCCGCCAACGCAACGCCGAGATGGCGGTGGCATCCGGCATTGCCCGTCTGGCGGCGATGATGCGAGACCAAGTGCTGGTCGGCGCCGACGTTGCCGAGGCGATTCGCGGATGCGTCGCCATGGCGCCCGCCGCTATCGCCTCCGACGTCACCGAGATGGCGGAACGTCTTCAAGGGGAGGAACCGGGGCCGGCGCTGGCCGCCTTTGCCGAGAACGTGAACGACCCCATGGCCGAGCTCCTCGCGGTCAGCCTGCGGTTTGCGTTGACCAGGCGAACAGCCAAGCTGGCCGACCTTTTCGACGAGGTCGCCCGTGCCACCGAGGAACAGGTGAGAACCCGGCGAGCGATCGAGAAGGACCGGCGGCGACTCCGAACGTCCATGTGGAGTGTGATGGTGGCCGTCACGACCTGGTTGGTCGTCATTTATTTCCTCTCCGGCACGTACCTGGCTCCCTACCACGGCATCAAGGGCCAAGCGATCATGGCACTGGCCGGCGCAGCCTTCGCGGCCGGCCTGGTCGGTCTGGCAAGAATGGATCAAATCAGCGGCCCGAAGCGTCTTCGTCTCCAACTGGACGGCCAATGACCCTGGTTCTTCTCTGCGCGATCACCGCAACCGCCGGCATGGCGCTCATCGCGATGAGCATCGTGCCGAGACGACGCTCGCTGAGCGCCCAACTCGACGAGCTGCTTGCCACCGAAACCGGATCCCTTCGCCCCGCCGGAAGCTTCTGGGACTACCTGACTCGGGATTTGACGAACTCGGTGGCCATTGACCGGGAACGGTTCCCCAAACTTGCCAAGGATCTGTTGACCACGGGCGAAACACTCGAGGCCTTCGTTCGTCAAATACTACTTTTCGCCGCTCTTTTCGGGATCCTCACCATCGCCTTGGTCGCCACGATCGCGGTCGAAGGTCTCAGCGTCCCCCGACAGCTGGCACTGGGAGCCGTCTTGTTGGCCGCCGCGCTAGGCGCCGTCATGCCGCGTTTGACATTGCGCAGCCAGGCGGAGGATCGCCGCGCCGAGATGCGCGAGGCGGTGGCCGTCATCTGCGATCTGGCGGCCGTACTGGTCGCCGCGGGTGAGGACGTCGATGGGGCCGTCGTGGCGGCGGCGGGGGCGGGCGCGGGCTGGGCGTTCGAAGAGGTTCGTGCCTGCCTGCCGCTCGGCGGTCGCCAGGGAACCTGGGTGGCTCTGGAGCGGCTGGGAGAGACCTTGGGTGTCGAAGAAATGGTGGTATTGGCACAGAACATGGGCTTGGCAGAGGAGAAAGGCGCCAAGGTTCGGGAGGCGCTCAACGGTCAGGCCAGGACGCTTCGCGAGCAGGCCGCATCAGAGGTGGAAGCCAAAGCGGGATCGATGACCGAACGGATGAGCTTTCCCATGGTCATGCTGCTCGCCGGCTTTCTACTGGTCATCGGCTACCCGGCCGTGGCCAGGCTGTAGGAAAGAACCGATAGTGAAATCAAGGAGAGACAATGGGACCATTCGAGTATGTACAAATGCTGTACTCGTATCTGAACGCCCGGGTGGGCGTCACGGGACGCGACGAACGCGGCTCACTCACCCTGGAGCAGGTCATCATTACCGCGGTCCTGTCTGCAGCCGCGATCGCTGCAGGAGCCGCCATCGTGGCCGCAATCAGCAGCCACCAAAGCAACATCAAATAGCACTCCAACGGGGCTCCGCCACGTTGCAACTCGTAATAGTTCTGCCAGCCGTCCTCCTGGCGATCACGATGGTCTTTCAAGCGATGGAATATTTCTGGGCTCGCCAGGCGGCCGAGACGGCGGCTCGCCAGGCGGTCGAGGCCGCTCGGGTTCTCGGCGCCAACGACCGCGATGGCACCCTCCGCGGCGATACCGTCCTGCAGCAGTTGGGATCCCCGCTGGAGCGGGCCAGCGTGTCGGTGGCCACCCAGAACGGCGCCGTCGTCGCCACCGTCACCGGGCAGCCGCACCAGTTGATACCCGGTGTGGCACTGGGGGTGACGGCCACCGCACAAGGACCACTCGAGCAGTTCCGCCCTCCACCACCATGACCCCCGGTCGTCGGGAACGAGGCAGCGCGGTGCTGGAGGCGGTTATCGGCGCGCCGTTCGTCATTCTTCTCCTCGTGACGTTGATCGGCGCCGGCCGGGTCGCAAATGCCCACCAGATCGTGACCGACGCCGCCGGCGACGCCGCCCGCGCCGCGTCCGAGGCCCGAAGTTCGCCGACGGCACAGGTGGCGGCTCAGCGGATGGCGGACATCAGCATGTCCGGGCGCGGGGTTTCCTGTGCACCAATGGCAGTGGCCGTTGACACCACCGCCTGGCATCCGGGAGGCTCGGTCGGGGTGACGTTGTCGTGCACCGTCCAACTCGCCGATCTCGGAATTCCCATTCTCGGTAACACCCGGACGGTCACGGCTCGAGCGGCTGCGGTTGTCGACATCTACCGCCAACAAGGTCCCTGATGGACGACGAGAGGGGCTCGGTGACACTTTGGCTCGTCATCATGACCGTCGCGCTAATTGCAGCCATAGGGCTTGTCTACGACGGTGGCGAGGCACTTGCCGTAAAGGGCCAGGCGATATCGGACGCCTACGGGGCCGCCCGCGCCGGCGCCCAGGCGCTCGACGTGGACCAGTTCGCCCGTGGCGGACCGGCCGCGCCCAATGCGGGAGCGGCAGTCAGCGCGGCGAGCACATTTTTGTCCGCCGCCGGGGTGGCGATGGGGCAGGCCACGATCGCGGTGAACGGCCCGGTCGTCACGGTGACGGTCCGGCTGACTTCTCCGGCCACCATCCTCGGCGCGGTGGGCGCACGTTCGTTCCGGCTGACCGGGACCGGCAGCGCCCGGGCGATTTACGGAGTGCGGGGGCCGCAACCGTGAGACGAACCCTCGCCGCGACGGCGGCGCTGGCGGCGCTGATCGTGTTCTTCGTCGGGTCGGCCATCGGCCTTGTCGTGATGGCCGGATGGCCGGTTCCGCGGTGGGAGACCCTCCGCGTCGGGGTGGAGGTCCACTATTTTCCGCCCCATCTGGTTGTCCAGTTGGCCGCGTGCGTGGCGTGGCCGTGCCTCCTGTACCTCATGGTGGCCGTCATCGGTATGGGCGTCGACGCCTGGAAAGATCGGCCCACCACCACCGCGGCGCCGGTCCGTTGGCTTCTCCCGGTCGTCAGACACGCCATTGCCGCCCTCGTCCTTTTCCGGCCTGCTCAGCCGCAGCCCGGTGTGGTCGGCCCCGCTCGGAGCGCAACCGGCGCTAAGCGTCCATGCTCCGACGACCAGCCGGGACCCCACCAGGGCCCGTGCCCACCCTCCTGCGGTTACCACCATGGCCGCCGACAGCGGCACCTACCGGGTCAGGCCCGGCGACGAGCTCTGGGACATCGCGGGCACCCACCTTCATGATCCCCTCCAGTGGCGAGCCATATGGGATCTGAACAAGGGCCACGTCATGGTGGACGCCGACGGCCGGGAGGAGATCTTCGACAATCCCCGGATCATCATGCCGGGCTGGACCCTCCTCTTGCCCACGGGAACCACCGTCGCCCCAACCGCGTCTGGCGGCGACCCACCAGTGACCGGGCCAGCGGCGGGGGCGCCGGCCCCGGCGGCGGCCCCGGCGGCGGCGCCCACCATGACGGAGGTGTCTGCCCCGCCGACCGCCGAGTCACCACCGACGATGGTGGCCATGGCCGCGGGCCACACGTCCACGAGTGGGATTGCCAGCGCCACCAACGTGGCCGAAGCAGGCGTTCTTGGCGCCGCGGTGGTGAGCATTCTCCACGTCCTCCGACGCCGCCAGGCGCAGCGTCGCCCGTCCGGTCGGAGAATTCGGCTCCCCGGCCCGTCGGCAACGAGAGCCGAACTTGCGTTGCGCCAAAGCGAGACGCCCGAGCGTGTCCTGCTGGTGGAGCGCTCCATGACGGGCTTGGCCGACGCCTTGCGCCGGCACCCGGACCCGCCGACCATCGTGGCCGTCGTTGTCGACGACACCTCCGTCGAGGCCCTCCTCGACCGCCCCGTTCCGCCCCCACCGTCGTGGACGAGCACGGCCGGCGGGTTTCGCTGGCGGATCGCCGCCGCTGACGTGGCCGATGACTCGATGCCGACGGCGCCTTGGCTCCCGGCGCTCGTCTCGTTCGGTCGGGCCGCGGCAGGAGACGCGGATGTCCTCGTAAACCTGGAAGCGGCGGGGCTCCTTTGCGTCCGTGGCGAGGCCGATCGGACGGCAGGGTTTCTCTTCTGCCTGGCCACCCAGTTGGTCGGCACCCGGTGGGCGCAGGCTTTGAACCTCGTCCTGGTCGCACTGCCGCCGGGCCTGGCCACTCGGGACAACGTCCGTCAGGTGACCAGCATTCGCGAGATCGAGGCGGAATTGCGGGCCACCGCGGACATCATGGAGTCAACGGCGAGGCAGCGGGGATGCGCCGACCTCTTCCAGGGCCGGATCCGGGGAGACGCCGGTGACGGGTGGCCCCCCGTCGTCGTCCTGTGTGGGACGCGCCCCTCGGCCGAAGAGCTCGATATCCTGCGCTCCCTCAGCCGGCCCGGCCTCGGTGTTGCGGCCGTCGTGGCCAACGCCGAGGGGTCGACACAATGGGAGGTCGACGTTTCGTCGTCACCGTGTCCTATCCAGCCCTTGCGCCTGGCGGTCGAGCCGATGGTGTTGGGCGCGGAAACGATGGCGGCCATTGTGGAACTGATCGGAACGGCTGAGCAGGATTCCGGCGCAGGCCTCGATGTCGCGCCCTACGAGCGAGTCGACATCACCGTCGAACGCCCGCTGTCGGCCGAGAGCAACGGAACGATGCCCGCCGAGACGACCGGAACGGCCCGAGCCAAGCTGCCTCGCGCCGACCAGATTCCTGAAGTTGGCCACCCCGAAATCCTGGTTCGAGTGCTCGGCTCGGTCGAGATCGACGGGGCGCACGAATTCAAGCGGGCCAAGTCCCGGGAGCTGGTCGTCTATCTGGCCATGCACCCAAACGGCGTCGGCGAGGCGGAACTGGACGAGGCACTCTGGGGATCCAGCACCGGTCGGGTCGTACTTTCGTCGACGAGGGACTCTACGGTTTCGGTCGCCCGGACGGCGCTCGGGGGTGCGGCTCGCCTCCTGCCGGCACAAGGTCAGGGTCGCGAGAAGCGTTACCAGCTGGGCCCCGAGGTGCAGTCGGACTGGAGCCAGTTCTGCCTGCTCCACCGCTTCGGTCGTGATCACCAGTCAACGGCCGCGCTGCGAGGCGCCCTCGAACTGGTCCGCGGTCGACCGTTCGACGGCGTGATCTCCGGTCGAACGTACGCCTGGATCCACACCGAAGGCCACGGCCGCCACATCGAGGCCGAGGTGGCCGATGCCGCCGATCTGGCGGCCGGGCTCTACCTCGATTCCGGCGATGCCCTGGCGGCACGCTGGGCGGCACGACGAGGCCTCCTCGCCGAGCCCTATACCGAACGGCTGTGGGTACGGTTGATGGAAGCCGCCGACGCCCTGGGTGAAAGCCAGGAGATCGAGCGGATCATGGACGAGATGGACCTCATTCTCGAGCTCGACGGCGACTTCTCGGCGTTGCATCCCAACACGCTGGCGGTATACGACCGTCTGAGCCGCCGCCGCCGCTACCCCGCCGGCACCTGACGACGGTGCCCGGCGACGCCACCGCGATCAGCCACTTCGTCGCCTAGCGTCGGCTGGGATGGCGCCCCTTCCGCTGCCGCCCGGGCCGGTCGCCAACGGCGAGTTCGTCCCCGCCCCGGCCCGGACGGCCGACGCCGCCATGGCGGCGGAGATCCTGGCCACCGCCGACGAGGCGGCGCGGAGGAACGGGATGGACCGGCGGCGCTTCCTCCAAGGCGCCGGGGGGGTGGCCGCGTCCCTCGCGGTGTTCAACCTGGCCGCGGCCTGCACCCATGGCGCCTCCAAGGCGGCGCCCCCCGGTGGCACGTTCGCCCTGCCCACCACGACCGACCTGCCAGCGTGCCAGCACGCCCTGGCCGGCCAGGGCGAGTTCATCGTCGACGTCCACACCCACCACGTCATGCCGGACGGCCCGTGGCGACGCACCGCTCCCGACACGGTGGCGCTGGTGGAGGCCATGCTGCCCGGCGGGTGCCAGGCGAGCGACCGGCTGCAATGCGTCAACCAGGCCAACTACGTCCACGACGTGTTCCTGGCCAGCGACACGACGGTGGCCATGCTGACCGACGTCCCCAACTCCGGTCCCGACAACGCGCCGCTTCCCCTGCCCGCCGAGGTAGCTACCGAGCAGCTGGTGGCCCAACTGACCCACGGCGGCGCCGGCCGCCTGCTGGTCAACAGCGTCATCGCCCCCAACGTCGGGCCGCTGACCGCCCACCTCGACGCCATGAGCGCCGCCGCCGCCGGCGGCGCGCTGGCCTCGTTCAAGGTGTACACGGCTTGGAATCCCGCCGGCCCGGGGTTCTCGCTCGAGGATCCGGCCGTCGGCCTGCCGGTGGTCCAGCACGCCCACGACCTGGGCGTCAAGGTGCTGGTGGCCCACAAAGGGCTGCCGCTCGTGCACTTCGACCCGGCGCACAACGGGCCCGAGGACATGGTCGCAGTGTCCCGCCAGTTCCCCGACATGCAGTTCGTCATCTTCCATGCCGGCTGGGATCCCCGCCACCGGGAAGGGGCCTACAACCCCCAGGCCACTCTCGGTATCGACACCCTGCTGGCCGCCCTCGACCGCCACCACGTCCCGGCCAACGACAACGTCTGGGTCGACCTGGGCACAGTGTGGCGCCAAGTGCTCACCGACCCCGACCAGGCCGCCCACGTCCTTGGCAAGCTGCTGCGCCGGGTGGGCGAGGACCGGGTGCTGTGGGGCACCGACGCCATCTGGTACGGCGGGCCCCAGCCCCAGATCATGGCCCTGCGGGCCTTCCAGATCACCCCCGCCTACCAGGACCGCTTCGGCTACCCCGCCCTCACCGACCCGGTGAAGGCCAAGATTTTCGGGCTCAACGCCGCCCGCCTCTTCGGGCTCGACCCCCACGCCGCCCGCTGCGCCCTGGACCGCGATCCCCTCGCCGCCGCCCAGCCCGAGGCGGCGCTCCGGCGGGACGCGGGCAGCCTGCCGTCGCCGTGGGCGCCAAATGGGCCGACGACGCGACGCCAGGTTCTCGCCTGGCTGGCGTCGCCGTCGACCTACTGGACGCCGCTCTAACTCCGGGCGCTGGGCTGGTCCTGGTATTCCGGAACTTCAGCGAGCGGCCCCAGACGGTGACGGCCCCCTTTTCCCCCACCCTCAGCGAAAAGCACCCATCTGCCCCGATTCGGAGCCCGGACTGCTAGGGTTCGGGCCGGTTCACCCCCGGGATCGACGCCGATATCGTCCCGCCTAGAAGAACAAGCCGGCCAGCTGGGGCCATCGCCGGTACCTGACTCCAACACTTTTAGGAGACCAGACATGACCATTGCCAAACGACTGATGGTGATAATTGCCGCTCCGATCCTCCTGACCAGCGTCCTGCTGGCCGGGTCGGCGAGCCTGGCGAAAGCCGCCACCCCGAACTTATTGCTGCCCTATACCGTCCAATTCAACGCCCGCGCCACCTACAAGTTGTTCTCAAACAGCTTCAACTTCAAGACGTTCAGCTGTACGGTAAGCGGGAAGATGGGCGCGGCCGAACCCTGCTCGATAACCGGGTCGGGTAGCGGCCGCGTCAGCACCCCATCCACGTTCAAGGCCAACCTTTCGCTCACCGGGACGTCGGTCGATCACGTGACCATGAACCTCGCCGGGGGAACGAGCACCTGCCTGTTCGGCCCGGCCACCGTGGGCGCTGCGACGGGCAGGGCCTTCGACAAGGCGAGGGTCGCGCTCCTCTCCTCGGTGAGCTCGGGTTCCACCGTGTACATGCGGGGCACCATCAAGATCGCCCTGGACGTCGCCGCCTGCCTGGGCTGATCTCGGCATCCACCCATCACGCCTGACCCGGGATATCCCCCTCTCGAGGCGGATATCCCGGGTGGCGGCGGGATTTCCTCAGGCCGGCACGACGCCGTGCGATACCCAGTGGTCGTTGAGCGCACCCTGGACCTTGAACAGCCAGATGATGCCGCCCGCGATCGGCAGGAAGACCCACCACCCGGTGGCCGTCTTCACCGGCGACTGCCGTCCCTCATTGGTGTACATATTGGCAATCTCGCTGGGCAACACGAAGGCGTTGGCGATCCCGACGAGGATCGCGAGCAACAACCCGAGACCTCCTCCGAGACCGTTGCCGGTGTGGTCCTTCAGCTCCTGAAACTCCGAATACTGCCAATACAGGCTGTAAATACCCAAGGTCACGATGCACAGCAAGATGACCATGCCCGGGCTCCGTACTTTGCCAACTGGTCGGTCCATTTTGCCCCTCTTTCCGTCCCCATCTCGTGGACACCGGTGCCCGCCGGCTCGGATAAGGACGGTCCGAGTGTAGACCTTGGCGACGCCCGGATCCCTTCTCGAATGGCGACGACCTCATCGTCACCCCCGCCGCCGCCTCAACCGGCGTCGAGGCGGCCGTTCAGGTAGTCGTCGTAGGCCTGGAGGTCGAGCAGGCCGTGGCCGGAATAGCCGAAGAGGATTACCCGCTCCGTCCCCTCCTCTTTGGCCCTGAGCGCCTCGTCGATGGCGGCGCGCACGGCGTGGCTCGTCTCTGGCGCGGGGATCGTTCCCTGGGTCCGGGCGAATTGCACGGCGCTCTCGAATACCTTGCCCTGCGGGTAGGCGGTCGCCTGGATACGCCCCGATTTGACCAGGTTGCAGATGAGCGGGGCGTCGCCGTGATACCGCAGGCCGCCGGCGTGAATGGACGGCGGCACAAATTCGTGGCCGAGCGTGTACATCGCCAGCAACGGCGTCAGTCCGGCGGTATCGCCGAAGTCGTAGTCAAATCGCCCCTCCGTCAGGGTGGGGCAGGACGACGGTTCGACCGCCAGCAGTTCGACGTCGCGGTCGGGAACGAAGGGAAACGCCAGCCCGCCGAAGTTCGACCCCCCGCCGCAACATCCGATCACGATGTCGGGCCGCTCCTCCCCGGCCAGCTGGAGCTGCTCCTTGGCTTCCAGGCCGATCACCGTCTGATGCAGCAGGACGTGGTTCAACACCGAGCCCAGCGAATAGTGAGAATCCGGGCGGGTCGCCGCCTCCCGGACGGCGTCGCTGATGGCGGTGCCGAGAGAGCCCGGGTGGGATGGGTCGTCGACGGGAGACTGCTCCACGGTCGCGCCCCACGTCTCCATCATCACCCGGCGATAGGGCTTTTGCTGGTACGACGCCCGCACCATGTAGACCTTGCATTCCATGTCGAACAGCGAGGTGGCAAACGCCAGGGCGCTGCCCCACTGGCCGGCGCCCGTCTCCGTCGTCAGGCGGTTGATCCCCTCGGCCTTGTTATAGAACGCCTGGGCCACTGCGGTGTTGGGCTTGTGCGACCCGGCGGGCGACACCGACTCGTCCTTGTAGTAGATCCGGGCGGGTGTGTCGAGCGCCTGCTCGAGCCGCCGGGCCCGTACGAGCGGCGTGGGGCGCCACAACTTCAAGATGTCGAGCACCTCGCCGGGGACGTCGATCCACGGCTCGGTCGAGACCTCCTGGCCGATCAGGGCCATCGGGAACAGCGGCGCCAGGTCGTCGGGCCCCACCGGCTGCCGGGTCCCGGGATGCAGGGGCGGCGCCAGCGGCTCGTCGAGGTGGGGAGCGACGTTGAACCAGGCAGAAGGGACGCGGTCGCCCGGGAGGGTCCAGCGCACGGCGGGCTCCTTTCAGGGTCATTGGGGAAAGGTGGCCGTTGATGCTAGCGACCGGTACCTGCCGGCGGCCGTCTCCGAGCCGTGGCCGACCCGTCGTCGCCGGCCCGGGACAACCGGCCACCGCGGTTCAGGGGCTAGCTAGCACCGCTGATGATGTTGAGCCCGATGATCAGGACGATGATCCACACGAGGATCCAGGCGCTCAAGATGGCGACGACCGCCACCAGCAGCAGCCGGGGCGCGCTCCAGTTCCCATGATCCGCCGTCCCGAACTGGCGCACCGTCTGCTGCTGGGGCCAGGTGGCTCCCGTGCTGGCCGGTGGCGACGGGCGCGCCGAGGGCGCATCGATCCGGGGCAGCCACCCGGCCCGCTGGACGAGCAGGACGGCCGAGGTTCCGACCAGGGTGCAGGGCAGGACGATGAGCAGGAGTTGGATCACGGCACGCTGGAGGTCGGGGCGGTCGCGGTGGGGGTGGGCACGGTCAGCGCCGGCGTCGTCGGGCCGGTGAAGAACGGCAGGGTCGTGGTCGTGGCGGTGGCGGTGCTGCTGGTGGGAACGGTACGGGGGGGCACCGTCGGGCAGGGCACCAGGATGGTGCTCGGGGTGGGGAAGGTCACCGCGGTCGACGTCGAACCCGTGTTGTCGGTCGTGTCCGACGTGGGCACGATGGTCGTGGTCGTCGTCGTGCTCGTCGTGGTCGTCGAGTCGGAGGAACCGGTCGTAAACGAGGTCGTCGGGGTGCTGGGCACGCACGTTGGCGGAGCTGGGGGCGCGAAGTTCTGCACCGGGACGCCGGCCAGGGCCTTGACCATGAAATCGTGCCATGTCTGCGCCGGCAGCGTGCCCCCGAAGACCTGGGCCACCCCCTTGATGTTGACGAGGGGATGGCGCCCGTTGCTGTCACCCATCCACACCGACGCCACCAGTTGCGGGGTGTAGCCGACAAACCAGGCGTCGCTGAACGACTCGGTCGTCCCCGTCTTTCCCGCCGTCCCGTCGGGCCGCCCGATGTTGGCCGCCGTCCCCGTGCCCTTGGCGACCACGCCCTTGAGGACGTCGTTGACCTGGTCGGCCACCGATTGCGCCATGACCCGCTGGCCGGCGCGGGCGGTGTTGTCCTCGAGGACCGTTCCATCGGCCGCCACGACCCGCAGCACCGGCGTGGCGGAGAACTGCATCCCCCGAGCCGCGAAGACCCCGTAGGCGGCGGCCATGTCCAACGGGGAGACATCTGCCGAGCCCAGCGTGAGGCTCGGCCCGTAGAACCCGTTGGTGGTCCGGCCCTTGGGGTTGATCATCGTCAGGCCGAGACGGTGGGCCAGCTCGGCGGTCTGGACCACGCCCACCTTTTCGATCAGCTGGGCGAACACCGTGTTGACCGAGTAGGCCGTGGCGTCACGGAGCGAGATGGACCCGTACCCGCCGCTTTCCACGTTGTGCACCGTGCAGTTGGCGCCGAGGCAGGTACCCAGGGGGTAGGTATAGGTGCTCGGGCCGCTGAAATAGGTGTTGGGATCGATGCTCTCCTCGAACGCCTTCGCCAGGGTGAACGGCTTGAAGGCCGAGCCCGGCTGGCGGCCGCTGCCGCCGCCATCGATGCAGATGGGCTGGTTGGCAGGAGCCGGCTGGCTGGTGGGGGGACAGCTTCCGAGGGCGGCGTTCACCTGGGACGCGGTGAAGTCGCGGCCGCCGACCATGGCCTTGACCAGCCCGGTGTTGGGGTCGACGACGACCATGGCCATGTCGACGGGATCGACTGTGCCGTTCAGGGTGGCCGCCACCGCGGCGTCGGCCTCGCCCTGCAGCCGCGGGTCGAGCGAGGTTTCCACCCGCAGTCCGCCCCGCAGCACCCGATCCTCGCCGAAGCGGGCGATCAGGTAGCGCTTCACGTAGTCGACGAACCAGGGGTAGGGCGTCTGCTGGGTGGACGGCGGGTAGACCAAGGTGACGTCGCTGGCAACGGGGGGGTCGCTCGGCAGCAGCAGCAGCGGCTGGCCCTTCGCCGCCGTCTCCTGGTCAGCGGTGATGAGCCCCTGGTCGGCCATCTTGGTCAAGACGTCCTGGCGCCGCTGCTCGGCGCCCACCGGGTCGGCCCGGGGGTTGTAGGCGCTGGGGGCGGGAAGGATGCCGGCCAGCAGCGCCGATTCCGACAAGGTCAGGTCCTTGACCGATTTGTGGAAATACAGCTGCGCCGCCGCCCCCACCCCGTAGGCGCCGCCGCCGAAATACGCCCGGGTGAGGTAACCGGTCAAAATCTGGTCCTTGGTCATGCGCAGGTCGAGCCGACCCGCCAGGATCGCCTCGCGGAGCTTGCGATGTATTGACTTGACGTTGCTGCCGTAGACCAGGCGAACGTATTGCTGGTCAATGGTCGAGCCACCCTGCACGTAGCCGCCGCCGTTGAGATCGGCCCATAGCGCCCGCAGGATCCCTCTGGTATCGACGCCCTTGTGCTGGTAGAAGCGCCGGTCCTCGGCCGCCACCGCCGCATTCTTCATGAATGCCGGGATGTCACTGGAGGTAACCGGGATGTTGATCGTGAACTGCTGAAACGAGGCGATCGGCGCGCCGTTGGCGTCGAACACCTGGGTGATGGGTGCCCCGACCGACGTCCGCGCCGTCGGCAGCGACCCGGATTGCGATGCCGAGATGACGCTGTTGTAGAGCACCGTGGCGACCAGTACGGGCATCAGCACGCTGACCACCGCCATGATCACGATCGTCGTCGTCCAGCCCCGGCGACCGGTGAACCACGCCCGGCCCCTCCCGCTGCTGGGCCGGCCGCCGCCCGAGCTCCACCACCACGGGCCACTCCACTCACCCGGCGACGACCGAGGGGGCGACAGCAATCCGAACCGCAGGACCAGCACGACCGTCGGGACGATGATGACCGCACAGCAGATGAGGACCAGCAGAGTCCCGGACATCGGATCGAACACAATATTGCCTAAATCGCCCCGGCCCGTCCGGTCGCGACGCGTTTGGGCGGGTTGTCCCGCCTGCGGGCGCCCGCCGCGCCGTCACCGTCGGGGGGCCTCCCCCTCGCGGCCTCGCGTTTGCCGGTCTCTAGATCACCACCGGCTGGCCCTCGATGGCGACGACCTGCGCGGACCGCCCCACGACGTCGGGCGGCGTGGCAGCCGCGACGACCACCCCGACCATGACCGATGTCCGCGAGACCACGTCGGCGTAGTGGCCGGGCGCCAGCAACCCGCCGAATTGCACCCGGGTGGCATCCTGGACGACGAAGAAGTGTGTCGCGCCCACGGTGTTGCAATGAAGCGTGTCCACCTCCTGCAGCGTGGCGAAGGACAGCACCCCGCCCGCGACGGCCACGGTCTCGCCGCCCGGTTCCGCCTCCCACTGGCGGGAGCCGTGACCGTGGTCTGCGGCGACGGCCTCGAACTCGGCGGCTGCTTCCCGCTCGCCGGAGGTGTATTGCCCCGGGGCGAAGGCCCCCGCCGACCGGCCGGCGCTGGTCGGGGGCACGGTCACCGCCGCCGCGTAGCGCGCCGCCAGGTTTGCCGGCTGGGCGGCGGCGGTGGCCGCTTCGGCGGGGCTGAGCAGATGGCCGTGTCCCTTACGGTCGAGACGCAGCACCGGGGGCTCGACGTTGTCCTCGAGGTAGATCCGGTAGGCGGCTCGCCACGGCGCCGACAGACCCTCACGGTGATACAGCTCGATCAGGTTGGCCGCGCTGCCGCTCTGATGCCACCGGATCTTCTCGTAGGCAACGAAGTCGGCCGCCCCGCCGTCCAGCGGATGCGAGGCGACGGAAAGCACGTCAAAGCCGAAATCGATTGGGGCCCCGGCGCGGGACTGCTCGCCCCGGGCGCGGGCGTTGACCCCGTCCTGGTCGGCCACCTCCCCGGTGCTCAGGGCCGAGGCAACCGCCGCGTCGCCGGCGACGAGGCCCTTCGCCAGCGTGGCAAGGTGGGCGCGAGCCGCGGCGTCCAATGAGGCAAAGGCCGTCGCCGTCCCGCTGGCCGCCCTCGAGCAACCGGCCGGCGGGACGGCGAGAATCACGAAAACCAGGGCGGATAGGGGCCATCGTGCTGCCCCAGTAGTGCGGATCATGGTGGCGCGCTCCTTTCGCTCTTCGCCTCCTCCTATGCCGCCACCGTTCCCCTAACGTCGCCGCCATGGTCAGGAAGAGGGGGATCCCGCTGCTGCTGGCGGCCTTGGTGGTGGCCGCCGGGCTGGCCGCCGCGGTTCCCGCGCTGGCCGTCACCGGCCCCCGGGCGCTCCTCGTCGGGACGTGGGCGGGTCGCGCCGGCCAGTACGCCACAATCCAGGCGGCGGTCGATGCTGCCCGCCCGGGAGACTGGGTCCTGGTCGGACCAGGCGACTACCGCTCGGATCCGTCATCCACGGCCGGCGTCCTCATCACCACGCCGGGCATTCACCTGCGGGGCATGGACCGCAACGGGGTCGTGGTGGACGGGACGACGGGTAACTGCTCACCCTCGGCCGCCGCCCAGACGCGCGGCCCGGCGGGCGCGGGCCGCAACGGCGTCGAGATCCTCCGGGCGTCGGGTGTCACCGTCGACAACCTGACGGTCTGTAACTTCCTCGACGGCGCCGGCGGCCACAACGGCAATCAGGTGTGGTTCAACGGCGGCGACGGCAGCGGCCGCATCGGGCTCGGCGCCTACGAGGCCAGTTACGTGACTGCCACCTCGACCTTCTACGCCGGGGCTACTGCGCCGCTGGCCCTCTACGGCTCTTCGCCAGCAACTCCGACGGCCCCGGACTGATCCAGCACTCCGCGGCCAACAACATGGGTGACTCGGCGTACTACGTCGGGGCGTGCGCCGACTGCCACGCCGTCATCGACGACGCTCACGGCAGCCACAGCGATCTCGGCTACTCCGGTACCAACTCGGGCGGTCACCTGATCATCCAGCGGTCGGAGTTCGACGACAACCTGGCGGGAATCGTGCCCAACTCCTTGAACAACGACGACGCCCCGCCGCCGCAGAACGGCGCCTGCCCGGGCGGGCAAACGGGCCCGTCAGGCACGCATTCGTGCACCGTGATACGGCAGAACTTCGTGCACGACAACAACAATCCCAACGTTCCCCGGGCCGGCGTGGCGGCCTTGGCGCCGGTGGGAACGGGGATCGAGATTTCCGGAGGCCGCAACGACACGGTCGTCGATAACCGCATCGTAGGCAACGGCTCCTGGGGCGTTCTGGTGCACGATTATCCCGACACCGAGACCCCGCCGGCGCCGTCGCACTGCCAGGGCGGGTTCAATCTCCTGGGCGTGGCCTGCTATTTCGCCGCCACCGGGAACGCGGTCGACGGCAACGTCCTCTCCCACAACGGCTTCTTCGCCAACCCCGGCAACGCCGACCTTGCCCTGATCAACCTGCTGTCCGGCCCGGGCGATTGCTTTCACGGCAACACCGACAGCAAGGGGCTGGTGACCAGCGACCCGCCCGCCATCCAGCTGCTCGACGGCACCTGCGCCGGGCCGTCGGTCTCCGGCCCACTGGCGGCGGTGCAGTTGGTCTGTGCCTCCGGCGTGCTGGCCACGATCATCCCCGGCGTCGACTGCTCGAATACGCCGCTGTCCCGCTATCCCCAAGCGACCAACGTGACCCTGGCGGCCGTGCCGGCGGCGGCGGGAATGTCCGATCCCTGCGCCGGGGTGCCGACCAACGCCTGGTGCCGTCCGGCTGCCTAGCGCCGGCTTCCTATCCGGCGGGCGGCTGGCTAGGGGGGGGCGGCTGGCTAGCGGAGGGCGGCTGGCTACCGGAGGGCCCGAAGGCGGTCACGGGTGTCGAACGCCGTGGGGTCGAACGCCTCGATGCGGCCGAACAGATCCCGGGCGCGGGGCACGTCGCCAGCCCGCTCGTGGAGGTCCGCCAAGGCGTACCACTCGCGCAGGTGGTGGGGCCGGGGCTTCTTCACGCCCACGTCCCGAGACAGCAGCTTGATGGCGCCGGGCAGGTCGCCCCGATCCGCCAATGACCCGGCCATGACGATCCGCCCCTCGACCACCACCTCGGGGCTGGGCGACGCCTCACGCAACTCCTCCCACAGGGCGTCCACGGCGCGGTGGTTGTGGAGGGCCCGCTGGCAGTCCATCATCACCGGGAGCTGATCGGAGCTCTCCGACAGGGCCCGGTACTCCTCAAGTTCCTTGAGGGCGGCGGGCCAGCGGCCCATCCGATACAGGGTGAGCCCGAGAATCTCCCGTACCGCCGCTGCCTCGGGCAGCGCCCTAGCCAGTGGACGGAGGATGCGCAACGCCTCCTGGTACCGGTCCCGGTCGTAGGCGTGCACCGCCTCCGCCAGCCGTTGGCTGAGCTTGGCGCCGGCTTGGGCGCCGGCCACCTCGGCAATCTCCTCCGTGACCGGCTGCGGCACGGTATGTCTCGGCCTGAGGGCGTGTGCCGGCCGCACCGGGGCGACATCCGGCTGCTCCTCCCGGATCCAGACCTCCTCGTCCGTGCGAGCCTCGCCCCCGTCGGTCCGGCGCTCGCCACCGTCCGTCCGCGCCCGGGCCACTGCCTCCCGCCACGCGCTCGACGCCGAGCCCTCGCCGGGGTCGCCCAAAACCTGGGCGCCGTGGCGGGCGACGCTCCCCCACTTCTGCGCCGCCGGCGGCACCCGCTTCTTCGCCGGTGCCTCCGCCCCACGCCGGCTGTCCCCGCCGGCGGCCCGGCCTGTGGCACTGCCGCCCCGCGATGACCCGCCGGCATACGGCCGCCCCGACGCACCCCCACTCCGTGGCGCCCCGCCGGCATACGGCCGCCGTTCGTTGTGACCACCCGTTGGCGCCCCGCCGGCATACGGCCGCCCCGACGCACCCCCACTCCGTGGCGACTCGCCCGCATACGGCCGCCCTTCGTTGCGGCCACTCGTGGCGGCCCCGCCCGCATACGGCCGCCCCGACCCGCTGGACCGAGCGGACCGGGTCGCCCCGTCACGCCATTCACCGGAACGGCCTTCCGGCTTTCCGGCCCCGCCACGGCCATCCGGTTGCCGGTCGCCGGGATACCGCCGCGCACCGGCGCCGGACGCGCTGGGTTTCCCGTACCGAGGGCCGCCACTGCCGGCATCCGGCCGACCACCCGTGGCGCGCCGGCCGCCCTGGCTCGCCGCGAACTCCGGCCGACCCCCCGCGCTGTTGCCGCCGGCGCGGTTTTCGCCGGAGTACCGCCGATCACCCGTGCCTGTTCCACCGCCATTGTCCCGGGCATACGCCCCGCCGCTCGTGGCTC
The DNA here is from genome assembly GCA_036264135.1 of Acidimicrobiales bacterium. Taxonomy (GTDB): domain Bacteria; phylum Actinomycetota; class Acidimicrobiia; order Acidimicrobiales; family Palsa-688; genus DATARN01. The sequence goes on from DATARN010000204.1 coordinate 56,064, forward strand.
GTCCCGTGGTATTGGCACGGCCACTGGTGGTTCGGCCAGCGGCATATGGCCTTCCTGACCCGCTCGCCCCCGTCGGCTTTCCCCCCGAATATGGCCGGCCGCTCGACAACCCGCCGCCCGCATAGGGCCGACCCGAGGCACTTCCCCCACGGGGCTTCCCGTCACCGCCTGGCGCACCGCCCCCCATATATGGCTGACCCGCAGCACTTCGCCGTGCGCCGGAACGATTGTCCGAGTCGCCCCGATACGGCCGTCCCTGCACGCCCCCCTGCGCGGATGGGCGCTTGTCCGCCGTTTCTTCGTACCGGCGGTTCCCCGCCCGGCTCGTCGATCCACCCCGGCCGCTTCCGCCTCGAGGGATGGCGCCGCGGCTCTCGGCGCCTGTGGGGGCGCCCGCTCGACGGGCGCGGCCGGCGCCGGGATCACCAGACCCCCGCACCGCGCGCCTCGGATCGGCACCGCTCGGGCGGGGGCGCGCGTCACGCTGAGGCCTCGGGGCGCGCCGATCACCGCTTGGAGTGGGGGGCATCCGACGATGGTACCGCCCGGACGCGGCAACGCCCCGCACCAGAAATGATGCGGGGCGTTGCTCTCGAATTATTCCGGCGACGACCTACTCTCCCAGGGGGCTACCCCCCAAGTACCATCGGCGCGGGCGGGCTTAACTTCCGTGTTCGGGATGGGAACGGGTGTGACTCCGCCGCTATGGCCACCGGAAAACCTGCTCTAAAACAGGGTCGTCCCCTGTGAGCGTTCCATAGCGAGCACGGGCAGGTTTGTCCCAAGCCCTCGGCCGATTAGTACCGGTCGGCTGAACGCATTGCTGCGCTTACACCTCCGGCCTATCAACGTGGTCGTCTACCACGGGCC
>DATARN010000009.1:0-5133 GCA_036264135.1 Acidimicrobiales bacterium
GCAGAACGTGGAGCCGGCGCTGAACTGGGTGTCGGTTGCCCCGAGCGGCGGGCGCGATGTTGAGGCCACCACGCTGGCCGGTAACGGCGGCGCCTCTGCTCCGAGTGAGGTCATCCTGGCCGCCAAGTCGGCGACGGGCACTTGCTTCTACATCGGTGACGAGGGCCTGACCCTGGGCTCGGTGGCCACCCCCGGCACCTACTACTACCAGAGCAACGACTGCACGGCGCCGACCGCGCTGTGGGGCACCACCGCTCCGACTGCCGGCACCCATGCCAGCACGACCACTGGCACGTGGGCCGCGGCCTTCTAGCCGCCCGCTCCCCTGAGAGCAGCGCTTTGCAGCCCACCGCCTCGCCGGTGGGCTGCGACGCGTCCGTGCGCGCCTCGACCCGCTACCCTCCGCCGACGATGCAGCCATGACCGCCTTCCTTGTTGTCGCCGCCGGGGTGATCGGCCTGGCCGTTGGCTCGTTCCTCAACGTGGTTATCCATCGTGTGCCCCGCAAGCAGTCGGTGGTGCGGCCTCGATCGGCCTGCCCGGCGTGCGGCACGCAGCTGGCCGAGCGCGACAACGTGCCCCTCCTGTCGTGGTTGCTCCTCCGGGGCCGGTGCCGAACGTGCGGTGCACCGATTTCGATCCGGTACCCGTTGGTGGAACTGGCCACGGCCATGCTGTTCGTCGGAGCGGCACTGCGATTCGGGTTCGACTGGGCCCTCCCCGCCTTCCTCGTGTTCCTCGCCGGCCTGCTCGCCTTGGCGTTCACCGACCTCGAGCACTATTTGTTGCCGGTTCGTATCGTCTACCCGGTCCTGGTCACCATGGCGGTGCTGCTGGTGGTGGCCGCCGCCGCCGACAGCCGGTGGAGCCAGCTGGAAACGGCCGCCGCCGCGGCCGCGGTCGGCTTCGCCGTCTTTTTCTTCCTCAACTGGCTGAATCCGAAGTGGATGGGATTTGGCGACGTTCGCCTGGCCGCGGTCATCGGGTTGGGGCTGGGTTGGCTGGGAGCCAGCGTTGCCTTTTTGGGCTTCTTTCTGGCCTTCTTGTTGGGCAGTGTCGTCGGCGTGGCCCTGATCGTCACCAAGCGAATGGACCGGAAGTCACCCATCCCCTTCGGGGTATTTCTGGCCATTGGCGCCGGTATTGCCGTCTTCGCCGGCCAGCCACTGGTTCACCTCTACCTTCGCCACTGACTCGCCGCCGGCCCGTCGTCGTTGCCACGCTCAGATGGGCGAGATTGCCGGTAAAGCAGCGGTGGGCAGCTGACGATATTTGCCACGATGATCTCCACTCGCGCATCCCATCGGGGCCCGCTCATCGGACTTGACATTGGCTCGTTCGCAATTCGAGCGGCTGAGGTCTCGATCGACGGGGGCCGCCCTACCCTCCACCGCTTCGCCCAGGTCACCCTCCCGCCGGGAGCGGTCAGCGATGGTGAGGTCGTCGACGCCCAGGTCGTCACCGGGGCGTTGAAGCGGTTGTGGGCCGACGGCGGCTTCTCCAGCCGTCGGGTCGTCGTCGGGGTGTCGAGCCAGCGGGTGATCGTCCGCCAGGCGGACGTGACCGCGATGAGCGAGGACGACCTGCGGTCAGCACTCAACTTCGAGGCGCAGGAGCTGATCCCCATCCCGGTCGACGAGGCCGTCATGGACTTCCAGGTGATCGATCCTGTCCTCCCCCAATCGGACCCCAGCACGCCGCCCAACATGCGGATTCTCCTGGCCGCGGCCCAGCGGGACATGGTCAATGCCCATATCGCCGCCGTACGAGCGGCAGACCTTGACGTGGTCGCCGTCGACCCGGTGTCGCTGGCGATGCTGCGAGGGGTGCCTTCCGGGCCGCAGGGAATCGCCGAAGCCGTGGTGTCGATCGGCGGTGACCTCACCACCATTGCCGTCCGGGAAGGAAACAGCGCCCGCTTCGTGCGGGTCCTGAACATCGGAGGATCGGACCTCACCGAGGCCCTGTCGCGGGAGTTGGCTCTGAGCTCCCAGTCGGCGGAGGACATCAAGAGGCGTTCCGCCAACGGGGCACCGGTTGCCGTGGCCGCGCAAGCTCAGTCGGCCCTCTCCCTGCGGATCGGGGCGCTGGTGGATGAGATTCGTGGCTCCCTGGACTTCTTCCTCGCCCAAACCGACACCGAACAGGTCGGCCGGATCGTCGTGACCGGGGGCGCCACCCAGACCGATGGCTTGGTGTCCCGATTGGAGATGGCGATCGGCACCTCAGTGGAGCTGGCCGACCCCCTCGCCGCGGTGGCGGTCGGCCGCACCGGCCTCAGCGAGACGCAGCTCCGCCAGTCCGCCCCGTACATGCTGGCGCCCGTCGGCCTTGCCCTTTGGGGAGCGGCCGAGCAGCGGCGCATCACCCTTATGCCCAAAGAGGTCGCGGCCGCCCGCCGCCAGCGCCAGCAGATGGGCGTCGGCGTGGCCGCCGTCGCAGCGTTGGCCGCGGGGCTGATTGCGCTTAGCGGCCTCGGCGCAGTGCGGGTTTCCCACGCCCGCCACCACGCCGCCGCGGCCCAGGCAACCGTGACGTCCCTGCAGGCGCAGAAAGCCACCTACAACGATGTGGCCACGGCACAAAGCCAGCTGCAATCCCGCCAACAGCTCTACGTGACCGCGGTCGGCCACGACGTCGACTGGGTGAATCTGTACAACCAGATCACCGCCACCATGCCGCCGGATGTCGTCATCACCAGCTTCTCGGCCCAACGCCCCGTTGCGGTCGCGGGCGGCGCGGGCGTCGCCAGCTCCGACGGCACGATCACCATCACCGCGACAGCCAAGGGCCAGGACTCGATCGCCACCTGGCTTCGGTCCCTCGCCACCATTCCCGGTCTGCAGGACGCCTGGGTGGAGTCGTCCACCGAAGCGGCAGGCAAGGGCGTGACCTTCAACTCGGATGCCCAGGTGACACCAGCAGCCGAGTCCAACCGAGCCAAGACCATCGGAGGCACCAAGTGAACAAGCGGGTGATCGCCATCGCGGTGGCGGCGTCGGTCGTGATCGTCGGGATCTGGTATTTCGGCGTGAACTCCCACCAGTCGAAGTCGATCAAGCAAGCCAACGCCGCGGCCGCGGCCGCCGACGCCCAGGCGAGCAGCCTGCGCTCCCAGATCGCCGTCCTCCAGCGGGAGAAGACGCAGCTGCCGAGCACGCAAGCCAAGCTGGCGGCGCTGAAACTGGCGCTGCCCGATACGCCGGCACTCGACAAGCTGGTGGATGACATCAACGCGGCCGCCGCACAGGCCGGTGTCGACTGGCAAACCGTTTCCCCGACCAAGCCTGCCACCTTTGCCGGTACCGGCCAGTCGCTATCCAGTACGAATGTCGGTGGCGCCCAATCCGTGACGGTGGCCCTCCAGGTCAACGGGTCCGTCCACCAGATCCTGGACTTCGTCACCCGCTTGAACACTCTGTCCCGGCTTCTCGACGTGACCTCAATCAACCTGGCGTCCGGCGCCGCCAAGCCGACCGCCCAACTCACCACGCAGATCTTCTTCGTCCCCTCCTCGACGGGCCCGGCTACGACCCCGGCGGCCGCGACTCCCTGACCGCCGCTCGTCAAGACGGCTAGGAGACGCTGGGCAAACGGGCCGCCACCTTCTCCACGACATCGGTAACCAGCGCCGCCGAGACCGGGCCGGCGGCGTTGGTGAACACCACCTGGGCTTCGAGCTTTCCCGCGGCCAGGTAGACCACCTCACTGTTCACCGTCAAGGTGCGGCCCGACGCCGCGAACACGATGGCGCCCACGACCGTGGCGACGACGGCCGCCGGCCCGCCGCCGGCGCCCGGGGTGACCGTCTCCGAGACGGACTTCAACGCCGCCCCCTTGGGAAGGACGCCCGACCACTGGGCTCGCACGACGGAGGTGAGGCAGTCGGGCGCCTTGGCGCTGGTAATCGCGGACGTGTCGGCTTGGACGTCGGCCGCCGACGCGAACGTGCTGGCGGTCGACGTCAGGACCGCGGCGCCGGTGGCAAAGGAGTTGTCGGCCCGTGCCAGGCGATCCGCCGAGGCGTCCATTTCGCCGATGCAGCGGGAAAAGGGGGCGTTGTCGGCGGCGTGCGGCGATGTCGGAGCCACGGGGACGGGTTTCCACCCCGCCGGGAGGTCGCCGGGCTGGACAATGATCGCCTGCAGTTGTGGCGCCCGGAGGGGAGCGGCCGTCGTGACGACGGGAACCGTCAGCACGGTGAAGGGCACGCCGGCGGGACTGCTCCCACCGCAGCTGGCCGCCAGCAGCGCCACGGCGAGTATCCCGCCGGCCAGGCGGAGCAGCGAGGGCATGGCCGGGCATGGTAACGACCGACCCGCGGCCGGAGTCGCCTCGCCGAGTCGCTCAGCCGGCCGCACCTCTGGCGAGCCGCAACCCCAATGCGAGGCCACAAAGGTAGGAAACGGGGGGCCGTCCCACCCCCTCGGTAGGCTCGTTGTCGTGCTTCGATTCCTGACGGCCGGCGAATCTCACGGTCGGGCCCTGGTCGTGATCGTCGAGGGCCTTCCGGCCGGCCTGGCGATCTCCCTCGAGGCACTGCAAGGCGAATTGGCCCGGCGCCGGTTGGGCTATGGCCGCGGCCCCCGGATGCGTTTCGAGGCCGACGAGGTCACCCTGATCGGGGGCCTACGTCACGGCCGGACACTGGGTTCGCCGCTGGCCGTCATGATCGGCAACTCAGAGTGGCCCAAATGGGAACAGGAGATGGCGCCGGGACCGGGCAGTACGGAAAAGCCGCTGACCGAGCCGCGGCCCGGCCACGCCGATCTGGCGGGTATGCAGAAATACGGCTTCGACGACGCCCGCAACGTGCTGGAGCGGGCGTCGGCCCGCGAGACGGCGGCCCGGGTGGCCGCCGGGTGCTTCGCCAAGGCACTGCTCGCCGAGATCGGGGTGGGCATCGTCAGCCACGTGGTCCAGCTGGGACCGGTGGTCGTCAAATCGACTGCCCGGCCCACCCCGGCCGACCTGGCGGACGTGGACACCTCGGAGGTCCGCTGCTTCGATGCCGATGCCGAGGCGGCCATGGTCGCCGAGATCAAGGCGGCGGCCAAGGACGGCGACTCGCTCGGAGGCGTGGCCGAGGTCTTGGCCTATGGCGTCCCCGTCGGCCTCGGCAGCCACGTCCAC
>DATARN010000082.1:0-59896 GCA_036264135.1 Acidimicrobiales bacterium
CCCCCACCAAGGGCGTTGACCTGAAGGGCATCGAGGAGCTCGAGCGGCTGCCCGATGACTCCGAGCCGTTCGCGGCCCTGGCGTTCAAGATCGCCACCGACCCCCACAAGGGCAAGCTGACCTACGTCCGGGTGTACTCTGGCAAGCTGGCCAAGGGCTCGGCGGTGCTGAACGCGACCAAGGACCGCAAAGAGCGCGTCGGGCGCATCCTGCAGATGCACGCCAACCATGAAGAGGACCGCACCGCCGCCTTCGCGGGTGACATCGTGGCTTTCGTCGGCATGAAGGACACCACCACCGGCGACACCCTTTGCGATCCTAACGCCCCGATCGTGCTCGAGGCCCTCGAGTTCCCCGAGCCCGTGATCCACGTGGCCGTGGAGCCGAAGACCAAGAACGACCAGGACCGCCTGTCCAAGGCCCTCCAATCCCTGAGCGACGAGGACCCGACGTTCCAGGTGCACAGCGACGAGGAAACGGGCCAGACGATCATCGGCGGTATGGGCGAACTGCACCTCGAGGTGCTGGTCGACCGCATGCTGCGGGAGTTCCGGGTCGACGCCAACGTGGGCAAGCCGCAGGTCGCCTACCGGGAGACCATCAAGAAGCCCGTCACCAAGATCGAGGAGCGCTACATCCGCCAGACCGGCGGCCGCGGCCAGTACGGCCACGTGGTGCTCAGCCTGGAGCCGACCGGCCCCGGCAGCGGCTACGAGTTCGTCGACAAGATCAGCGGCGGCGTCATCCCCAAGGAGTACATCCCGTCGGTGGACGCCGGCATCCAGAACGCCATGCAGTCAGGCGTGCTGGCCGGCTACCCGGTGGTGGACCTCCGGGCCACGCTGACCTTTGGCTCTTACCACGACGTCGACTCCTCGGAGATGGCGTTCAAGATCGCCGGGTCGATGTGCTTCAAGAAGGCGGCCAAGGCGGCCCACCCCATCCTCCTCGAGCCCATCATGTCCGTCGAGGTGGTCACACCCGACGCCTACATGGGCGAAGTCATCGGCGACCTCAATTCCCGCCGGGGCCACATGGAGGGAATGGAGCAGCGAGGCAACAGCCAGGTCATCCGGGCTCAGGTGCCTCTGAGCGACATGTTTGGCTACGCTACCGACTTGCGTTCGCGCACCCAGGGGCGCGCGACCTACACGATGCAGTTCAATTCCTACCAAGAAGTCCCCGAGTCGGTCTCCCGCGAGATCGTGGCCCGGGTCCGCGGCGAGTAGTACCGCTGGGCAACGAGTCCGCCTCGGGCCCTCATCCCAAAGGCATTTAGTACAGGAGCGAGTTTTTTTCATGGGCAAGCAGAAGTTCGATCGCAACAAGCCCCACCTCAACATCGGCACGATGGGGCACATCGACCACGGCAAGACGACCTTGACCGCGGCGATCACCAAGGTCATGGCCGCGCAGGACCCGACCCACAACTCCTTTACCGCCTTCGATCAGATCGACAAGGCGCCGGAGGAGAAGGCCCGCGGCATCACCATCAACATCGCCCACGTGGAGTACCAGACGCCCAACCGTCACTACGCCCATGTCGACATGCCGGGCCACGCCGACTACATCAAGAACATGATCACCGGCGCCGCCCAGGTCGACGGCGCCATCCTGGTCGTCTCGGCGGCCGACGGCCCCATGCCCCAGACCCGGGAGCACGTGCTGCTGGCCCGCCAGGTCGGCGTGCCGTCGATCGTGGTCGCCCTCAATAAGGCCGACGCGGTCGACGACGAGGAGCTGCTCGACCTGGTCGAGCTGGAGGTCCGGGAGCTGCTGAGCGAGTACGAGTTCCCCGGCGACGACACCCCGGTCATCCGGGTGTCGGCGCTGAAGGCGCTGGAGGGCGACGCGGCGTGGACCAAGTCCATCGTCGACCTGATGGAGGCCGTCGACTCGTTCGTTCCCGAGCCCGTACGTGACACCGACAAGCCGTTCCTGATGCCCATCGAGGACGTGTTCACCATCCAGGGCCGCGGCACCGTGGTCACCGGCAAGGTCGAGCAGGGCAAGGTCAAGGTCGGCGACGAGGTCGAGATCGTGGGCCTGCGCCCCACCGCCAAGACGGTCTGCACCGGCGTCGAGATGTTCCGCAAGCTCCTCGACTCGGGCATGGCAGGCGACAACATCGGCGCCCTGCTCCGGGGCACCAAGAAGGAAGAGGTGGAGCGGGGCCAGGTGCTGTGCAAGCCCGGGTCAATCACGCCCCACACCAACTTCGAGGCCAGCGTCTACATCCTGACCAAGAACGAGGGTGGGCGGCACAAGCCGTTCTTCAACAACTACCGGCCGCAGTTCTACTTCCGCACCACCGACGTGACCGGCTCCATCACCCTGGAGGAAGGCACCGAGATGGTCATGCCGGGTGACAACACCACCATGAACGTGGAGCTGCAGAAGCCCATCGCCATGGACGAAGGGCTCCGCTTCGCCATCCGTGAGGGTGGCCGCACCGTCGGCGCCGGCCGCGTCACCAAGATCATCAAGTAGAGCAGGCACCCACGATGGCCGAAGCCCCCCGCCAGAAGATCCGCATCCGTCTCAAGGCCTACGACCACGAGATCATCGACCAGTCCACCAAGAAGATCGTGGAGACGGTGCTGCGGACCAACGCCAAGGTGAGGGGCCCGGTCCCGCTGCCCACCGAGAAGCACCGCTACACCGTGATCCGCTCGCCGCATAAGTACAAGGACAGCCGCGAGCATTTCGAGATGCGCATCCACAAGCGCCTTTTGGACATCGTGGAGCACTCGCCGAAGACGGTCGACTCGCTGCAGCGGCTCGACCTGCCGGCGGGCGTGGATATCGAAATCAAGATCCAGACCGCTTGAGCTCGGACCGGGGGTAGCTGCGACACAGGCCGGAAACGGCCGGTGTCGCAGCTACCCCCGTCCTCGTACGTAGCGCTGGAACAGGGCGGGGACACCTCCTGACCGTTCGCTGAGGTGGTGTTCCAGGTCATCGGTGGTCACGAAGCTGCCGGCGTTGGCCTGGTACCAGTCCGCCATGGCCGTTCGCAGCTGGGGGGCGCCGCCCAGGAGGTAGGCGATGCCGGCGAACAGGCGGGAGCCTTCCTTGTAGGACTCGATGGGGGTGTGGCGGCTCCAGGGGTGGGGCGGGTAGAGGAGCACGGGCGCCTCGTCAAGGCCCAACTCCTCGACATGGAATCTCGGTAGCTCCCGGCGCCGGCTGGCCGTAGCCCACGACGTGTAGGCCTCGTCGATCCAGCCGTCGCTCGCCGACGCCGGTTTGACGCCCCGCCCGAACCAGCTGTGGAACACCTCGTGCTCCAAGGCGCCCACCGCGGCGGTGGTGGCGCCGTCGTACTCCATGCCCCGCCCGGGTCCCCACAGCACCGCCGTGAACCGCGATCCGTGGACCCAGGGTCCGTAACGGCGCTCGTGGTGGGCCAGCCACGCCACCACGTCGGCCTCGCACGCCGCCAAGTCGGCGTCGGACTCCGCCACCTTGGCGGTGACCACTTCCCGCCCGTCCGCCTGCCGGCGCCGCAGCTCCACGTCGCCGGCCGGCCGCAGCACCAGCATGGGGGACAGGGACGTGAAGGTGGCCGGGTAGGAGATCCGCCACCGGTTGCCGCTCTCGGCGTCCACGGTGCCGTTGGTGAGGACCGTGTGCCGCACCTGGCCTGTCACCTCGAGGTCGAGCGCCAGCTGGAAGCGGTCGTGGCACAGGTTGGCGGGCAGCCACATCTCCAGGTACCGGCCGGGGCGCAGGTCCGACATCCAGAAATCGAACCGCACCCCGTCGCCGTTCCAGCCCACCGGCTCCGCCCCCTCCGCTGCCGGCGTTTCCAGCTGGTACTCAACGTCCAGGCGGTGCCGGCTGCCGGCGCCTAGCGCCGCCTCGACCAGCCGCATCTGGGCACCGGGGCCGCCGCCCAGGTCGACCGGGGGAAAGGAGGCCGGGTCCATGGTGCGCCCATCGAGTCGCAACGCCGTTGGTGTCTGGCGCAAGTCCAGTACCGGCCGGCCGTCGTAATCCTCCAACCCGAAGTCGACCGCGGCGGCCACGCTGGCCCTCTGGGCGGCCACGTCGAACATGATCCGGGCCTCCACCCGCATCACGTCGACCGGCACCGCCAACTGGTCGCCGGCGGGCACGGGGCGGGGCGGGGTGGCGTCCATGGCGAAAGTCTGGTCCGGCCCCCGGAAGCGCGCAGCAATTCGGCGTTCTGTCTCGGCGCCGGCCCCCCGACTCCCTGCATGAAGTCTGGGTTATACTGAGCCGTCAATCAATCGACGTCTGCGGGTGTCCGCTCGGCGGAGACCCCGTAGCAACAATCGAACGAGCGCTCCGCTCGGGTACTGCCCGGGCGGAGCGTCCGCGTGTGGGGGCAGCGATGTCCTCCTATCACGACCGAGAAAGAGTAGCCGTGCCAACCACAGCGATCGTCGGCGAGAAAGTCGGCATGACCCAAATCTGGGATGACAACAACCGGGCCGTCGCGGTCACGGTGGTCAAGGTCAGCCCGGCTCGGGTCGTGCAGCTGAAGACCCCGGACCACGATGGGTACTCGGCCGTCCAGGTGACCTACGGGGCCAAGCAGGCCAAGACGTTGACCAAGCCCGAGGCGGGCCACTTCGCCAAGGCCCAGGTGGACCCGGGCCGCCGGCTGGTGGAGCTGCGGGTCGACGACTCCAGCCAGTACCAGGTAGGGCAGGAGATCGCGGTCGACATCTTCTCCGCCGGCGACCGCGTCGACGTCTCGGCGGTCAGCAAGGGCAAGGGTTTCGCCGGCGCCATGAAGCGGCACAACTTCAAGGGCCAAGGGGCGAGCCACGGCAACCACAAGCACCATCGGGCCCCGGGCTCGGTCGGGGCCTGCGCCACCCCGGCCCGGGTGTTCAAAGGCACCCGCATGGCCGGCCAGCTGGGCTCGCAGAAGGTGACGACCCTCAACCTCGAGGTCGTCCAGGCCGATGCCGAGCGGGAGCTGCTGCTGGTGCGGGGCGCGGTACCGGGCGCGGCCGGCAGCGTGGTCCTGATCCGCGGCAGCGTGAAGAGGAAGGGCCGCTAAATGGCGCGCAGTGTTGACGTCCGCACCGTGGACGGGGCGGTGAGCGGCACCGTGACCCTCGACGACCGGGTCTTCGGGATCACCCCCAACGTCGCCGTCATGCACCAGGTCGTGACCGCCCAGCTGGCGGCGGCTCGGGCGGGCACGCAGAGCACCAAGACCCGCGCCGAGGTGTCGGGCGGCGGGAAGAAGCCGTTCCGCCAGAAGGGGACGGGCCGGGCGCGCCAGGGTTCCACCCGGGCGCCGCACTGGGTCGGCGGCGGCGTGGCCCTGGGCCCCAAGCCCCGCAGCTATGCCCAGCGCACTCCTCGCAAGATGATCCAACTGGCGCTGCGCTCCGCCCTCTCCGACCGCGCCTCTGAGGACCGGGTGATGGTCGTCGTCGACTGGCCGTGGGCCGAGCCCAAGACGGCCGACGCCCGGAAGTCAGTGGCGGCCCTCGAGCTCGACGGCCGGGTCCTGGTCGTCCTCGACCGCGAGATCGACGAGGTGGCCTACAAAGCGTTCCGTAACCTGCCGTTGGTGCAGGTGATCCTCGCCGGCGAGCTCAATGCCTACGACGTGCTGTGCAACGACTGGATCGTGTTCACCCTGGAGACCCTTCCCGGGGAGGGCGCCGACCGGGCCGAACTGGCGGCGGACGCCGACGCCATCGAAGCCGTCGTCGAACGAGTGATCGACGAGGTCGAGGAGGAGATCGCCGAGGAGCAGGCGGAAGCCGCCGCCGAGGAGAAGATCGGCGAGGCCGTCGAGGAAGCCCTGGCCGAGCCCGAGGCGCAGATCGACGCCGAGATCGCCGCCGCCGGCGAGGGCGCCGACGCGGTGACCACCCCGGAAGGGCCCGCCGCGACCACCGCCGCCGAGGAGCCGGGAGACGCGCCGCCGGCCGCCGATGAACCGAAGAAGGAACAGCCATGAGTGACCCTCGCGACGTCATCCGCAAGCCGGTCGTGTCGGAGAAGTCCTACGCCCTGCTGGAGCAGGGCGTCTACACCTTCGTGGTGAGCCCCGACGCCAACAAGATTGAGATCCGCCAGGCGATCGAGCGGATCTTCAACGTCACCGTGGTCAAGGTCAACACCTTGAACCGCAAGGGAAAGATGAAGCGCCACCGCCGCCAGCCGAAGATGGGCAAGCGGCCCGACACCAAGCGGGCGATCGTGACCCTGGCCGAGGGCCAGCGGATCCCGCTGTTCGAGAGTTGAGGTCGTACTGATGCCGTTGCGCAAGCGCAGGCCCACCAGCCCCGGTCGTCGGTTCCAATCCGTCTCGGACTTCTCCGAGATCACCAAATCGCGCCCCGAGCGCAGCCTCGTCGTCCCCAAGCCGCGCACCGGGGGCCGTAACTCCTACGGCCGTAAGACGGCCCGCCACCAAGGCGGCGGCCACAAGCAGCAATTCCGGGTCATCGACTTCCGGCGGGACAAGGACGGCGTGCCGGCCACCGTCGCCGCCATCGAGTACGACCCCAACCGCAACGCCCGCATCGCCTTGCTGCACTACCACGACGGCGAGAAGCGCTACATCCTGGCCCCGGCTCGGGTGGCGGTGAACGACGTGCTGCAGAGCGGCCAAGGCGCCGACATCCGGCCCGGCAACGCCCTGCCACTGCGCTACATCCCCGTCGGCTCGGTCGTCCACAACGTCGAGCTGAAGCCGGGCGGCGGCGGCAAGATGGGCCGGGCGGCGGGCACCAGCGTGCAGCTGGTCGCCAAGGAGGGCGACTACGCCACCCTGCGCCTGCCCTCCACCGAGATGCGCCGGGTGCCGATCGACTGCCGGGCCACCCTGGGCCAGATCGGCAACGCCGAGGCCGAGCTGATCGTCATCGGCAAGGCGGGCCGCAACCGCTGGAAGGGTGTCCGCCCCCAGACCCGGGGCGTGGCCATGAACCCCGTCGACCATCCCCTGGGTGGTGGCGAGGGCAAGAGCTCCGGTGGTCGCCACCCCACGTCGCCGTGGGGCAAGCCGGAAGGCCGCACCCGCGACACCAACAAACCGTCACAGAAGCTCATCGTCCGCCGCCGGCGCACCCGCGGCGCCCGGAGGTAACGCCGCATGCCCCGCAGCCTGAAGAAGGGTCCCTTCGTCGACGACCACCTGCTGAAGAAGGTCGACGACCTGAACGGCCGCAACGAGAAGCGGGTCATAAAGACCTGGTCCCGCCGCAGCACGATCATCCCCGACATGGTCGGCCACACCATCGCCGTCCACGACGGTCGCAAGCACGTGCCCGTCTACATCACCGAGTCGATGGTCGGCCACAAGCTGGGCGAGTTCGCCCCCACCCGGACCTTCCGGTTCCACGCCGGCCAGGAACGCCAGGGGCGGCGCTGATGCCCGGTCCCAAGACCAACGAGCGCGAGGGAACCCGGGCGGTGCTGCGCAACACCCGGGTGTCGGCCTACAAGGTCCGCGAGGTCCTCAACCTGGTCCGCAACAAGCCGGTCCAGGAGGCGGAGGACATCCTCCGCTTCACCGAGCGCGACGCCGGCATCGTGGTCGGCAAGCTGCTGGCCTCGGCGGTGGCCAACGCCCAGCACAACGACGGCCAGGACCCCGAGGAGCTGTACGTCTCGGCGTGCTTCGCCGACGAGGGCACGACCATCAAGCGGTGGCGCCCACGGGCCCGGGGCCGGGCCACCCGCATCCGCAAGCGCACGTGCCACATCACCGTGATCGTGAGCCGCCTGCCCGACGACCAGTTGGTGCGCCTCTACGCCCGCCGCGAGGCGGAGCAAGCGGCCCGCCGCAGCCGCCGCGTCGCCGGCGCCCGCAAGGCCGACGCCGCCACCGGCGGCGCCGCGCCGGCGCGGGGGATCCGCAACCGGGTCCGACCCACCCGGCGGACCGACACCGCCGCCAGCCTGGCCCACGACCACAGCCACGACCACGATCACGACCACGACGACGAGGTGGCCGACGTGGCCACCCCGGCCGCCGACACGGTCACCGAAACCCCGGCCACGGCAACGGCGGCCGAGAGCGCCGACGCCGCGACCACGCCGTCGCCGGCGCTGGCGCCGGAAGAGGTCGACGGGGCCGCCGACGAGAACGAGAAGGGTGAGTAGGTAGATGGGTCAAAAGGTCAACCCCTACGGGTTCCGCCTTGGCGTCACCACCGACTGGAAGTCGCGGTGGTTCAACGACCGGGAGTACCAGGACTATCTCATCGAGGACTGGAAGATCCGCGACTACCTGATGAAGGAGTTGGAGCGGGCCGCAGTCAGCCGTGTCGAGATCGAGCGCACCCGTGACCGCCTGCGCATCGACGTCCACACCGCCCGCCCGGGCATCGTGATCGGCCGCCGCGGCGCCGAGGCCGACCGGCTGCGCACCAAGCTGGCCGAGATCACCAAGAATCCCAAGGTCCAGCTGAACATCCAGGAGATCAAGCAGCCGGAGCTCGACGCCGCCCTCATCGCCCAGGGCATCGCCGACCAGCTCCAGGGCCGGGTCAGTTTCCGCCGGGCCATGAAGCGCGCCGTGCAGACGGTCCAAAAGGCCGGGGCCCACGGCATCCGGGTGCAGTGCGCCGGCCGCCTGGGCGGCTCGGAAATGTCCCGCCGGGAGTTCTACCGGGAGGGGCGGGTCCCGCTGCACACCCTGCGGGCCGACATCGACTACGGCTTCCGCGAGGCCCGCACCACCTTCGGCCGCATCGGCGTCAAGGTCTGGATCTACAAGGGCGACATCCTGCCCTACAAGACCTCGGCGGAGGACAAGATCAGCCGCGAGGCCGCCATGGCGGTAGGCGAGACGTCCGGCCAGGCCAAGCCCCGCCGGGTCATCTCCGCCGGCGGCGGCCGCCGCCGACCCGACCTGGGCGAGCCGGGCACCACCCCGCTCCCCGCCCCCGAGGCGGCGCCCGGCGAGGCACCCGGTGAAGAGGCGGGCGAACAACGCCCGATCGTCACCGTCGACCCGGAGCTCGAGCGGCTACTGGCCGAAGAGGAAGAGATCGAACGCCGCACCCGGGGCGAGCACCACGAGACGCCCCATTTTCCCAAGGACGGTTAAGCACCAATGTTGATGCCGAAGAAGGTGAAGCACCGCAAAACCCAGCGCGGCCGAATGAGCGGCAAGGCGACCGCGGGCACCATGGTCAATTTCGGGGATTACGGCATTCAGGCGCTGGAGCCGGGCTGGATCACCGCCCGCCAGATCGAAGCCGCCCGTATCGCCATGACCCGTCACGTCAAGCGCGGCGGCAAGGTGTGGATCCGGGTGTTCCCCGACAAGCCGGTCACCCAGAAGCCGGCGGAAACCCGCATGGGCTCGGGCAAAGGCAACCCCGAGTTCTGGGTCGCGGTGGTCAAGCCGGGCCGCATCCTCTTCGAGCTGGGCGGCGTCGGCGAGGCGCTGGGCCGGGCCGCCATGGAGCGCGCCATCCAGAAGCTGCCCATCAAGGCCAAGTTCGTGATCCGCGCCGAGCAGGAAGAGGTGACCGTCTGATGGCCAAGATCAAGGACCTGGGCGAGATGGGGATCGACGAGCTGGAGACGGCTCTGGCCGAGGCCAAAGCCGAGTTGTTCAACCTGCGGTTCCAGCACGTCACCGGCAAGCTCGACAACTACGCCCGCATCGGCCAGCTGCGCAAGAACGTGGCCCGGTACATGACGGTTCTCCGCGAGCGGGAGATCCAGGAAGCGGAGAGGCAGCAGGCATGAGCGATACCACCCCCATTGCGACGCCCGCATCGGCGGGGGCCGACGGGGAAACGTCGGCCCCCTCCGACGCCGGCGCCGCCGACGACGTACGCGTCAATCGTCGGAAGGTTAAGGAGGGGTTGATCGTCTCCAACTCCATGACCAACACGGTGGTTGTCGCGATCATCGAGCGGGTTCGGCATCCGCGGTATGCCAAGACCATGCAGCGGACCAAGCGGTTTTACGCTGACGATCCCTCCAACGAGCTTCGGGTGGGGGACCGGGTCCGGATCCAGGAGACGCGGCCCATCTCGAAGCTGAAGCGGTGGCGCGTCGTCGAGGTACTGGAGCGGGCCAAGTGATTCAGCAGGAGACCCGGCTGCGGGTCGCTGACAACTCCGGTGCCAAGGAGGTGCTCTGCATCAAGGTGCTGGGCGGCTCCCGCCGGCGCTACGCCTCCATCGGCGACATTTTCGTGGCGACCGTCAAGGACGCCATCCCCGGCGCCAACGTCAAGAAGGGCGACGTCGTCAAGTGCGTCGTCGTGCGGACCAAGAAGGAAAAGCGCCGGCCGGATGGCAGCTACATCCGCTTTGACGACAACGCCGCCGTGCTCATCAACGACCAGCAGCTCCCCCGCGGGACCCGGATTTTCGGGCCGGTGGGCCGGGAACTGCGCGACAAGAAATTCATGAAGATCATCTCGCTGGCCCCGGAGGTGCTGTAGTCCATGCCGACCAAATCAACGCCGGTCAAAATGAGGTTGCACAAGGGCGACCGCGTCCGCGTCCTGCGGGGCAAGGACCGGGGCGCCACCGGAGAGATCAGCCGGGTGCTGCCCAAGTCGGGTCGCGTCATCGTCGACGGGGTCAACCGGGTGAAGAAGCATCAGAAGGCCACCCGGGCCACCATGCAGGGCGGCATCATCGACAAGGACATGCCGATTTCTGCCTCGGCGGTCGCCCTTATCTGCGGCAGCTGCGGCCCGAGCCGGGTCGGCTACCGGGTGGACGAGAACGGGGTAAAGACCCGCATCTGCAAGAAATGCGAGAACGAGTTCTGATGGCTGCTCCCAGCAAACCCGCGAAGAAGAGCGCGCCGTCCCAGTCCGCCAACAGGGGGGCGGGCCGGTCGAGCACCGCCAAGATGGATCTGGCGGCGCCGGGCGCCCCGGCGCACGACGGGGTGAAGCCCCGCTTGAAGCTGCGCTACGACGAGCAGCTGCGGGGCGAGTTGAAAGACCGCCTGGGCCTGCCCAACATCATGATGGTCCCCCGCCTGGAGAAGATCGTCATCAACATGGGGGTGGGCCGGGCGACCCAGCAGCAGTCGCTGCTCGACGGCGCCATCCGTGACCTCACCATCATCACCGGGCAAAAGCCGCTGGTGACGAGGGCCAAGAAGTCGATCGCCGGCTTCAAGCTGCGGGAGGGTAACTCCATCGGCGCCAAGGTCACTCTCCGGGGTGATCGCATGTGGGAGTTCTTCGACCGGCTCATCAGCCTGGCCATCCCCCGCATCCGTGACTTCCGTGGCCTCAACCCCAACAGTTTCGACGGTCGCGGCAACTACACCTTTGGCGTGTCCGAGCAGCTCATTTTTCCCGAAATTGATTACGACAAGGTCGACCAGCCCCGAGGGATGGACATCACCCTCGTGACGACCGGTCGCACCAACGCCGAGGGTCGGGCCCTGCTCGACGCTTTTGGCTTCCCATTCCGACGCGAAGGGCAGGGTCAGTAGAGCATGGCCAAGAAGGCGCTCATCATCAAGCAGCAACGCAAGCCCAAGTACAAGGTCCGGGCGTACACCCGCTGCCGTCGTTGCGGCCGGCCCCGTGCCGTGTTCCGCAAATTCGGGCTGTGCCGGATCTGCTTGCGCGAGTTGGCCCACGCCGGCGAGGTGCCCGGCGTCACCAAGGCCAGCTGGTAGGGGAGGAGCAACGCAGCGATGACAATGACCGACCCCATCGCGGACATGCTGACCCGCATTCGCAACGCCAATGTGGCAATGCATGACAACGTCCGTATGCCGTCCTCCAAGCTCAAGGAGTCGCTGGCCGCCATCCTCCAGCGCGAGGGCTACATCGACGGCTACACCGTCCGCGACTCGGTGGGCCGGCCCGGCCGGACCCTCGAGATCAAGATGAAGTACTCGCCCGAGCGGGCCCGGACGATCTCCGGCCTGCGCCGGGTGTCCAAGCCGGGACTGCGGGTGTACACCGCCGCCGACAAACTGCCGCGGGTGCTCGGCGGTCTCGGCGTGGCCGTGCTGTCCACCAGCCACGGCCTCATGACCGACCGGGAAGCGAGGAAGCGCCGCGTGGGCGGCGAAGTCCTCTGCTACGTGTGGTGAGGAGGGAGAACTCATGTCCCGCATCGGCAAATCGCCCATAACCATCCCCTCCGGGGTGGCGGTCACCGTCGCCGAGCAGCACGTCACCGTCACCGGCCCCCGCGGCAGCCTGCAGCGCGACCTGCCCGGCGCCATCACCGCCCGCACCGAGGACTCCACCTTGGTGGTCGAGCGGCCCGACGACGAGCGCACCAACCGGGCGCTGCACGGCCTCAGCCGCAGCCTGCTCAACAACATGGTCGTCGGGGTCAGCAACGGCTTCCGCAAGGACCTCGAGATCGTCGGCGTCGGCTACCGGGCCATCGCCCGGGGGCCGAACACGCTCGAACTGGCCCTCGGGTTCAGCCACCCGGTGGTCGTCAACGCCCCCGACGGCATCGCCTTCGAGGTGCCCGTCCCGACCCGCATCAGCGTCACGGGGATCGACAAGGAACTGGTGGGCCAGGTGGCCGCCAATATCCGCAAGATCCGGAAGCCCGAGCCGTACAAGGGAAAAGGTGTCCGCTACGCCGGCGAGCGCGTCCTGCGCAAGGCCGGAAAGGCAGCCAAGTAAATGACCGTCTCCACCAAAGACAAGCAAATCGGCCGGGCCCGGCGGCACTACCGGGTCCGCAAAAAGATTTCCGGTACCACCGCCCGGCCCCGCCTGGCGGTGTTCCGGTCCAACAAGCACATTTCCGCCCAGGTGATCGACGACACCACCGGCCGGACCCTCGCCGCCGCCTCCTCCGTGGAGAAGGCGGTCCGGGACAAGGTCGGGCACACCGGTAACACCGAGGCCTCGGCCGAGGTGGGCCGGCTTGTGGCCGAGCGGGCCAAGGCGGCGGGCGTCACCAAAGTCACCTTCGACCGGGGCGGCTTCCTGTACCACGGGCGGGTGGCGGCGGTCGCCGACGCCGCCCGCCACGTCGGCCTCGAGCTGTAAGGGACGGAGAGAGTCAAATGGCAGATCAGCAGTACGAAGACCGCACCATAAAGGTGAACCGGGTCGCCAAGGTCGTCAAGGGCGGCCGGCGGTTCTCCTTCGCCGCCCTCATGGTCATCGGCGACGGTCAAGGCACCGTCGGCCTCGGCTACGGCAAGGCCAAGGAGGCCGGCCTGGCGGTGCAGAAGGGCATCGAAGAGGCCAAGAAGAACATGTTCAAGGTGCCCCTAGCCGGCAGCACCATCACCCATCCCATCATCGGCGAGGCGGGCGCCGGCCGGGTGCTGCTCAAGCCCGCCGCCCCCGGTACCGGCGTGATCGCCGGCGGCGCCGCCCGCGCCATTCTGGAGATGGCCGGCATCCATGACATCCTGGCCAAGTCGCTCGGGTCGTCCAACGGTATCAACGTGGCCCAGGCGACCATCGCCGGGCTGCGCAGCCTGAAGCGCCCCGACGAGATCGCCAAGCTGCGGGGCAAGTCGGCCGAGGAAGTCACCCCCGCCGGCGTCCTGAAGGCCTACCAGGAATCCCAGCGCGGTCCCCATGTCCCCGTCGAGGTGGCCTGATGGCCGAGTTGACCGTCACCCAGGTCCGCTCCGCCATCGGGACCAAGCCCAAGCACCGGGCCACGTTGCGGGCCCTCGGGTTGCGGGGCATCGGTCAGAGCAACACCCTGCCCGACCGCCCCGAGATCCACGGCATGATCGCCCGGGTGCCTCACCTGGTCCGGGTGGAGAGGAGTTCCCATGAAGGTTCATGACCTGCAGCCCCCCGCCGGGGCCAGTCGCGACCGGCGCCGGGTGGGCCGCGGCATCGCCGGCAAGGGCGGCAAGACCGCCGGCCGGGGCACCAAGGGGCAAGGGGCCCGCAACAACGTCAAGCCCGGGTTCGAAGGGGGCCAGCTGCCCCTGAAGCAGCGCATCCCCAAGCTGAAGGGGTTCAAGAATCCTTTCCGGGTCGAGTACGTGGTCGTCAACCTGGACACCCTGCAGGAGTTCGACAACCCGGTCGTTTCCCCCGAAACCCTCCGCGCCGCCGGGCTGGTGCACAAGCACGGCCTGGTCAAGGTGCTGGGCCGGGGCGAGCTGACCCGACCGCTGCTGGTGTCGGCCCACGGCTTCTCCAAATCGGCCGTCGCCGCCATCGAGGCGGCGGGCGGTACTGCTACCGTGCTCGAGCCGCCGTTCGGCCATGGCCGGCCCCCCGCCAAGGGCAACGCCCTCACCAACCGCTAGCCGCAACCGGGCATCTTTTCCCCGATTCCGACTGCCAAGAACTCGTCGTTGACGGTAGCTTGGCGGCAGCGACTCCCAGGAGCCCCATGAAGAGCACGCTCTCCAGCCTGAAGAACATGTTCAAAGTTCCGGACCTCCGGAACAAGATCATCTTCACGGTCGTCGTCATCTGCGTGTACCGGCTGGGTTCCTGGGTCCCGCTGCCGGGCATCGATTTCAAGCAGCTGCAGGCGCTGGAGAGCGCCTCCGCCAAGGGCGGCGTCCTCAGCTTCCTCTCCCTCTTCTCGGGTGGCGCCCTCACCCGATTCGCGGTTTTCGGGCTCGGGATCATGCCGTACATCACCGCCGAGATCATCATCCAGCTGCTCGTCGTGGTCGTCCCCAAGTTCGAGCAGTGGCGGGAGGAGGGGGCGACCGGGCAGAAGAAGCTGACCCAGACCGCCCGTTACCTGACCATCGCCTTGGCCATCATGCAGGCCACCGGCCTGGCGTTCGTCTTCCACAACGGCGGCGGCGGCTTCCTCGGCGCCGGCACCGGCCTCAACATCGACCTCATCCCCAACTTCACCGTGCCCCGGGTGCTGCTGATCGTGCTCACCATGACGGCGGGCACCGCCTTCGTCATGTGGCTCGGCGAGTTGATCACCCAGCGAGGCATCGGCCAGGGCATGTCGATCCTGATCTTCACCAACGTGGTGGCCGGGATGCCCTCCGGGGGCGCCGCCATCAGGGCGCAGGGCGGTGATGTCAAGTTCGGGATCATCCTCGCCCTCACCATCTGCCTGCTGGTGGCCATCGTCTTCGTGGAGCAGGGCCAACGGCGCGTCCCCGTCACCTTTGCCAAACGGGTGGTGGGCCGGCGCATGTACGGCGGCCAGAGCACCTACATCCCGATGAAGGTCAACACCGGCGGCGTCATCCCGATCATCTTCGCCAGTTCGGTGCTGTACTTCCCGGTGCTGCTGTCGAATGTCCTGCCGTCGAGCGGCTGGGGCAAGTCGATGCAGAACTTCATCAACAACCATCTGGTACAGCCGGACAACCTCGTCTACATCATCCTCTACGGTCTTTTGATCATCGGCTTCGCCTACTTCTACGCCGCCATCACCTTCGACCCACACCAGCAAGCCGAGATCATCCGCAAACAAGGCGGCTACATACCGGGCATCAGGCCCGGTCAGCCCACCGAACGGCACCTGCAGGGAATCCTCAACCGGATCACCCTGCCCGGGGCGCTGTTCCTCGCATTTATCGCCCTGTTGCCCTCGTTGTTCCTGGCCTTCTGGAACATCAACCGCTACCCGTTCGCAGGCACGACCCTGCTGATCGCCGTTGGCGTCGCCCTTGAGACCATGAAGCAGATCGACAGCCAGCTGATGATGCGGAACTACGAGGGCTTCCTGAAGTAGTGGTCCCCGGCACGAGAGCCGTGGTGCTCGGCAAGCAAGGAGCCGGGAAAGGCACACAGTGCGTCCGGCTGTCGCGGCACTACGTCGTGCCCCACATCTCCACCGGCGACATGCTCCGCGGCGCCGTGCGGTCTCGATCGGAGTTGGGCCTCAAGGCCAAGAAGTACATGGACGCCGGCGACCTCATCCCCGATGCCGTGGTCATCGGGCTGGTCGCCGAGCGCCTGTCGCACAGCGACACCTCGAGCCGGGGGTTCATCCTCGACGGTTTCCCCCGGACCGTGGCCCAGGCCAAGGCGCTCGACAAGCTGCTCAGGCCCCGCGGCATCGACGTCGTCCTCAACCTGGTGGTCGACACCGAGGTCGTGCTGAGGCGCCTGGCCAGCCGCCGGGTGTGCGCCGACTGCGGGGCCAACTACTCGGTGCAGCAGCCCCCCAAGGTGGAGTGGACCTGCGACATCTGCGGCGGCGAGGTGGTGCAACGCGAGGACGACACCGAGGCCGCCATCCGCCGGCGCCTCGAGCTGTACGAACGCGAAACCGCCCCCCTCATCGCCTGGTATGAACAGGCCGGCAATATGGCCCACGTCGACGGGATGGGCCTCCCCGATGAGGTGCTCCAGCGCCTGGTGGTGGTCATCGACGAGGCTCGGGCCCGCGGCCTGGTGGAAGCCGCCCGTCACGCCGCCGCCGAGCCGACCGACCACGCCCCGGCGACGCCGGGGCCCGATAGCGCCCGGAGGTCGGCAGCATGGTAGCGATGGAATCATGGTGATGATGCGCGAGACGGTGCCGCCCCGGCGGTCGGCGGACGAGTTGAACAAGATGCGCCGGGCCGGCCGGGTCGTGGCCGAGATGCATGCCGTCACCCGGGCGGCGGCCCGGCCGGGCGTCACCACCGCGGACCTCGACCGCGCCGCCCGTGACGTCCTCGAGCGGCGGGGCGCGACCTCCAACTTCCTCCACTATCACGGCTTCCCGGCGGTCATCTGCACGTCGCCCAACAACGTCATCGTCCACGGCATCCCCGGCGACTACCGCCTGGAGGAGGGCGACATCGTCTCCATCGACTGCGGCGCCATTGTCGACGGCTGGCACGGCGACGCCGCCTTCACCATGGGGATCGGGCGGATCAGCGCCGAGGCCGAGAAGTTGATCCGGGTCACCGAGGAGGCCCTGTGGGCGGGCATCGCGGCCATGGTCGAGGGGAACCGCCTCCACGACATCGGCCTGGCCGTCCAGACCGTCGCCGAAGGCGCCGGCTTCTCGGTCGTCCGCGAGTACGTGGGCCACGGCATCGGGACCCACATGCACGAGGAGCCGGCCGTGCCCAACTACTGGCCGGGCACGCCGGGTCCCAAACTGCGGACCGGCATGGTGTTCGCCGTCGAGCCCATGGTCAACGCCGGTGGCCCCGCCACCAAGCTGCTGAGCGACCACTGGGCGGTCGTCACCGCCGACGGCAGCCTGTCGGCCCACGCCGAGCACACCATCGCGGTGACCGACGACGGCCCCGAGGTGTTCACCCTCGCCTCCTAGCGCCTTCGCCGGTTGCCCGGCGGTTCGCGCTATCCTGGTTCTTCGGTCCCCGCTCGGTTTGGCGCGCTCAGCTGCTGCCCTCCGTCACCGAGGATCGATCGTACGCCACCAGATTTCGTTCGGGAGGACACCTGCCCAATCCCCAGCCCAAAGAGGACGCCATCGTGCTCGAGGGCACGGTCGTCGAGCCGCTACCCAACGCCATGTTCAAAGTCGAGCTCGAGAACGGGCACCAAGTGCTGGCTCACAGCTCCGGCAAGATGAGGATGCACCGTATCCGGATTCTGCCGGGCGACCGGGTGCAGGTGGAGATCACCCCCTACGACCTGAAGCGGGGGCGCATCACCTACCGCTACAAGTAGGCGCACGGTCACTGTCATGAGACCAGTCGCCTTGAGACAATCCGCTTTTTTGGGACCACGAGAAAGGATGGTCGGACCGTGAAGGTTCGCCCCTCAGTCAAAACAATCTGTGAGCACTGCAAGGTCATCCGCCGGCACGGCCGCGTCCGGGTGATCTGCACCAACCCCCGGCACAAGCAGCGCCAGGGTTAAGGGAGCCGTATCGATGGCACGTATCTCCGGTGTCGACATTCCCCGCGAGAAGCGGCTGGAAGTCGCCCTCACCTATATCTACGGCATCGGCCGTACCCGCGCCAAGCAGATCTGTGACGCCACGGGGATCGACTGCAACACCCGGGTCCGGGACCTCACCGACGAGGAGGTGGCCCGGCTGCGCACCTACATCGACGCCAACCTCAAGGTCGAGGGCGACCTGCGCCGGGACGTCGCCCAGGACATCAAGCGCAAGATGGAGATCGGCTCCTACCAGGGGATCCGGCACCGCCGGGGCCTCCCCGTCCGGGGCCAGCGCACCCACACCAACGCCCGGACCCGCAAGGGGCCCAAGAAGACCGTCGCCGGAAAGAAGAAGGTGCGCAAGTAACCCATGGCCAAGCCCAAGCCAGGCGGGCGTCGTCCCCGCCGCCGTGAACGCAAGAACGTCGCCTTCGGCGTCGCCCACATCAAGAGCTCGTTCAACAACACCGTGGTGTCCATCACCGATCCCGAAGGCAACGTCCTCGCCTGGGCGTCGGCCGGCAACGTCGGCTTCAAGGGCTCCCGCAAGTCCACCCCCTTCGCCGCCCAGCTCGCCGCCGAGGCCTGCGCCCGTCGCGCCATGGAGCACGGCGTCCGCAAGGTGGAGGTGCTGGTGAAGGGCCCGGGCTCGGGTCGCGAGACCGCCATCCGCTCCCTGATGAACACCGGCATCGAAGTGTCCGGCATCAAGGACGTCACCCCCATCCCCCACAACGGTTGCCGCCCCAAGAAGCGGCGCCGGGTCTAGGGGGTCACGATGGCTCGTTACACCGGTCCGGTGTGCCGGCTCTGCCGCCGGGAGAAGATGAAGCTGTACCTGAAGGGCCCCAAGTGCGACTCGATGAAGTGCCCGATCGAGAAGCGGCCCTACCCGCCCGGTGAGCACGGCCGGGACCGGATGCGCCAGGGGTCGGAGTACCTGACCCAGCTCCGGGAGAAGCAGAAGGCCCGCCGCATCTACGGCGTGCTGGAGAAGCAGTTCCACAACATGTACCAAGAGGCCAACCGCCAGTCGGGCATCACCGGCGAGAACCTGCTGCGCATGCTGGAACTGCGCCTCGACAACATCGCCTTCCGGGCCACCTGGGGTTCGAGCCGCTCGCAGGCCCGCCAGTTGGTCCGCCACGGCCACGTGCTGGTCAACGGCAAGCGGGTCACCATCCCCTCCTACCGGGCCCGCAAGGGAGACGTCGTCTCCCTGAAGGAAAAGTCGAAGGAAATGATCGTCGTTCGCCACAACCTCGACACCCTGGACCGCCGCCTCCCGGCGTGGCTGGAGCAGGGCGCGGACAACACCGAGGTCCGGGTGATCGACGTCCCCCTCCGCGAGCAGATCGACACCGGGGTCCGCGAGTCCCTGATCGTCGAGCTCTACTCCAAGTAGCTGTCAGTTTCGGCTGAAGAAGGAAAAACCATGCTCATTATCCAACGACCCAGCGTCGAGGCCCTCGGAGAGGAAGAAGGCGATCGCCAGCGCTTCGCCATCGGCCCCCTGGAGCCGGGCTTCGGCTACACCCTCGGTAACTCGCTGCGCCGCACCCTGCTGTCGTCGATTCCCGGCGCCGCCGTCACCCAGGTGCGCTTCGATGACGCCCTGCACGAGTTCACCACCCTCCCCGGGGTCAAGGAGGACGTGACGGATATCGTCCTCAACCTGAAGGACGTCGTGCTCCGCATGACCACCGACGATCCGGTCACCCTGCGCCTCGACGTGCGGGGCCCGGCGGTGGTGACCGCCGGCGACATCCAGGCCACCAGCGACGTGGAGATCCTCAATACCGATCTGATCATCGCCACTCTGAACGCCAAGGGCCGCCTGGCCGTGGACATCGCGGTGGAGCGGGGCCGCGGCTACGTTTCGGCGGACAAGAACAAG
Organism: Acidimicrobiales bacterium; assembly: GCA_036264135.1. Taxonomy (GTDB): domain Bacteria; phylum Actinomycetota; class Acidimicrobiia; order Acidimicrobiales; family Palsa-688; genus DATARN01. The sequence goes on from DATARN010000082.1 coordinate 19,626, forward strand.
CGGTCCTCGACCATCGGCGTGATCCCGGTCGACTCGATTTTCTCCCCGGTGCGCCGGGTCGCCTTCACCGTCGAGCCGACCCGAGTGGAGCAGTCAACCAACTTCGACCGCCTGGTCCTCGACATCGAGACCGACGGGTCGGTCTCGCCCCGGGAGGCGCTGGCCTCGGCCGGCGACACCCTTCGGGCGCTGGTCAGCCTGGTCGCCGACATGAGCGACATGCCGATGGGCCTCGAGTTGGGCGACGTCGGCATCGCCAACAGCGGCTCGCCGGACCTGGACCTGCCCATCGAGGAGCTGGACCTCTCCGAGCGGCCCCGCAACTGCCTGAAGCGGGCGCAGATCAACACCGTCGGCGAACTGGTCACCAAGACCGAGGACGACCTGCTGGCCATCACCAACTTCGGCCAGAAGTCCCTCGACGAGGTGCTCCAGAAGCTGGACGAGCGGGGCCTGGCGCTGCGCAACAAGGAGAGCTAGGCGATGGCCACCCTTCCCGGGCGCCCCAAGCAGGGGCGCCGCTTCGGCGGCAGTTCGGCGCACCAGAAGGCCATGTACGGCAACCTGGTGGCGTCGCTGATCGCCGCCGAGGCCATCGTCACCACCGAGGCCAAGGCCAAGTACCTGCGCCCGATCATCGAGAAGTGCGTGACCAAGGCCAAGAAGGCGGCCGCCAATCCCGACACCGCCGTCCACAACCAACGGCTGGTCGTGGCCCTGATCCGGGACAAGGACATGGCCCACAAGCTCTTCGCCGAGATCGGCCCCCGCTACGCCGATCGCTCCGGCGGCTACACCCGCATCCTGAAGCTGGGCCCCCGCCACGGCGACGACGCGCCGATGGCCCGCATCGAGTTCGTCTAGATGGGCGCGGAAGGACGACCAACCGAGACGCCGCGGCGCTCGGCGAGTTCTTCCGCCTCCGCCTGACGCAGTCCTCGGCCGCTGACGCTTTTCAGCGACCAGGCGACGCCGGCCCCCCCGGCGGTCACCGTCATCGCCGGACCGACGGTCCGGGTCCGCCTCGACGTCGCGTACGTGGGCACCGGCTTTCACGGCTTCGCCGTCCAGCCGGGGATTCACACCGTTGGCGGCGTGCTGGTGGCGGCGCTCGAGCGGCACCTGCGCCACACCGTGGAACTGGTATGCGCCGGCCGCACCGACGCCGGCGTCCACGCCTGGGGCCAGGTGGTGACCTTCGACGCCCGGGCCTCGGTCGACGTCACGTCGCTGGCCCGGGTGCTCAACAAGACGCTGCGGCCGCTCGTCGTGGTGCGCTCGGCGTCGATCGCGGCGCCCGACTTCGACGCCCGCCATTCCGCCACCGGGCGCATTTACCGGTACACCGTCTTGAACACGCCGCTGCCCGACCCCTTCCTGGCGCCGACCACGTGGCACGTCGACCGCCCCCTCGACCTCTCGTCGCTGCGCCTGGCGTGTGACCCCCTGATCGGCGAGCACGACTTCTCGTCGTTCTGCCGTCGGCCACCCGCCGGCGGTTCCCTCGTCCGAGCGGTCCGCCGGGCCGCCTGGTCGGACCTGGGCGACGGCCGGCTGGTCTTCGAGATCGAGGCCTCCTCCTTCTGCCAGCAGATGGTCCGGGCCGTCGTGGGCACCATGGTCGACATGGGCATGGGAAAGCTGCGCAGCGGGCAGATGTCCGGCATCCTCCGCGCCCAGGATCGCGCCGTCGCCGGCCAGTTGGCCCCGCCCCAGGGCCTCTGCCTCTGGGCCGTGTCCTACCCCCCGCCGGGTGTGACGCCGGCGGGGCCCGGGGAACGGGCGGCGCCGCCGGCGGGACCGGCGGAGCCGGCGGGGCCGGCGAGTGTCACGCCGGCGGAGCCGGCGGAGCCTGCGGAGCCTGGGGGGCGGCCGGCGCCGCCGGCGGCCGGAGCGCCGTGAGCCGGAGCGCGTGGATCGCCGTGGCGGTTGCTATCGCCTTGCTGGTGGCGGCGGGCGTCGTCGTGGTGGTCGTCCGGCCCGGGGGCTCGTCCTCCACGCCACTGGCCCTGCCTCGCTCGATGGCCTCCGCCGGCGACTCGATCACCCGGGCCTTCGATGTCGATCCGGCGCACCTCTTGCAGGACGCCCCGGCGGAGTCGTGGTCCACCGGAACCGACCCTGCGGTCAGGTCCCAATACGAACGCATCGCCGCCGCGGCGCCGGCGATCGCCGGCCATGTCTTCAACGTCGCTCAGAGCGGAGCCAAGATGGACGCCCTTGCCTCCCAGCTGCGGGCGGCCGGGGCCGACAAGGTCGACTACCTCACCGTTCTCATGGGCGCCAATGACCTGTGCACTCCCACGGTGGCGACCATGACCCCGGCCGCCACCTTTCAAGCCCAGTTCACCGCGGGGCTGGACGCCTTCTTTGCCGCCGACCCGACCGCCCACGTCTTCGTGTCCTCCATCCCCGACCTGTTCAAGCTGTGGACCGCCCTCCAGTCCAACCCCGTGGCCCAGACGGTCTGGGCGCTGGCCCACATCTGCCAGTCGATGCTGTCCGTCAGCGGCACGCCGGCCGGCCGGGCGGCGGTGGCGGCCCAGGAGCTGACCGACAACGGGATTCTCGAGTCGGTCTGCGCCCGCTACAAGAACTGCCGCTTCGACGGCCTGGCGGTGTACCGGGCGAGCTTCGGCGCCGGCGAGATCAGCGCCATCGACTATTTCCACCCCAGCCTGACCGGCCAGCAACGCCTGGCAGCCATCACCTGGGCCGCCGGCTACTGGCCCACCACCCCGTAGTCGGCGACCTTGTGGCGAGTTCGGGCGTTCGGCACCGCACGTTGTCGCCTAAAGGTGGGCCCGGCACGCGGGGAAGGCGGGCTGGCGTCGGCACGGCCGGCGGCCTTGTGGCGAGTTGGGGCGTTCGGCACCGCACGTTGTCGCCAGGAGGTCGGCCCGGCCCCCGCCGATGGCGGGCTGGCGCCGGCACGCCGGCAACCTTGTGGCGTGTTGGTGCGGCGGGCACCGCACGTTGTCGCCAGAAGGTCGGCCCGGCACGCCGATGGCGGCTGGCCCGGCGCCCGATGAAGGCTGCTCGCCCCACCCCGTAGCCGCGGGCACGCCAGTGTCGGTTCCAGCTGGCTAGGGAACGGAGAGTCCGAGTGCGGCCAGCCGGTCGGGATCGGCGACGGCGTCGATTTCGACGATGCGGCCGTCCTCGATGGCCACCTCGAGCACGAGCAGCAGGCGGCCGGAGGGAGCCACCACGACGCCCAGCACCCCCTCGAGGAGGGCCGACTCGGCGGCTTGGGCCCGGCCCATGAACGCCTCCGCCACGGCGCGGGCGCCGACCAGGCGGGCGGGGTCGCCGCCGAGCGCCACAGCCGTTTCGTCGGAGCGGAACACCACGTCCGGGTCGAGCACCTCGACGAGGGCGGCGAAGTCGCCGGTGCGCGATGCGGCGAGGAAGGCGTCGACGACGGGCCGCTGGCGTTCCGGGTCGGCGTCGCCGCCGCCGCCCTGCACCCGGTGGCGGGCCCGGCTGGCCAGCTGGCGGACGGCGGCGGGCGAGCGCTGAAGGATGGCGGCCACCTCGTCGAAGGGCACCGCGAACAGGTCGTGCAGCACGAACGCCAGGCGCTCGGCCGGCGTGAGCCGGTCGAGCACGACGAGCAGGGCGGGGCCGATGGCGTCGGCCAGCACGGCGTCGTCTTCGGGGCTCGGCGCTGTCAGCGCAGGGGCGTCCGTGGGCACGGCGCGGGCGGCGGCGCGCGTGCGGGAGCGCAGCGCGTCCAGGCACACGTGCGAGGTGATCGTCGTGAGCCAGCCCTCCAGGTTGTCGACGTGGTCGGTGCCGGCCCGGCTGGCCCGCAACCACGCCTCCTGCACGGCGTCGTCGGCCTCGGCGGTCGAGCCCAGCAGGCGGGCGGCGATGGCGTGGAGGCGGGGCCGGCTCGCCTCGAACCGCTCGGTCAGCGTCTCCCCGGTCACCGTCACATCCTCCCGCTCGGCGTCGTCATACAGATGACGTTCGACACTCGGGCGTTGTGACACCGCATGAGGAGGACGCGATGAAGCCGCGCATGGACCACCCCGCATTTGTAGTGCCTGGTGCAATGGACGCCCTACAGGCGCTGGGCGCCGCGGTCGGCGGGACGGGGTTGGAACCGATCCTGGTCGAACTGGTTTGCCTGCGGGCCAGCCAGATCAACGGGTGCAGCGTGTGCGTCGACGGCCATCCACGCGCCGCCCGCAAGCTCGGTGAGACCGACGAGCGCCTGTTCGCAGTGTCGGCGTGGCGGGAGGCGCCGTATTTCACCGACGCCGAACGGGCCCCGCTGGCACTCACCGAGGCAATGACCCGCCTGGCCGACCGGGAGGACCCCGTGCCCGACCACATCTGGTCGGCGGCCGCCGCCCACTACGACGACAAGCAGCTGGCCGGGCTGGTGCTGGCCATCGCGAACATCAACGTGTGGAACCGGCTCAACGCCGCCACCCGGCAGATAGCGGGGAACTGGCAGCCCTAAGTCCGGCCCGGCCCAGAGCGCGCCCGGAAGGCGGGCTTTCAGCTGAGGGCGTCCACCGGGTAGCCGGCTTCCTTGAGGGCGTCGAGGACCAGCGTCCGATGCTCCGGGCCGCGGGTCTCCACAGTCATCTGCACCTGCACCTCCTGGATGCCGAGGGTGAACCCCGACCGGTGGTGGTTGACCTCCAGCACGTTGAGGCCCATGCCGGCGAGGGTGGCGGTCAGTCCGGCCAGGGCGCCGGGGCGGTCGTCGAGGACGGCCCGGAAGACGAGGTACCGGCCGGCCGCCGACAGGCCGTGGTCGACGACCTTGATGAGCAGGAGCGGGTCGACGTTGCCGCCCGAGAGCAGGGCTACGGCCGGCCCGTCGCCCCGGATCTTGCCGGCGAGGATGGCGGCCAGACCCACCGCCCCGGCCGGTTCGATAACGGCTTTCGAGCGCTCCAGCAGCAAGAGGACGGCCCGGGCGATCTCCTCTTCATCGACGGTCACGACCTCGTCGACAAAGCGGCTCACGTGGGCCAGGACCAGGTCGGAGGTCGACTTCACCGCGATGCCGTCGGCCATGGTGTGGACCCGGTCGAGGGTGACCGACCGCCCTGCGGCCAAGGAAGCAGCGACGCACGCCGCCCCCTCCGCCTCGACTCCCACCACGCGGATCCCGGTATTGCGCAGGGCGAGGGCGGCGGCAATTCCCGAGATGAGGCCGCCCCCGCCCACGGGAACCACCACGACCTCGGCGTCGGGTGCCTCCTCGGCCAACTCCAAGCCGATCGTCCCCTGGCCCGCCATGATCGCCGGGTGGTCGAAGGGAGGTACGTAGAAGGCGCCGGTTTCCTCGGCGTACAGGCGCGCCAAGGCGAAGCAGTCGTCCACCACCTTTCCTTCCAACCGGACGGTGGCGCCGTAACTTCGCGTGGCCTCGACCTTGGGCAGCGACGCCGCCTCGGGCATGAAGATGGTGGACTTGATGCCCGCGCCGGTGGCGGCGAAGGCCACCCCCTGGGCGTGGTTGCCCGCCGAGGCGGCCACCACCTCGCTCCCCGGCGGCAGCCGGGAAATGAGGTTGTAGGCGCCGCGCACCTTGAAGGAACCGGTTCGCTGGCGTTGCTCCGGTTTCAACATGACGGGGCGCCCGGCGACGGCACTGAGCGTCTCGGTCCGGCGCACCGGCGTCGAGCGGATTACCGCCGCCACGCGGACCCGGGCGGCTTCGATCTCGTCCAGCCCGATCACGCCCGTGCCGCCCTCGGAGAGGCCGGCCCCGCCCTCGGAGAGGCCGGCCCCGCCCGCTGACGGGCCGCGGGACTCGCTCACGGAACCGGCGCCGCGGGACTCGCTCACGGAACCGGCGCGGTGGGGACGGCGCCGGCCAGCCGCCGGTCCTGGCGGATCGCCTCGCGCTCTTCGGCGGTCATCCACTGGGCGGCCACGATCATCATGGCAATGAGGCCCAAGAGCTCCCCCGCCGTCCACAAGATGGCGGCGCCCGTCTGCTGGTCGGTGAGGTTGAGGCCGGGGGCGATGAGCTTGGTCTGGGTGACCAGCGCGACCCCGATGATGGTGTGAAAGGGCAGCGCCACCAGGACATACAGCATGCGCGCGCCGTAGGCCATGCGGTGGGGCGTCGGGTCGAGGCCCACCACCGGCCAGAAGAACAGGCACCCCGCCGTGGCGAAGGCCAGATGGACCACGTCGTGCAGGGCCACAGAGCGAAGGGTGGCGGCGTACAACCCGGTGAAATAGAGGGCGAACATCGACCCGCCGAACGCCGCCCACGCGGTCACCGGATGGGTCAGGGCCTTTACCGGGCCGCTGTGAAGGATCTTGATGAGGCGGCTTCGCAAGTCCCGGTTGCTGCTCTGCAGGGCGAGTGTCACGGGCGCGCCGAGGGCCAGGAGCACAGGGGCGATCATGCCCAGCATGAGGTGCTGGAGGACATGGGCGGTGAACGAGGTGGTGTCCTGCGCCGCCACCCCACCTTGAGTGGCCAGCACGAGAACAAGAAGGCCGGCGACAAACGGCGCCGTGCGCCGCCCGGGCCAGCGCCGCCCCCGCGCCCCGAGCCGCCGGGCGGCGGAGAGGTACCACCACGCCACCAGGCCGATAACAGCAGCCGACGCCGGCTCGAACCGTCCCCCGGTGACCACGTCGGCGGCGGTGAAGTTGGCATACAGCACGCCCGTCCACGCTACCTCCTCTCCCCTGCGCCGCCGCCCCCTTCAGGCGGTCCACGCCCCGCAGCAGGGCCCGGAACCGGCCGCCATAGCCCGCGTCCGATTCGGGTAGAAAGTGTGGCGGTGACCACCACCGCCGCACTCGCGGCCGCCCGGGAGAATCGGCGTCCCGAGTTGCTGAACGTCGGGACGGTCGTGTGGCTCTCGTCGGAGTTGATGTTCTTCTCCGGCCTCTTCGCCGCCTATTTCACCCTGCGGGCCCAGAGCGCGGCCTGGCCCCCGCCCGGTGTCAATCTCGACACGCCGTCGGCGACCATCGCCACCGCCCTGCTGGTGCTGTCAAGCGGCACCATGCAGCTCGGCGTCCGGGCGCTGGAGAAAGGCAACCGCCGGCACTACCTCGCCTGGCTGGCCGCCACCTTCGTCATGGGCGCCATCTTCGTACTGTCCCAGGCCCGGGACTGGGCCAAGTTGGACTTCTCGATTGCATCCCACGCCTACGGTTCGGTGTTCTACCTCATGACCGGGTTTCACGGCCTGCACGTGGTGGGCGGCTTGGTCGCCATGATGGTCATGTTCGGTCGGGCGTCCAGCCGCCGCTTCGGCCCCTCCGGCTTGCCGGCCGCCGAAATGTTGTCGTACTACTGGCACTTCGTCGACGTGGTGTGGATCGGGCTATGGGCGACGATCTTCTTCATCCGCTAACGCCCCGGGCCGCCCGAGGCCCTCGCGTCGTCATCCTCGGCGGCGCGATGTGCTTCCTGGCGCTGATGCTGCTGACGACACTCGGCGGGAAGGGACACGCCACGGCGGCCGCGCTCCCAGGCCTGGGGACCACCGGACACGCCACGTCGGGCGCCCTCCGAACCGCGGCCGCCCCCGATCAGGCCTCCCCGGATCAGGCCTCCCAGGCCTCCCAAGGCCGCGCCCTCTATGTGGTCCACTGCTCCAGCTGTCACGGGTTCAACGCCGAGGGCACGTCCAACGGCCCCGAGCTCATCCACGCCGGCGCCGCCGCCGCCGACTTCTACCTGCGCACCGGGCGCATGCCGCTCAATGACCCCCACCAGCAGCCGGTCCGCCACCCCCCGGCCTTCCCGCCCGACCAGATCGCGGCCATGGTCGCCTATATCGGATCCCTGGACACCGGTCCCCCCATTCCGACCGTGCTGCCGGGCAACCTGGCCAGCGGCAACCAGCTGTACTCGGAGAACTGTGCCCAGTGCCACAACATCGCCGGCGCCGGAGGCGCCCTCGGCTACGGGGACATCGTGCCCCCGCTTCACTCCGCCAGCCGCCTTGACGTGGTCGAAGCCATGCGGACCGGGCCCAGGCCGATGCCGGTGTTCGGCCCGCAGACGCTCTCCGACCAACAGGCCTCCGACATCGCGGCCTACGTCCAGTACCTCCACCACCCCGACGACCGCGGCGGCTTCGGCCTCGGCCACATCGGGCCCATCCCCGAGGGTTTCGTCGGCTGGGTGGTGGGCATGGGAGCCTTGCTGCTCGTCGCCCGCCTGATCGGAACCCGAGGATGACCGACCCCCCCAACGCCCACCCGGAGACGACGACCCCCCACCCGGAGACAACGAGCGCCCACCCCGAGACGACGAGCGGCGAGGACCAAGGCACCCATTACCGGCTGGAGAACCGTCCGGAGGCGGAACGCTTCGCCGAGGGTCGTATCGCCCTCTACTGGGCGATCACCACGATCGCCGCCCTCGGCCTGGCCGGTGTCTACATCGCCGGCGGCCAACCGCAACTCGAGGGCCTGCTGCTCATGATCGCCCTGGGCTCGCTCGGATTGGGCTTCGTGGTCTTCGCCCGTGACCTGCTGCCGGGCAATGAGGTGACCGGTCCCCGCCACGACATGGCGTCCACCGAGGAGGCCCGGGAAGAGGCCGAGGAGGCCTTCGAGCGCGGCGGTCGGCCCTTCGTTCGGCGACGCTTCCTTTTCCGCATGCTGGGCCTGGCCGGCGGGGCCCTCGGGGTGGCGGCGGTGTTCCCGATCAACTCTCTCGGCCCGCACCCCGGCGACACGCTGGCCCACACCAGCTGGAAAAAGGGCTCCCGTCTCGTCACCTCCGACGGCCGACCGGTCCGCCTCGGTGACCTCGAGGTCGATGGCGTGCTGACGGTGTTCCCCGAAGGGGCGACCGACGACGCCGACAGCCAGACGATCCTCATCAACGTCGGCGACGCCGCCCAAACGGTGCGCACCGGTCGCGGCACCTGGTCGGTGCAGGGCTACGTCGCCTTCTCCAAGGTGTGCACCCACGCCGGCTGCCCCGTCGGCCTCTACCGCTCCACGTCGCACCAGCTTCTCTGCCCCTGCCACCAGTCGACGTTCAACGTGCTCGACGAGTGCCGGCCGGTGTTCGGGCCGGCGACCCGGTCGCTGCCCCAGTTGGCTCTGGAGGTCAACGGCGACGGCTACCTGACCGCCCAGCACGACTTCTCCGAGCCGGTCGGCCCCGGCTACTGGAACCGGCCGTGAGCCGGCGGGGCGAGAAGGACAACGCGCGAAAGCCCCTCGACCGGGCCATCGGATGGGTCGACGACCGCCTGGGCATCTCGCGCTTCACCCAGAGCGTCCTCGACAAGATCTTCCCCGACCACTGGTCGTTCATGATCGGCGAGATCGCCCTGTACTGCTTCGTGATCCTGGTGGCGACCGGCTCCTACCTGACGTTCTTCTTCAGCCCGAGCGAGAAACAGGTGGTCTACCACGGCGCCTACCAGCCCCTGAACGGCGCCACCATGTCCGACGCCTACCGGTCGGTCGTCGACATCAGTTTCAAGGTTCGTTCCGGCCTGGTGATGCGTCAGATCCACCACTGGGCGGCGGTCGTCTTCCTCGTCGCCATCGTGGTCCACGTGTGCCGCATCTTCTTCACCGGTGCCTTCCGCCGGCCCCGGGAGGTCAACTGGATCATCGGGGTCACCCTGATGCTGCTGGCGATCGCCAACGGCTTCACCGGCTACTCCCTTCCCGACGACCTCCTCTCCGGCACCGGGCTGCGCATCGCCTTCTCCATCATCCTTTCCATCCCGCTCATCGGGTCGTGGTTCGGCTATTTGTTCTTCGGCGGCCGCTTTCCCGGGACCAACATCATCCAGCGGATGTTCGTGCTCCACGTCCTGTTCGTGCCCGCCCTCATCGCCGTGTTCCTGACGGCCCACCTGGCGATCCTCTGGCACCAGAAACACACCGATTTCCCCGGACCGGGCAAGTCCGAGGACACGATCCACGGCAGCCGGCTGTGGCCCCAGTACGCCGCCAAGTCGACCGCCCTGTTCTGCTTCGTGGCCGCCGTGCTGGCCGGCCTCGGCGGCCTGGCCCAGATCAACCCCATCTGGATCTACGGGCCGTACCACCCGGCGGCGGTAAGCGCCGGGTCGCAGCCCGACTGGTACGTCGGCTGGCTGGAGGGGGCGTTGCGGATCATGCCCCCGCTGGAGATCCGGGCGTTCCACCACACCGTGCCCAATCCGTTCTTCCCCGGCGTCCTCCTGCCCGGCATCACCTTCGCCCTGCTGTACGCCTGGCCGTTCCTGGAAGCCCGGTTCAGCCGGGACCGGGAGGCCCACGACCAGCTGGAGCGGCCCCGGGACCGGCCGCTGCGCTCCGCCTTCGGCGTCTCGACGCTCACCTTCTACGCCGTGTTGATCCTGGCCGGGGGCGACGACGTGCTGGCCCCGACCTTCGGCCTGTCGATCCAGACCCTGATCCACGTGTTCCAGGTGTCCCTGCTGGTGTTGCCGGTCGTCTTCGGCTGGCTGACGTGGCGGGTGCTCAAGGAGCTGGGCCGCCAGCACGCCCACCCCATCCAGCAGCCGGTGGGCGGCCGCATCATCCGCACCCCCACCGGCGGGTACGAAGTCGAGCCTCGTCCCGATGGCGACGGGGGAAAAGGGGGCCGCGACCCCGAACCGGCGGGCGCGGCCGCCGACCACACCGTGGCGGCCGACTAGACACGTCGCCGTGCCGGCGCCGCAATCGACCACACGGTGGTTCCGCGCCTCAGTGGTCGCGGCCGCCGCCAGCACGGTGTTCATGGCGTGGTGGCTGCACTGGTTCGACCTCGTCGACCTGGAGGTCTACCGGGCCGGGGCCAGCGCCTTCCTGCACGGCCGGGACATCTACCAGGCCCGCCCCCGCGTCATCCCGCTGCCGTTCACCTATCCACCATTCGCCGCGGTCGCCTTCGCCCCGCTCGCCGTCCTGCCCGATCTCGCCGCCCGGGTGGCAATGTCGGCCCTCTCCGCCGCCGCCCTCCTTTTCTCCGTCGTCGCCCTCCTGCGCCTGGCCGCGCCCACCATGGAGAGCCGCCGCCGGTGGGCCGTGGCCCTCGCCGTCCTGGCCGCCACCCCGCTCATCGAACCCGTCCGCGACACCTTCCGCCTGGGCCAGATCAACCTCGTCCTCATGGCGCTGGTCCTCGCCGACCTGGTGGCGATCGTCCAGGGGCGAAAAGGACGGGGCATCCTGCTGGGGCTGGCCACCGCCGTCAAGCTGACGCCCGGCGTGTTCATCCTCTACCTGCTCGTCATCGGCCGCCGGCGCGAGGCGCTCACCGCCGCCGCCTCGGCGGCCGCCGCCACCGCCCTGGCTGCCCTGCTGATGCCCTCGGCGTCGGGCCGGTACTGGGGCCACCTCGTCTTCGACGACCGCCGCATCGGCAGCGCCGGCAACGTCTGGAACCAGTCGCTTCGCGGGGCGGTTGCCCGGTTCATGGGAGCCGCCGACCGGGGCCAGGCGGTCTGGCTGGTGCTGGCCCTCGTCGTTGCCTGCGTCGGGCTGGCCCTGGCCGCCCGCCTCCACGCCGGCGGTGAACCGGTGCTCGGAATCGGCGTGGCCGCGGTCGTCGGCCTGCTGGTCTCGCCCATCTCGTGGAACCACCACTGGGTGTGGGCCCTCCCGTTGGCCGTCGGGCTGTGGCAGCGGGCCGTCACCGTCCCCGACCGGACCAACTGGTGGCTCGCCGGCGGCTGGACCGCCACCTTCTGCCTGGCGTCGATCTCCTGGTGGCCCTTCGCCCGCCAGGACGACTACCACCTGACGGGGCTCAACGCGGTCAGCGCCGAGTGCTACGTCATCGTCGCCGTGGTGGTGGCCCTCGTCGTCGCCCGTGTGGTGCCCGGCGGCCGAAAGCTCAGTGGGGTGCCGACGCCTCCACGGCGTAGCCAATGATCGCCCCGACGAAGAAAATGGCGGCGATCACGACGAACCAGTACCCGAAGACCAGCCCGAGGGTGATGAGCACCGCGCCCAGGGCCAGCGCCGGCGGCCACACGCTCGCCGCCGGGAAGTAGCCCACTTCCTCCGAGCCACCACCGGTGCCCATGGGGTCCTCGGTGTCGGACGGCCGCGGCGAGCCGTCGGCCGCCAGCCGGCGGGACTGGAGGTAGATGTAGCCGCACAGCATGGCGTAGGCGGCGGCGCCCAGTGCCAGCATGGTGGTGCCCGCGTCCTCGTAGCTGGTGAACCAGTAGATGGCCGCGATCCCGGCCACGAACACCGCCGAGAACAGCAGGACCCGCAGCTCGGTGCGCATCTACCCGAACCCGCCGGTGGCGGGGGAGTCGGGGTGGTCGAGGTCCCACACCGGCCGGTTGCTGCGGATGGGCGGGAGCGAATCGAAGTTGTGCTCCGGCGGCGGCGACGTGGTGGCCCACTCCAGCGTGCCCGCCCCCCACGGGTTGTTGCCCACCTTCTCGCCCCGGCGCGCGGTGCGGTAGACGTTCCAGAGGAAGGGGAGCACGGCGATGCCGAGCAGCCACGCCCCGATGGACGAAAGCAGGTTGAGGAAGCTCCAGTGGGCGTCGGCGGGATAGGTGGCGATGCGGCGCGGCATACCCCGCAGGCCCAACTCGTGCTGGGGGAAAAAGGTCAGGTTGAACCCGATGAACAGCAGCACGAAGTTCACCCGGGCCCAGCCGTTGTGGAGCTTCTTGCCGGTCCACTTGGGCCACCAGTAGTAGATGGCGGTGAACACCGCGAAGACCGAGCCGCCGAAGAGGACATAGTGCATGTGGGCGACCACGAAGTAGGTGTCGGTGACATGGAAGTCGATCGGGGGCGCGGCCAGCATGACGCCGGAGAGGCCGCCGATCAGGAACAGCAGCATGAAGCCCACCGCGAACAGCATGGGCGCCTCGAAGGTGAGCTGGCCCTTCCACATGGTCCCGATCCAGTTGAAGAACTTGATGCCCGTCGGCACCGCGATGAGCAGTGACATGGCGGAGAAGAAGGGCAGCAGCACCGCCCCGGTGGCGAACATGTGGTGGGCCCACACGCCGACCGACAGGCCGGCGATGGACAGGGTGGCGAAGACCATCCCCTTGTAGCCGAAGACCGGCTTGCGGGAAAAGGTCGGTATGACGTCGGTGATCACCCCGAAGTAGGGGAGGATCAAGATGTACACCTCGGGGTGGCCGAAGAACCAGAAGAGGTGCTGCCAGAGGATCGGTGACCCCCCGCCGAGGGTTTCGAAGAAGTGGGCGCCGAAGTGGCGGTCGGCGTACAGCATGGCCAGGGCGGCGGTGAGCACCGGGAAGGCCATGATGATCAGGAAGCTGGTGACCAGCATGTTCCAGGTGAAAATGGGGACGCGGAACATCACCATTCCCGGCGCCCGCAGGCCGAAGATGGTGGTCACCAGGTTGACGGCGGTCAGGATCCCCGAGAAGCCGGTCAGGGCCACACCCATGATCCACAGGTCGGCGCCCGGGCCGGGGGAGTGGATGGCCTCGTTGAGCGGGGCGTAGGCGAACCAACCGAAGTTGGCCGCCCCCCGGGACGTGAGGAATCCCGACACCATCACCAGCCCGCCGCCCAGGTACAGCCAGTAGGAGAGGGCGTTCAGCCGGGGGAACGCCATGTCCGGCGCCCCGATCTGCAACGGAACCAGGTAGTTGGCCAGGCCGAAGGCGAAGGGACCGGCGAAGAGGAACATCATGATGCTGCCGTGCATGGTGAACCACTGGTTGTAGGTGGCTTCGCTGGTGAAGGTGTTGTTGGGCACCGACAGCTGGGTCCGCATCCCCTCGGCCAGCAGCCCGGCCAGGAGGAAGAAGGCGAAGGCGGTCGCCATGTACAGCAGGCCGATCTTCTTGTGGTCGGCGGTGGTCACCCACCCGACCAGCCCCTTGGGCCGGGGACCAGTGACGATCTGGGTGAGCGGCCGGTCGGCGATCTCGACATCGGGCGGGGAAGAGACGGCCGTCACGGGGCCCCCGGGATGCTGAACGAGGACGCCGGCACCGCCTGGATGGAGAAGTTCATGTCGGCGTGGTGGAGGCCGCAGAACTCGGCGCAGTGACCGATGAAGGTGCCGGTCTTGTCGATGTACAGCTCCACCGTGTTGTTCACTTTCGGTATCAGGTCGCGCTTGAACAGGAAGTTGGGGACGTAGAAGGAGTGGATCACGTCGTCGGCGATCAGGGTGAGGCGAACCGTCTCACCGGCCGGCAGGGTCAACGTCGGCGCGTGGTCCTGGTCGCCGGTGATCGTCCCCCCGATCGGGCTGCCGTCGGGGTTGAGGTAGGTGAACCGCCAGCCCCACTGGAAGCCCTCGACGCGGACCGACACCGCCGGCGTGGCCGACGTGCTGTTGACGACATTCTCGGTGTGGTACACGAAGCCGAAGATCACCGCCACGATGATGACGGGGATGATGGTGTAGGTGATCTCCAGCGGGATGGCGTACTGGGTCTGCTTCGGGAGCGCCTCCGACGATGACGATGACGGCCGCCGGCGGTAGCGCACCACCGACCAGAAGATCAGCGCCCAGACAATGGCCCCGATGACGAGGGCGGTGACGAACATCCCCTGCCACAGGTGGAGCGTGGACTGGCTCTGCCGGGTGACCGGGGTGGGCATGCCGTAGCGTGGCTGGCGGTCCCCCGTGCACCCGGCCAGCGCCGTGAACGCCAACAGTCCCGCGCCCGCCAGCTGCCAACGGCGGACGTGCACGCGGGCCACCGCGGGAACCGTACCCCAGCGGCGCGGCCGCCACGCCTGAGAACCTTGTATCCTGACCCGGTGGCCAGGCGGTCGAGCGCGGCCTGCCTTCCCTCTCCCTCGGCACTTAAAGGAACGACGTGCGCACGTTCTCACCCAAAGCGGCTGACATCCAACGCGTCTGGTACGAAGTCGACGCCGACGGCGCCGTCCTCGGTCGGCTGGCGGCGGAGACGGCTCGCGTCCTGCGGGGCAAGCACAAGGCGATTTTCGCCCCGCATGTCGACACCGGTGACCACGTCATCATCGTCAACGCCGCCAAGGTGGTCCTGACCTCCGACAAGGCGGACAAGAACCGGCAGTACCGCCACAGCGGCTACCCGGGCGGCCTGAGCTCGCGGAGCTACGCCGAGATGCTGGCGACGACCCCCGCCGAGATGGTCCGCCAGGCCGTCAAGGGCATGCTGCCCAAGGGCCCCCTGGGCCGGCAGATGCTGAAGAAGCTCAAGGTGTACGCCGGCCCCACCCATCCCCACGCCGCCCAGCTGCCCCGCCCGCTCGAGGTCGACCACTCCGTGTACCGCCTCTCCGCCGCCAACGCCGGCGACTCCTCCCGCTAAAAAGGACCTTTCCGTGCCCAAGCCGTTGACCCAAACGACCGGTCGCCGCAAGGCGGCAGTAGCCCGAGTCCGCCTGCGCCCCGCCGGCGAGCGCCCTTCGGTCCTGGTCAACAAGCGACCCATCGAGGACTATTTCCCGTCGGCCACCCACCGCATGCTGATCACCGAGCCGCTGCGGGTGACCGAGAAGGGCGAGGACTACAGCGTCGACGCCACCATGACCGGCGGCGGCATCTCCGGTCAGGCCGGTGCCCTGCGCCTCGGGATTGCCCGAGCCCTGGTCGCGCTGGAGCCCGAGCTCCGGGACCAGCTGAAGAAGGCCGGCTTCCTCACCCGCGACGCCCGCGAGAAGGAATCCAAGAAGTACGGCCTCAAGAAGGCCCGCAAGGCGCCGCAGTACTCCAAGCGTTAACCCGCCGGTGACGCCGAGGTTCGGCACCGACGGTGTGCGGGGCGTCGCCAATACCGAGCTGACCCCGGAGTTCGCCCTGGCGCTGGGCCGGGCCGCCGCCCGGGTGCTGGGCGGTCCCCGGCTGCTCATCGGCCGCGACACCCGGGTCTCCGGCCCGCTGCTCCAGGCCGCCCTGACCGCCGGGGTGGCCGCCGAGGGCATCGACGCCGTCGACCTGGGCGTGCTCCCGACACCGGCGGTGGCCGCCCTGGCCGCGGCCGGCGGCGTCCCGGCCGCCATGATCTCCGCCTCGCACAACGGCTTCGCCGACAATGGGATAAAGCTGTTCGCCCGGGGCGGCCACAAGTTGGCGGACGACGTCGAGGCCCGACTGGTGGCGGAGCTGGAAAAGGGGGCCGGGATGGCACCGGGCGCCGTCGCCGGTGCCGGGGTGGGCGTGGTCCGGCCCGACCGAGACGGCCGGGAGCGGTATCAGCAGATGGTGCTGGCGTCGCTGGCCGGCCGCAATCTGGGCGGTCTGCGAGTCGCCCTCGACTGCGCCAACGGGGCGGCGGCGGAGACCGGGCCCGAGCTGCTGCGCCGCGCCGGCGCCGAGGTGGTGGCCGTCCTCGGCGACCACCCCGACGGCGTCAACATCAACGACGGCTGCGGGTCGACCTACCCCGGCGGGCTACAGGCGGCGGTCGTGGAGCTCGGCGCCGACGCCGGGTTGGCCCTCGACGGCGACGCCGACCGGGTGATCGCGGTCGACGACACCGGGGCGGTCGTCGACGGCGACCAGACGATCGCCGCCTTGGCCCTCGACCGCATGGCCCGCGGGGTGCTGACCGGCAACACGGTCGTGGTTACGGTCATGACCAACCTCGGGTTTCACCTGGCCATGGCGGAGCGGGGGATCTCGGTGCACACAACCGCGGTCGGGGACCGCAACGTCCTCGAGGCGCTGGCGCGCCGCGGCTGGTCCCTGGGAGGGGAGCAGTCGGGACACGTCATTTTCCCCGACCTGGCCACGACCGGCGACGGCGTACTCACCGGGCTGCAGCTGCTCGACGCCGTCGTTCGCCAGGGCCGCCCGCTGTCCGAGCTGGCCGGCGAGGCCATGGTCCGGCTGCCTCAGGTGCTGCGCAACGTGCCGGTCACCCGTCCGGCCGGCCTGGCCGGGGCCTCGGCCGTCTGGAACGAGGTCAGGGCGGTGGAGGCGGGGTTCGGCGACCGGGGGCGGGTACTGTTGCGCAGCAGCGGCACCGAGCCGCTGATCCGGGTGATGGTTGAGGCGCCGACCCACGACGAGGCGGAAGCGGCCGCCGCCCGCCTCGCCGACCTGGTGGCCGAGGCGATCGGCTGACGTCTCGCGAGGTCACGCGGTAGATCACCGGGGCGGGCGGACCCCGACTTCCTCCAGGTGCTCCGCCATCTCCTGGGGGTCGGCATAGACCCGGTAGGCGCCGGCCTCTTGCAGCTCGCCCCGGCCGTAGCCGCCGGAGAGCAGGCCGAGGCCGAGGGCGCCGGCGCGCTGGGCGGCCAGGAGATCCCAGATGCTGTCGCCCACCACGAAGCAGTGGCGGGGGTCGACCCCGAGGCGCTCGGCGCACGCCAGGAACAGGTCCGGGTCGGGCTTGGCCCGCTCGACCTGGTCACGGGTGATAACCACCGTGTCGTCGGGCACGCCGAGCTTGGCGATCGCCGGCATCGCCGTCCTGGCGTAGCCGCTGGTCGCGATGCCGAACGGCACCGCGCGCTCCCCGAGGTAATGGAGCAGCTCCGGGGCGCCGGGTAGCGGAACGACGCTGCGGGAGTGCTCCAGGTAGCGGTCGGCGTGGGCGGTGGTCAGGCGCGTCAAGATGTCGTGGTCGAGGATGACGCCTGTCTCGCGCTGAAGGGCGTTCAGAAAGAGGCCACCGCTCATACCGATGCGGCGGTGGATCCGCCACACCGAGAGCCCGATTCCGACCTCGGCCAGGGCCTCCTGCCAGGCGATGACGTGCTGGTAGACCGAGTCGACGAGGGTGCCGTCGAGATCGAACAGGAACGCCGGGCGCCGAGCGCGATCGTCCATTGCCGCCACCGTACGCGTCTCTGAGCTTCCTCTGATCGTGGACACAGAGTGGTCTCAGCTTGCCTTCAGGCGCCCATGGTTTTCTCCTCAATGGAGAGCAGCAGGAAAGGAACTTGGATGAGCAGGATTTCGATGGCCCGCCCGGCTGCCGTCTGCGGGCTGTTCGCCCTGGTGCTTCTGGCTGCGGCCTGCGGCGGGTCCAGCAGCACGACGGCGGCGACGACGACGACCACCCCGACGACCACCGCCGGCGGCAACGGCGCCGCCCGCCTGGCCGCCTTCCGCGCCTGCATGCAGAGCCATGGGGTGACGGTGCCGGCCAACGCTCGCCTGGGTGGCGGCGGCGGCCGCTTCGGGGCGGGCGGCACGGGCAGCACGACGGACACCACGGGGCCGGCGCCGACCACGACCATCCCGCCGGGCGTCACCGAGCAGCAGTGGCAAACCGCCGTGACGGCGTGCGCCAGCACCCTGCCCAACCGCCAGAACAACCCCCAGGTCCAGATCTATGTCAACTGCCTGAACAGCTACCTGTCGAGCCACGGTGGGACGACCATCCCGACCGGTCCCGGTGCCGCCGGGGTGTTCGGTGGCCGGGCCGGGGCCAGCGGCGAGACGACCACCACCAACCCGACGCTGCAAGCGGCCATGGCGCACTGCGCCGCCCTCCGGCCCGCCTTTGGTGGGCGAGGCTCGACCACCACGTCGATCGGCTGACCGTGGCCATGAACACGAGGAGGCGTACGTTCCTGCTCAGCGCGGGCCTGGCGACGGCGACCGTCGTCGTCGCCGTGCTGGCCGGCAACTCGATCTACAGTTCGGCGTCGGCCAAGGCCACGGTACGGACGACCACCGTGCAGCAGGGCACCGTGCAGTCCACCGTCACCGCCACCGGCAACGTGGCTCCCGCCAGCGCCCTGGCGGTGAACTTCCAGGCCAGCGGCACGGTGACCGAAATCGACGTCAAGGTCGGCGACCAGGTGAAGGCCGGGCAGGTCCTGGCCAAGATCGACGACAGCCAGACCCAGGCGGCCCTCAACTCCGCCCAGGCGGCCCTGAACTCGGCCCAGGCCAACCTGGCCAACGTGGAACAGCCGCTCACGCCGGCCACGGCGGCGCAGAATGCCGCCGCCCTGGCCACCAGTGAGCAGCAGGTGCAGGCCGCCCAGTCGGGCCTGGCGACGGCCCAGCAGAGCGCCGCCCTGAACGCCGTCGGCTACCAGAACTCCATCAACCAGGCGGAATCGCAGCTCACGCGTGACACCAACCAGTACAACAACGACCAGGCGACCTGCACCAGCGCCACGGTCACCGTGACCGGTTCGAGCGGTTCGAGCAGCGGCCAGTCCTGTTCGTCCATCCTCAACGCCGATCAGAACACCTTGCTCAAGGACAACGACGCGGTCATCAACGCCGAGCAGCAGCAGGCCACCGGGCAACTGAAGGACCAGCAGTCGGTCCAGCAGGCCCAGAACAGCCTGCTGTCGGCCCAAGACGGTCTGGCGTCGACCCAGGCGGGCAACGCCGCCAAAGCCTCTGCCACCCCCGCCAGCGTCGCATCGGCGCAATCCCAGGTGGCCCAGGCCCAGGCCGGCCTGCAGACGGCCCAGAAGAACGAGGCCAACACGACGCTGACCGCGCCCAGTGACGGCACCGTCGCCACCGTCAGCGGCGTCGTCGGAGAGACGGTGAGCGGCGGCGGGACATCGGCGGCCAGCGGGACGAGCACCAGCTCGAGCGGTACGGGCGCGTCGTCGGCGTCGTCGTCCAGCTCGTCCTCCAGCTCGTCATCGGCGTTCGTCACCATCGACGACACGTCCGCCCTGCAGGTCGTCTCGGGCTTCGCCGAGGTCGACGCCAGCAAGGTCCAGGTGGGCCAGGCGGCGACCATTTCCCTGAACGCCCTGCCCAACCAGCCCGTCAACGGCCAGGTGACCAAGGTCGACGTCAACGCCACCGTCGTCAGCAACGTGGTGACCTACAACGTGACGGTGGTGCTGACCAACCCGCCGGCGGCCGTCAAGCCGGGGATGACCGCCAGCGTCAACGTGGTCGTGAACCAGAAGGACAATGTCATGTACCTGCCGACGGCCGACGTCACCACCCGCGGCGGGACCTCCACCGTGACCCTGCTCCGCAACGGCAAGCAGATCCCTCAGGTCGTCACCATTGGCCTAGTCGGTGACCAGGACACCGAGATCACGAGCGGCCTGAACGCCGGCGATGTGGTCGTCGCCCCGACCGTGAGCGTCACCGCCGGCGGGACCGGCACCTCGGCGCGTACCGGCACCGGCACCGGCGCCGGCGGTCTCGGTGGCGGCGGCGGGGGCTTGTTCGGTGGTGGTGGCGGCGCCACCCGGACCGGCGGGGGCTGATGAGCAGCCGCAACGGCCGGGCGCCCCGGCCCGACCACCCGGTCATCGAGCTGCGCCACGTGGTGAAGACCTATCGCATGGGTGAGGTCGAGGTGCACGCCCTGCGGGAGGTGTCGGTGACGGTGGAGCGGGGCGACTTCGTGGCCATCATGGGCGCGTCGGGGTCGGGCAAGTCGACGATGATGAACATCATCGGTTGCCTCGATGTCCCCACCCGGGGCCGGTACTGGCTCGACGGCATCGACGTCCGCCGGCTGGACGAGGCGGCGCTGGCGCGGATCCGCAACCGCAAGATCGGCTTCGTGTTCCAGAGCTACAACCTCATCCCCCGCACGTCCGCCCTGGCCAACGTCGAGCTGCCGCTGACCTACGCCGGCGTGGGGCGCAAGGACCGCGAGGCGCGGGCCATGATCGCCCTGGAGGCGGTGGGACTTGGTGACCGCATGGGCCACCTCCCGAGTGAGATGTCCGGCGGCCAGCAGCAACGGGTGGCGGTCGCCCGGGCCATCGCCACCAACCCGGCGCTGATCCTGGCCGACGAGCCGACCGGCAACCTGGACACGGCGTCGAGCGTCGACGTCATGCAGATCTTCCGCCAGGTCAACGCCGAACGGCGCACCGTGGTCCTCATCACCCACGAGGAGGACATCGCCGACTACGCCCGGCGGGTCATCCGCCTACGCGACGGTCAAATCGTGAGCGACGAGCGCCGGGCGTCCATCGACGCGCCGCCGCCGCAGCCGAGCGGCCCCCGGTTCCAGGCGGCCACGGCGTGAACATCGGCGAGAACATCCGGATCGCCATTCGCGGGATCGGCGCCAACAAGCTCCGCTCGGGGCTTACCGTCCTCGGCCTGCTCATCGGCGTCGGCGCGGTGATCGTCCTGGTGGCGGTCGGGAAGGGTTCCTCGACGGCGGTCCAGAACCGCATCAAGAGCCTCGGGACCAACACCATCACCGTGATCAACCGGGGCCGTTTCGGCGGCGGCCCCTCGACGACGGGCACCCAGTCCCGCCGGGTGACCCTCACCATCGCCGACGTCAAGGCCCTGTCGGACAAGACGCAGGCACCCGACGTGCTGTCGGTGTCCCCGGTGGCCTCGGCCAGCGAGACCGCGACCTACAACGCCGCCACCTACAGCGTCACCATCACCGGCACCACGCCGTCGTACCTGGACGCCACCGACTACCACGTGGCCGCCGGCCGGGCGTTCGACCAGAACGACGTGACCAACCGCAGCCGGGTCATGGTGCTCGGCACCGACGCCGTCGCCAACCTGTTCACCGCCGGCCAGAACCCCCTCGGCGCCCGGGTGCAGGTGGGCAACGCGGCCTTCACCGTGATCGGGGTGCTGGCCAGCAAGGGCTCGAACGGGGTCCAGAACCAGGACGCGGTGGCGATCGCCCCCTACACCGCCGTGCAGGACCAGCTCACCGGCGCCACCACCTTCAGCCAGCTGGTGGTCCAGGGCACGTCGTCCAACAGCCTGACCGCCGCCCAGAGCGAGATCACCAACATCCTGGCGTCGCGCAACGCCACCACCGCCGCCGCCCTGCCGTTCCTGATCCTGAACCAGGGCAGCCTGCTGCAGACGTCGCAGTCGAACACCCAGACCTTCACCGTGCTGCTCGGCATGGTCGCCGGCATCTCGCTGCTCGTCGGCGGCATCGGCGTCATGAACATCATGCTGGTGACGGTCACCGAGCGGACCCGGGAGATCGGCATCCGCAAGGCGATCGGCGCGCCCAAGAGCGCCATCCTGCTCCAGTTCCTCGTCGAGGCCGTCCTGCTCTCGCTCATCGGCGGCCTGGTGGGCGTCGCCGTCGGCTTGGTCGGCACCCGGTTCAAGATCGACGGCGTCCAGCCCGTCCTCGCTCCGTACTCGATCGCCCTGGCCTTCGGGGTGGCGGTCATCGTCGGGGTGTTCTTCGGGTTCTATCCCGCCAACCGGGCCGCATCGCTGCGGCCCATCGACGCTCTGCGCTACGAGTGACTTACCAGCCGCAAGGAGCCCCGTGTCCGAACTGAGTCCCCCCGCACCGCCCTTCTCGACCGACACCCAACCCATCTCCTATCCGCTGCCGCCGGTTGACGACGGCTACGGCGACGACGACGAGGACTGGGTCAACCAGGCCCCGAAGGGCCTCCGCGTCCCGGGCGTGATCGCCCTGCTGGCCCTGCTGTTCTTCGTCGCCTGCGGCGTGTGGGGCGGCGCCGTCCTGCAGCGCCACCACGACAACAAGACGCTCAACAGCCGAGTCACCGCCGCCTTGGCCACCGCAGTAGCCGGCCGTCGGAGCGCCGCAGGAGCGGGAACCGGCACCGGGACGGCCGGCGCCGGCGGCTTCGGCGGCTTCGGCGGCGGGGCGGCGGGCGGTCGCACCACGGGCACGGTGACCGACGTGGAGGGCACCGTCGTCACCCTGACCGACAGCTCCGGCAATGCCGTGAAGGTCAACCTGGCGCCGACGACCAAGATCACCAAGACGACCGCCGGTACCACCGCCGACCTCCAATTGGGCCAGACGGTGGTGGTCAGCGGAGCCAAGGCCGCCGACGGGTCGACCACCGCCGCCACCATCACCATCTCCGGCGCCACGACCGCCGCTCCGGGGGGCACCGCCACCCCTGGCGCCACCGGAGGTACGGGCGGCGGCTAGCGCCGCCCCGCCGTGCGCCGGATCAGGGCACTCTTCGTCCTGCGGCTGCTGCTGGTCTCCAACGCGCTCGTCGTCGGCGCCGTCGGCGCCCTCTGCCTGGCCTTCGTGGAGCGCCCCGCCGGCGTGATCTTCGCCGCCGGCTGCTGGCTCCTCGCCGGCGGCCTGCTCGGGATGGTGCCGCTGACCGACCCGTACCGTCCCGTCAGGCGACGGCGTCCCAAAGGCGGCGTTCCTCGCCGTTAGGGTCCTCCTCCACCCGGCAGGGGGCGTCGAAGATCATGGTCGCCCGGGCGGGTGGCCGGTAGGCCGGCCACGCCGGCAGGTCAGGAGCGGCGGGCACGCCGCGCTGGGCGAAGGCCAACCAGGCGCCGTGCATGGCCTGGGCCAGCTGCCGCCGACCCGGGGCGGTGCCGGTGAACAGCTCGACGCCGGGATAGTCGAGCAGGTCCCACATGAACGGGATGTCCAAGCCGTGCGTGGCCCCCAGGTAGCCCCCCCGGACCGGGCTCGACCAGTCCAGGCGGTACATGAACACCGGCGCCGGTCCCTGCGCCGCCAGGGCCTCGGCCAGGCGGACGGCCGGCATCCGGAACACCAGGTCGGTCGTGACCGCCACCCACCGGGCGGCGGTATGGGGGCGGATGCGCCGGTAGCCGCCGGCCAGGTGACGCCACCGCTCGGCGCCGAACAAGGCCACCCCCCGGCGCTCGAGCTGCGTCTCCGACATGTCGTCGGCGCCGGCGTCGAACTGCACGAACAGCGTCATCTCGTCGCGGTTGGTGCCGACGATCACCGCCACCTCGTGCCGGGGCGCCCAGCTCCGGCCGCCGCGGATGGCGACGTCGGGTGCCTCGGGGAGTTGAACACCGTCGACCATGGGCCGAAAGGCCAGGTAGGACGGGCCATCGGACCTCCCGGTCACCGCCGCCTGGGCGGCCAGGACCTCCTCGGCGGGGGCGGCCCGCAACCGGTCCACCGAACCGCCGAAGGCGGCCAGCATCTGGGCGGCCACCGCCTCCGCCTGCTCCCGGTCGTGGTACGCCGCCGCCGCGCCGCTCTGCAGGATGGCCCGGTGGAAGAGGCCGGCGGCGGCCGGCATGGCCAGCAGGGTGCCGATGCTCATGGCGCCCGCCGACTCCCCGAACACCATGACCCGGGTGGGATCGCCACCGAAGGCGGCGATGTTGTCCTGGACCCAGCGCAGGGCGGCGAGCTGGTCCAGCAGGCCGAGGTTTCCCGACGACTCGAACCCGGCGGACGACAGGTCGAGGAAGCCGAGGGCGCCCAGCCGGTAGTTGAGTGTCACCACCACCGCACCGCCATCGGGGCCGGCGGCGAAACGGCCGCCGTCGTACCAGCGGGCCGAGCCGGAGCCGCCGATGAAGGCCCCGCCGTGGATCCAGACCATCACCGGGAGAAGCTGGCCGGCGGGACGTTCCACCGGGGCGTAGACATTGAGGAAGAGACAGTCTTCGCTCCACCCGCCGGACTGGCCGCCCACCAGGCTCTGCATGGGCGAGGTGGGCTGCGGCGCCGCCGATCCGAACTCTTTCGCCTCACGCACCCCCCGCCACGCCGGCGTCGGCTGGGGCGGCAGGAAGCGCAACGGACCGACCGGCGCGGCGGCGTAGGGAATGCCTCGCCACTGGACCACCGAACCCTGGATAAACCCGCCGACGACCCCCGCCGCAGTTGTGACGAGCGTGGCGTCGGTCCTGGCGGCCCCGCTCAGCCGCGATCCGTTCCCGGTTGGCCTTCGCCTGCCGCCGCTGGGGCGGGCCAGCAATTGAGGCCGTCGAGGCGTTCCCCGATGTTGATGGCGTGGTCGCCGAGGCGTTCGTAGAACCGTCCGATCAGGGCCATGTCCATCACGATCGACGCCGGCATGTCGGAGCTGGCCACTTCGGTCGTGAGGCTGTTGTGCAGGTCCCGCAACTCGTCGCCCGCCGCCTCGAGGTTCTCGCCGGCCGCCTGCCGCTCGTCCCAGGCCCGGGTCAGCTCCTGCCACATGGCACTGACGACGTCACCGCAGCGGGTGAGCAGCGCCCGTCCCCGTGGGGTGAGGGAGGTGGCGACGCCGAGTCCCCCCCGGTGGGCGATTTCGGTCGCCAGCGCCGCCGACTGCTCCAGCTCGGGGACGGCGCGCAGCACGGCCAGCAAGTACCGCAGATCGCTGGCCACCGGGGCCTGGCGGGCGACGAGCACCTCGACCTGCCGGCCGACCTGGTCGTACAGAGGATCGGACAGGTGCTTCTGCGACTCGATCTCTCCCGCCGCCGCACGGTCGTCGCGCAGCAGCGCCTCGGTGGCGCCTGCGACCTCGTCGTTCACCGTGTGCACCAGGTCGGAAAGGGTGCTGTCAACCACGGCCAGCGCCTCATGGAAACGCGACCGCAGAGCGGTGTCTCGGTCCACCTGAGCCACGCTACTCCTGCTGGGCGATCCCGTGGCTCGGCGTTGCGGCCGGTACCCTGGCAGTTCATGTGCGGGATCATTGCCGTCCTGCGGCGCCGTTCGTCCCGGCCGGCTCCCGAGCTTCACAACCTCCTCGATCGGGTCGACGACGCCATCGGGCGTCTGGCGGCGGCGACGACCGGCGACCACGACATCGCGGCGCTGGCGGCGGGCGCGTTCCCCGTCGTCGCGACCGCCTTGGAAGCGGTGGACGCGGAGTTGCGGGGGCCGCCCGGGGTGGCCAGCGTGCTGGCAGTGGCCGGTGGCGCCGAGGCGCTGGAGGCGCGAGGCCGGACCCTGGCCGCCCTGCTCGACGGGGTGGAGGAGCGCCTTGACTCCGGCCAGCTCCGAACGTCGCCCGACGCCCTCGAAGGCATCAACTCGGCGCTGGTCCGCCTCCGCGACGTGGGCTGGGCCCTCGGCCGGGACCGCCCCGATACCGCCCGGGCCATCACCGCGCTCGCCGGCGACGGCGGCGTTCCCGCCCCCGCCGCCCTCGACGCCCTGTGGTCGATCCAGGTCGCCCTGGCCGCCCTGGACCGCCTGGAGGTCCGGGGCCGGGACTCGGCCGGCATTCACCTCCTTATCACCGGCCACGGCATCGACGTCCACGGACCCGAGGCCCAGGCCATGCTGGGGGCGCGGGTTTCCGATCCGCTGTTCACCTCCATGGCGGTCCGCACGCCCCGAGGCCACCTCAGCCTCGTCTACAAGGCGGCGGCGGAGATCGGCGAGCTGGGCGACAACACCCGCGCCCTGCGCGCCGCCATCAGCACCGACCCGCTGCTCCGCCTGGCCCTGGCCAGCCCCGACGCCGAGGTGACCGTGCTCGGCCACACCCGCTGGGCCAGCGTCGGCATCGTCTCCCAGGCCAACGCCCACCCCGTCAACGGCGACGAGCTCGATGCCGCCCTCTCCCCGAGCGCGCCCTACGTGGTGGCCGCCGTCAACGGCGACGTCGACAATTACCTGGAACTCCGCAGCGCCGAGCGGTTGGCCCTGGCGGCGGAGATCACGACCGACACCAAGGTGGTCCCCGTCCTGACGTCGCGGCGGCTGGCGCAGGGGATGGCAATGGACGAGGCGTTCTGCCAGACGGTGTCCCGGTTCGACGGCTCGATGGCCATCGCGGTGAACACCGCCGCCGCCGCCGACGAGCTGCACCTGGCCCTGCGGGGCAGCGGCCAATCGCTCAACGTCGGCATGGCCGAGGACGCCTTCATCGTGGCCAGCGAGGCGTACGGCGTCGTCCAGGAGACGCCGTGCTACCTCCGCATGGACGGTGAGAGCACCCCCGCAGCCAACGGCAACGGCGCCCACAGCGGCCCCGGGCAGGTCGTCGTCCTCGACGGTCGCCGGGCGGGAACCCTCGCCGGCGTGCGCCGCCTGGCCTACGACGGGTCCATTCTCCCCATTGCCCCCGAGGAGCTCCGCACCGCCGAGATCACCACGAGGGACATCGACCGCGCCGGCTTCGACCACTACCTGCTGAAAGAGATCACCGAAGCGCCGCAGTCGTTCCGCAAGACCCTCCGCGGCAAGATCGTGACCGACGAGCGCACCGGGTTGCTGGCGGCCGACGTCGGCCCCGCCGCCCTGCCGCCGGAGATCGTCGAGCGGCTGCGGGCCGGCGCCATCACCCGGATCTGCGTCATCGGCCAGGGCACGGCCGCCGTCGCCGGCCACAGCCTGGCCAACGCCCTTTCCGACGCTCTGAACTCCCGGTCCGTCACCGTCGTCGCCGTGCTCGCCACCGAGCTGTCCGGTTTCGCCCTGGCCGACGACATGTCCGACACCCTCATCATCGCGGTCAGCCAGTCGGGGACCACGACCGACACCAACCGCACCGTCGACCTGGCCCGCAACCGCGGGGCGGCGATCATCGCCGTCGTCAACCGCCGCAACAGCGACCTGGTCGACAAGTCCCACGGGGTCCTCTACACGTCCGACGGCCGCGACGTGGAGATGAGCGTGGCGTCGACCAAGGCCTTCTACGCCCAGGTGGCCGCCGGCTTCCTTCTCGCCCTCGACCTGGGCCGTCAGCTGCGCCCCGGTGACCGGACCCAGGCGGCGAGGGCCGACCGGACGTTGCGGGCCCTCCGCGACCTCCCCGACGCCATGGAACGGGTGCTGGCCCAGCGCGACGCCATCGCGGTGGCTGCCGGCAACGTCGCCCCCACGCGTCGCCACTGGGCGATCGTGGGCAACGGTCCGAACCGGGTGGCCGCGGCGGAGATCCGCATCAAGCTGTCGGAGCTCTGCTACCACTCCATCGCCTCGGACGGCACGGAGGACAAGAAGCACATCGACCTGTCCTCGGAGCCCATGATCCTGGTGTGTGCCGCCGGGCTGTCGGGACCGACCGCCGACGACGTGGCCAAGGAGGTCACGATCTACCGGGCCCACCGGGCGGCGCCCATCGTGGTGGCCAGTGAAGGCGAGGCGGGCCGCTTCGCCTCCGCCCTGCACACCATCGAGGTGCCGGCGGTGCCGCCAGACGTGGCCTTCGTGCTGTCGGCGATGGTCGGCCACCTCTTCGGCTACGAGGCCGCCCTGGCCATCGACGCCCAGGCCCGGCCGCTGCGGGAGGCCAAGGCGGCCATCGAGTCCGCCCTGGGGCCGGCGGGCGGGATGGCGGCCTCCGGTGCCGCCCTGTCCGCCCCCACCGGCGACGGCCTCCTCGCCCTTCTGCGGCCCGCCCTGGACTCGGCCACCGAGCGGTTCTTCGCCGGCCTGCGCTCGGGCACGTACAACGGCCATCTCGAAGCCTCGACCGCCGTCCAGGTGGCGTCGCTGCTGCGCTACGCCACCGGCGTACTCCCGATCGAGGGCTACGAGGTGGAATACGGCAAGGTCGGCACACCGAGCGCGGTGGTCGCCGACCTCATGGACGCCCTCACCAACGCCGCCGGCGAGCTGACCCGTCCCGTCGACGCCATCAAGCACCAGGCCAAGACGGTGACGGTCGGCATCTCCCGCAGCGAGGACGCCCTGCTCAAGGTGCCGCTGGTGGCCCAGACCCTGGCGACCGGGGTGGGCCTCGACTGCCTGTCGTACCGCTCCCTGCGGGCCCTGGCGGCCCTCGACGCCGGTGTGGCGGAGATCGAGGGCTTCACCCGCTACCGCATCGCCGGTGACGTCGCCACCGACGCCACCATCGAGGTCATCGACCGGGGCGGCATCTCCCTCGGCATGCCGTCGCGAACCGAACGCGACCCCCGCCTGCTCGGCACCAAGCACCACGTGGCGGAGGAACGTGAGGTGACTGTCGCCCGCGGCGGGCGCGACGGTCGCAGCCTGATCCTCATTCCCGAGACCAAGGCCAACGCGGTGACGGGGATGACCCTCCTTCATGTCGCCTTCCACGACTACCTGGCGCCGGCCACCGCCCGCCAGGTCCTGTCCGGTTACCGCAACCGCTACGCCGCCCTGTCGGACGCCGTGACCGAGACCGAGCCCGCCTTCGACGACGAGGGGCTGGCCAGCGTCCCGCTGCTCACCTTGCTGACCGAGCCGGTCTACGTCCTGGCCGAACGCTGGAAGGGCTAGCCGCGCTCGGACTCGGGATCGACGCCGTCGACATCGGGCGCTTCCGCACCGTCCTCGGGCGGCGCCCGGGAATGGCGACGCGCCTGTTCACCGCCGGCGAGCGGGCCTACGCCGGCCGCCAGCACGACCCGGCGCCCTCGCTGGCGGCCCGCTTCGCCGCCAAGGAGGCGGCCATGAAGGCGCTGGGTGTCGGTGTCGGCGCCTTCCGCTGGACCGACGTCGAGGTGGTTCGCCTGCCCGGCGGCCAGCCCCGGCTGCAGGTCGTGGGCGCCGCCGCCGCCTTGGCGGCAAACCAGGGGGTGGGGCAGTGGTTCGTCTCGCTGACCCACACCGACTCCGTCGCCGAGGCCGTGGTGGTCACCGCCTCGTGATCCCGGTCGTTACCGCCGCCCAAATGGCGGCGGTCGACAAGGGCGCCGCCGAGCCGGTCGACGTGCTCATCGGCCGGGCCGGGCGGGCGGTGGCACGCGTCGCCCTCGACCTGCTGGGCGGCGCCTACGGACGCCGGGTGGTGGTCGTGGCCGGCAAGGGCAACAACGGCGCCGACGGCCGGGCCGCCGCCCAGGTCCTGGCTCGCCGCGGCGTCCGGGTGGCAATGCTCGACGCGGCGTCGCTGGCTGGCGGTTCCCGGCTGCCGTTGTCCGATCTGGTCATCGACGCCGCCTACGGCACCGGCTTCCGCGGCTCCTACCAGCCGCCCGATCCGGGGGGCGCCCCGGTCCTGGCGGTCGACATCCCCTCCGGCCTGGCCGGCGACACCGGCGTGGTGGCGGGCGGCGCCCTCCCGGCGGTGGCCACCGTGACCTTCCAGGCTTACAAGCCCGGCCTGCTTCTCGGCCGCGGCCCGGAGCTGGCCGGGCTGGTGGTTGTCGCCGACATCGGGTTGGGCGCCGGCGTGGAGGCCGAGGCCACCGCCTGGCTGGTGACGGACTGGGAGACCCGCTGGCTGCCCCCCCGGCCCCGCGAGACGCACAAGTGGCGGAGCGCCGTCATGGTGGTCGCCGGCTCCCCGGGGATGATGGGCGCCCCCACCATGGTGAGCCGGGCGGCCATGCGCGCCGGCGCCGGCTACGTCCGCCTCGGCGTACCCGGCGCCCCCCTGTCGTCGCTGCCGTCGGGGGAAACCGTCGGCGTGGAGCTGCCCGCCGCCGGCTGGGACGGCCCGGCGGTCGAGGCGACGAAGCGGTGCCGGGCGTTGGTCACCGGCCCCGGTTTGGGCCGCGCCGACTCGGTCACCTCGGCGCTGGTCGCCATGCTGGAGCACGTTGAGGTGCCCGCCGTCGTCGACGCCGACGGCATCAACGCCCTCGGCTCGGTGGAACGGCTGCGCCACGTCGCCGCCCGCCGGCCCGCGGCCACCGTCATCACGCCCCACGAGGGCGAGTACGCCCGCTTGACAGGTGGCCCGCCCGGCGACGACCGGCTGGGCGCGGTGCGCGCCCTGGCCACGTCGTCGGGGGCGGTGGTGCTGCTCAAGGGCTCGACCACCCTGGTCGCGGCACCCGACGGCCGGGTCTTCTTCACCGCCAGCGGCTCCCCCCGCCTGGCCACCGCGGGCACCGGCGACGTCCTCTCCGGGGTTATCGGGGCGTTCCTGGCCCAGGGCGTCGCTGGCCCCGAGGCCGCCGTCCTCGCCGCCCATGTCCACGGCCGGGCCGCCGGCCTCGGCCGGGCCGTCGGCCTGGTGGCCGGCGACCTCCCCGACCTGGTCGCCGACTGGCTGTCGGCCGCCGCCGGATGAACGCCGTTTTCCGCCCGAACGGGTTGGTCTCCGCCTGGAGCGCCCCGCCGGCCCCGCCACGCCCGTCAGCTCCGTCCGCTCCGTCCGCTTCGTCTGGCGGGAACTGTGAGTCACCGTGGTTCTCGGCATCGTTTTCGTCCATATTTGGTCACCACGATGCTGAGAACTCCAGCGGCTCACAGATTCGCCCGCGCCGGGTGGTGACATGAGCGTCCGGCCGGCCACTACCGAGCGAGACGCGCTGCGGCCGGCGTGGGCCGAGATCGACCTCGGGGCCATCCGCCACAACGCCGCGCTGCTGGCGGGGCTGGTGGCCCCCGCCCAGCTGTGCGCCGTCGTAAAGGCGTGGGGCTACGGCCACGGGCCCGTTGAGGTGGCCGAGGCCGCCCTGGCCGGGGGCGCGACATGGCTGGCGGTGGCTCTGGTGGAAGAGGGCCGCCACCTCCGCGCCGCCGGCGTCGCCGCACCCATCCTCCTGCTGTCCGAGCCGCCCGCCGAGGCCATGGCCGAAGTCGTCGCCTCCGGTTTGACGGCCACGCTGTACACCGCCGGCGGCGCCGACGCCCTGAGCCAGGCGGCGCGGGCCCGGGGACGCCAGCCGGCGCCGGTGCACGTGAAGGTGGACACCGGGATGCACCGGGTGGGGGCCGCTCCCGCCGGCGCCGTCGACCTGGGCCGCCGGGTGGCGGCCGACGAGTGGCTGGCGCTGGAGGGCCTCTACACCCACTTCGCCGTGGCCGACGAGCCGGCGGCGCCGGAGACGGCGGAGCAGCTGGCCCGGTTCCTGGGCACCGCCGACCGGCTGGCCGAGCACGGCATCGCCCCCCGCCTGCTCCACGCCGCCAACTCCGCCGGCGCCCTCCTCCACCCCGCCAGCCGCCTCGACCTGGTGCGCTGCGGCATCGCCCTGTACGGCCTGGCCCCCTCGGCCGCCCTGCGCGACCAAGGCGCCTGCGCCCGCCTCCGACCGGCCATGACGCTCGCCGCCCACGTCTCCTACGTGAAGGTGGTCGACGCCGGCGAGCGCCTCTCCTACGGACTCAGGTACCGGCTGTCCCGCCGGTCGGTCATCGCCACCGTCCCGTTGGGGTATGCCGACGGTGTGACCCGCAGCCTGTCAAGCACTGGCGGCCAGGTGCTCATCGGTGGCCGGCGTTACCCCATTGCGGGGACGGTGACCATGGACCAGATTCTGGTGGACTGCGGCCCGGACGCCGACGTGGCGGCCGGGGACACCGCCGTCCTCGTCGGCCGGCAAGGCGACGAGGAGATCACGGCGTGGGAGTGGGCGCAGCGCGTCGGCAGCATCGCCTATGAGGTGGTGTGCGGCGTGTCGTCGCGGGTGCCCCGGATGTACCAACGGTGAAGAAATCCCGCCTGGCCCTGATCGGGGCGGCGACCACGGCCGTCGGCCTGGCCGGGGGGGCGGTGGCCGGGGCGGTGGCGTTTCGCCGCTGGCGCGCCGGGCCGGACCCCGTCGCCAGCGAGGATTTCCGGGAACCGGAGGGGACCACCCACCGGACTGTTCCTGCCCGCGACGGCGGCGAGATCCACGTGATCGAACGGGGGGAAGGTCGGCCGTTCCTATTGGTCCATGGGGTCACCGAGACGTCGCTCATCTGGCACTACCAGCTGCTCGACCTGGTCGCGGCGGGATACCGGGTGGTGGCGGTCGACATCCGGGGCCACGGCCGCTCCCGGGCGGGAAGCGACGCTTACACCCTGGAAGCCATGGCCAGCGACGTAGAGGAAGTGGTGCGGGCCCTCGATCTGCACGACGCGGTGGCGGTGGGGCACTCGCTGGGCGGCATGGTGCTGCTGGAACTGCTCAACGACCACCCCGAGCTCGTTCCGTCCGCCATCGCCTCCCTCGTCCTGGTCGCCACCTCGGCCAGCCCGGTGCTGGGCAACGGTCTGCCCGCCGCCGCCGCCGAGTTGATGCGGGGCCTCACCCCGCTGGCCGGCCGCAGCCACAATCGGGCCAGCGGCCGGCGGGGCGACCTGGCGGCCATGTATTGCCGCCTGGCCTTCGGGAGCAACCCGTCGCCGACGCACGTGGAACTCCTACGCGAAGCGTCGTCATCCGTGCCCCCCGACATCCTGGCCCGGCTGATCCAGACGCTGCTCAACCTCGACGTCCGCCACGTGCTGCCCTCGATCAAGGCGCCGACGATGGTCGTGGTGGGCAGCCGGGACCTGCTGACGCCGGTGTGGCACGCCCGGTACATGACCAACCACATCCCGGTTGCCGAGCTTCACGTCCTGCCGGGGTGCGGGCACATGGTGATGCTGGAGCGGCGGGGCGAGCTGGCCACGCTGTTGATCGGCTTCGCCCAGCGGACCCAGCCGGTCGCCCTGTCGCGGTGATCACCGCCGTCCCCGGCGTGCGCGTCGGTCACTGGACCGACGAGCGAGCCAGGACGGGGTGCACGGTGATCCTGCTGCCCGAGGGGACGGTCGCCTCGGGGGAGGTACGTGGTGGCGCGCCCGGCACCCGCGAGTGGGCCCTGCTGGCACCCGAGCGGACGGTGAGCCGAGTCGACGCTGTGGTCCTGACCGGAGGTTCGGCGTTCGGGCTAGCGGCCTGCGACGGCGTGGTGCGCTGGTGTGAGGAGCGGGGGATCGGCGTCCCCACGCCGGCGGGGCCGGTACCCATCGTGGTCGGGGCGGTGCTGTTCGACCTGCTGGTCGGCGATCCCACGGTGCGCCCCGATGCCGCCGCCGGCTACGCGGCGTGCGTGGCGGCGGCGGCCGGCGACGTGGCGATGGGCCCGGTGGGCGCCGGCGCCGGGGCGACCGTCGGCCTGTGGCAGGGACTCGAGCAGGGCCGGCCGGCCGGGGTCGGCACGGCGGCAGCACGAACCGGCGAGCTGGTCGTGGCCGCCCTGGTCGTGGTCAACGCCTTCGGGGACCTGCGGGGGCCGGCCCGGCCCGAGTGGCCCTCCACGACTGTTTCGCCGCTCGGCAACACCACCATCGGCGTGGTGGCCACCAACGCCACCGTGGACAAGCTCGGCTGCTTCCTGATCGCCCAGTCCGCCCACGACGGCCTGGCCCGGGCGCTGGAGCCGGCCCACACCACCGTCGACGGCGACGCCATGGTCGCGGCGTCGGTCGGCGGGGTGACGGCGCCGCTCGACCAGGTCCGCTTCATGGCTGCCCGGGTGGTGGAAGACGCCATCCGTTCCGCCGCCGCGGACCGGCGCCGATGACGGGCGGGGAGCCGACCGGGCCCCCTTTTCCCCAGGCCCCCCCAGTAGCATCGGCTGTCGTGCCCACGCTCACCGAGGTCCGCGACCAGGCGCTGACCTGCCAGCGCTGCCCCTTGGCGCGGG
Source organism: Acidimicrobiales bacterium (assembly GCA_036264135.1). GTDB lineage: Bacteria > Actinomycetota > Acidimicrobiia > Acidimicrobiales > Palsa-688 > DATARN01. The sequence goes on from DATARN010000082.1 coordinate 53,444, forward strand.
GCCGCACGACCGTCGTCTTCGGTGAGGGCGCCCCCGACGCCGACCTCATGATCGTCGGCGAGGGGCCGGGGCACGACGAGGACGTGCAGGGCCGGCCGTTCGTGGGCCGCTCCGGCAAGCTGCTCGACCGGCTCCTGCTCGAGGAGCTCGGCCTGCCCCGCCAGGCGGTGTACATCGCCAACGTCGTCAAATGCCGGCCGCCCAACAACCGCGACCCCCTCCCTGCTGAGATCGAGGCGTGCCGGCCGTGGTTGGAGGCCCAGGTCGAGCTGATCGCGCCCCGGGTCGTCCTGACCCTCGGCAACTTCTCGACCAAGCTGCTGCTCAAGACCACCGACGGGATCAACCGGACCCGGGGCCGGGTGTACCCGTGGGGCTCGGCGGTCCTGGTCCCCACCTTCCATCCGGCGGCGGCGCTGCGCGGCAGCGGCGAGGTCCTGGCCGGGATGCGCGCCGACTTCGTGCGGGCCAAGGAAGCGCTGGCGGGGGCGCCGCGGTGATCCGGGTGGCGTCGCACGCGGTGGCCGACACCCAGGCGCTGGCGGCCGCCGTGGCCCCGCTGCTGGAGCACGGCGAGCTGATCCTCCTCGGCGGCGAGCTGGGCGCCGGCAAGACGGTGTTCACCCAAGGCCTGGCCCGGGCCATGGGGGTCGAGGAGGCGGTGACCAGCCCGACATTTACCCTGCTGCGCAGCTACGACGCCCCGGGCGGCCGCCGCCTGCTACATGCCGACCTCTACCGCCTGGAACACTTGCAAGAGGTGCTGGACCTGGGCCTGGCCGAGATGATCGAGGACGTCACCGTCACGGTTGTCGAGTGGGGCGACGTCGCCTCGCCGGTCCTGCCCGCCGACCACCTGGACGTCCACATCGCCTTCGGCGACCGGTCGGGCACCGGGAACGGTGAGGACGAGCGGGTGCTGACGTTGTCGTCCGTCGGTCCTCGCTGGACCGGTCGGCTGTCCTCGCTGGCGTCGGCGGTCGGCGCGTGATCGTCCTCGGGATCGACACCGCCACGCCCCAAGTGGGCTGCGCCTTGGGCGACCAGGACGGCCCGCTGGCCTCCTTCCACCTGGCGCGGGGCCGGCGCCACGCCGAAACCCTGGTGCCCGCCATCGACTACCTGTGCCGCCAGTCGGGTGTGCCCCTGTCCTCGGTCGGTGCCGTCGCGGTCGACGTCGGGCCGGGCCTGTTCACCGGGCTCCGAGTGGGCGTGGCCACCGGGAAGGCGCTGGCCACGGCGCTGCGGGTCCCGATGATCGGCCAGGTCAGCCTCGACCTGCTCGCCTACCCGCATCGCCGGGTGAGCCGCCTCATCGCCAGCGTCGTCGACGCCCGCCGCGGCGAGGTCTTCTGGGCCTGGTACCGCGCCGTTCCCGGCGGGGTGCAACGGGTCACGGAGCACCAGGTCACCTCCCCCGACCAGCTGGTGTCGGAGCTGGTGGCCGCCCGGGAGGAGGCGCTGGCCGTCGGGGACGGCGCCATTCGCTACGCGTCGCTGCTTGCCGACGTGGACCGCCTGGAGGTGGCCGACGCGGGCAGCGCCTACCCGGCGGCCACGGTGCTGGTGGAGCTGGCCCACCCGCTCGCGGTGCGGGAGGAGTTCGTGGCCCCCGGCGAGTTGGCGCCGCTGTACCTGCGCCAGGCGGATGTGCGCATCAGCTGGGAGTCGCGGGATTCCGCTTCGCTGACCTCGGCCTCGCCGGCGTCGGCGGGAGCGGCCTCGGGGGAGTCGCCGGCCTCGGCCGTTCGGGAGATGGGGTAGCCGTGGTCTCGCGTGCCCATGTCGAGCCCCCGCCGCCTCCCGCCCCCGACTCCGACGGTCCGGTGGTGCACCTGGTGCCCATGCGCCGGCGTCACCTGCGGGCGGTGATGCGCATCGAGTCCCAGGTGTACCCCCGGCCGTGGTCCCTGCCGCTGTTCATGAGCGAGCTCAACCTGCGCAACAGCCGCATCTATTACGTCGCCCGGATCAATTCGACGATCGTCGGTTACTGCGGGGTCATGCTGGTCGAGGACGACGCCCACATCACCAACATCGCCGTCGACCCGGCGTGGCACCGCCACGGGATCGCCACCCGGCTGCTGCTCAACGCCGCCCGCCAGGCCGAAGCCAAGGGTGCCACCCGCATTACCCTCGAGGTGCGGATGAGCAACGCCGGCGCCCAGGCGCTGTACCGCCGGTTCGGCTTCGAGCCCGCCGGCGTGCGCAAGAACTACTACGCCGAATCCCGCGAGGACGCCCTGATCATGTGGGCGGACGGGTTGGGGACGCCGGAGTACACCGCCCGGCTGGCGGCGATTGAGGCCGCGGTTCGGGGGTCGACCGTGATCGACGATGCCGACATCGGGCTCTCTCGGTGAAAATCCTGGCCATCGAGACGTCATGCGACGAAACGGCGGCCGCCGTCGTCGAGGACGGCCATCGTGTCCTTTCGTCGGTGGTGAGCAGCCAGATCGACCTTCACGTGCGCTTCGGCGGCGTCGTACCCGAGGTCGCCAGCCGGGCCCATGTCGAGCTGCTGACGCCCGTTGTCGCCGAGTCCCTCGTGGAGGCCGCCGTCGACCCCCGCCACGGTGGAATCGGGGCGGTGGCGGCCACCGTCGGTCCCGGGCTGATCGGCTCGCTGCTGGTGGGCATGAGCGCGGCCAAGGCGTATGCCCTGGCGTGGGACGTGCCGTTCGTCGGCGTGAACCACATGGAGGCCCACCTGCACGCCGCCTTCTTGGAGCGGCCGGACATGGCCCTCCCGGTGGTGGTGCTGCTGGTCTCGGGCGGCCACACCTTGCTCATCGCCATGTCGGCCTCGGACGGCCCGGGATTCCCATTCCGGTATCGGCTGCTCGGTCAGACGATTGACGACGCCGCCGGCGAGGCGTTCGACAAGGTCGCCCGCTACCTCGGACTTGGCTATCCCGGCGGCCCCGCCATCGACCGCCTCGCCGGCGCCGGCGACCCCCACGCCATCGCCTTCCCCCGGGCCATGAAGGACGAGGGGTACGACTTCTCCTTTTCGGGCTTGAAGACCAGCGTCATCAACTACGTCCGCAAGCACCCCGACGTGGAAGTCGCCGACGTTGCTGCCTCCTTCCAGGAGGCGGTCGTCGACGTCCTCGTGACCAAAGCCCGCCGGGCGGCCGGCGAGATCGGCGCCCACGGCATCTGCATCGGCGGCGGGGTGGCCGCCAACTCGGCGCTGCGGCGCCGGGTGAGCGAGGTGTGCGCCGAAGATGGCCTCGAATCCTTTGTGCCCAGCCGGGCCATGTGCACCGACAACGCCGCCATGATCGGCGTGACCGCCTGGCACCGCCTCCAGGCCGACGGGCCCACCGCCCTCGACCAGGCGGCCAATCCCAACCTGCGCCTACCCTTCAGCTGATCGGGCCGGCGCAGCCCGTCCCCCTCCCGCTCCCGGTCGTCCCCCTCCCGGTCCCGGTCGTCCCCCTCCCGCTCCCGGTCGTTCGGCTGGTCAAGGAGCACGTCCGGCCGGGTTCACAGACCCTTCCCAGGCGCAAAACAGGGGCGCCAATGGCGTCCGCCGGTTGAAGTCTCCTCCTAACGCCGCTATCGTTAGCACTCGTACAGAGAGAGTGCTAACCGCTAGGCCACACGGAGGCGCAACAACCATGAACCTGCAGCCCCTCGACGATCGCATCGTCGTACGCCAGAACGAAGCCGAAGAGAAGACGGCATCTGGCCTCGTCATTCCCGACACCGCCAAGGAGAAGCCCCAGCAGGGCGAGGTTCTGGCCGTCGGCCCGGGCCGGCGGGCCGACACCGGCGAGCTGATCCCGCTCGACATCGCGGTCGGCGACACGGTCGTCTACTCCAAGTACGGCGGCACCGAGATCACCATCGATGGGGACGACGTGCTCATCCTCACCAGCCGTGACGTTCTCGCCAAGGTGGCCAAGTAGTGCCCAAGATCCTCAAGTTCGACGAGACCGCGCGCCGCAGCCTGGAGGCCGGCGTCGACAAGCTGGCCAACGCCGTCAAGGTCACCTTGGGCCCGAAGGGCCGCAACGTGGTGTTGGCCAAGAGCTTCGGCCCCCCGACGATCACCAACGACGGCGTGACCATCGCCCGCGACGTCGAGGTCGACGACCCCTTCGAGAACCTGGGCGCCCAGCTGGTCAAGGAAGTTGCCACCAAGACCAACGACGTGGCCGGCGACGGCACCACCACCGCCACCGTGCTGGCCCAGGCGCTGGTTCATGAGGGACTGCGCAACGTGGCGGCCGGCGCCAACCCCCTGTCACTCAAGCGGGGCATCGACCTGGCGGTCAAGGAGGTCGTCAAGTCCATCAAGGAGCAGGCCAAGGAGGTCGACGACAAGGCGGAGATCGCCCAGGTCGCGGCCAACTCGGCCGCCGACCGCAACATCGGCGAGGTTTTGGCCGACGCCATCGACAGGGTCGGCAAGGACGGCGTGGTCACCGTCGAGGAATCGAACACCTTCGGGCTGGAGCTGGAGTTCACCGAGGGCATGCAGTTCGACCGTGGCTACCTGTCGCCCTACTTCGTCACCGACCAGGAGCGCCAGGAGTGCATCCTGGAGGACGCCTACATCCTCATCACCAGTGGCAAGATCAGCGCCGTCCACGACCTGGTCAAGGTTCTGGAGCGGGTCATGCAGACCGCCCGGCCCCTGCTGATCATCGCCGAGGACGTCGAGGGCGAGGCCCTGGCCACCCTGGTGGTCAACAAGATCCGCGGCACGTTCAACTCCTGTGCCGTCAAGGCCCCGGCCTTCGGTGACCGCCGCAAGGCGATGCTGGCCGACATGGCTGTCCTCACCGGCGGCCAGGTCATCTCCGAGGACGTCGGGCTTCGCCTGGAGAACGCCACCTTGGACCTCATGGGCCGGGCCCGCAAGATCGTGATCACCAAGGACAACACCACCATCGTCGACGGCGGCGGCAGCGAGGCCGATGTCAAGGCCCGCATCAGCCAGATCCGCAAGGAGATGGAGCAAACCGACTCCGACTGGGATCGGGAGAAGATGCAGGAGCGGCTGGCCAAGCTGGCCGGCGGCGTCGCCATCGTCAAGGTGGGGGCGGCGACCGAGGTCGAGCTCAAGGAGAAGAAGCACCGCATCGAGGACGCCCTGTCGGCGACCCGGGCGGCCATCGAGGAAGGCGTGGTCGCCGGCGGCGGCACCGCCCTGATCCGCAGCCGGCCGGCGGTGCAGAACCTGGCCGCCACCCTGACCGGCGACCAGGCGACCGGCGCCCTCATCGTGGCCAAGGCGCTCGAGGAGCCCCTGAAATGGATCGCCCTCAACGCCGGCCTCGAAGGCGGCATCCAGGTCCAGCAGGTCGAGCGCGAAACCGGGTCCAACGGCCTCAACGCCGTGACCGGCGCGGTCGAGGACCTGCTCAAGGTGGGGGTCATCGACCCGGCCAAGGTGACCCGCTCGGCGTTGCAGAACGCCGCGTCGATCGCCGGCCTCCTGCTCACCACCGAAGTGCTGATCGTCGACAAGCCGGAGAAGAAGGACGCCGGCGGCGGTGGCGGCGGCATGGGCGGCATGGACGGCATGGGTGGCATGGGCGGTATGGGCGGTATGGGCGGCATGATGTAACCACGCGTGGGCGTGTCGTTCGGACCCGGACCCTTCGGGGGCCGGGTCCGTTCGCGTCAGCGCAGCTCTTTGCGCCAGACCAGCTTCAAGCCGCTCCACACCTCGTCGATGGCGCACACCTTGACGTCCACCAGGCCTCGCGGCAGGGCCGCCTCGCGGACCACGTCTTCGGTCATGTCGGTCGCGAGCCTGGCCGCCTTCTTGGGCCATGCGATCCACCCGGCGCCGGCGGGCGCGATGACCTTGCCGATGCCGTCCAGCCGGCGGGCGAAGGCGCCGCGGTCGGTGGTGAAGAACAGCACGACATCACAGCGGCCCGACAACCGGTGGACGACCGTCACCCCCGCCGGCGTCGCCCCGAACGCCCAGTCCACGGTGGACGCTTTGGTGGCGTTGCCCTTGGCGTCGGTGGTGAAATCGAGCCAGATCTCGTTCATGGGGTTGGCGAACGCGTGGTTGACGGACGGCTTCACGGGGTCGGCGTTGTGCTGGTAGTGCGCGCCGGCGTCCTCCGGCTTGGGCCCACAGGGCTTGGCGTGCGCGTGGGCGCCGTATGCGTGGTTGGGCACCAGGCCCCGCACGTCGAGGACGACGGTGGTCAGCCCGTCGTGCACGTTCTCGGCGACGAACACCTTCGAGCCATCAGGGACCAGCGCTTTGTCGTAGTTGTCGGCGGCGTCGTCGTGGCCGAAGGTTGCGGTGACCGTCTTGGCGTCGCCCGACTGGCCACTGTCCGGGGCGGATGCCTCGGTGCTGGTGGGGGCGCCGGGTGCGGGCGTCGGGGCAGGGTGGGCGCAGGCGGTGGCGGCCACCAATACTCCAGCGAGGGCAGCGGCGGCGAGCGTTCGTGGTATGCGAAGCATGCGCTC
>DATARN010000111.1:0-48700 GCA_036264135.1 Acidimicrobiales bacterium
TCCTGGTCGTGCCCACGATGCTTGGCGCCGGCAAACCCTTCGCATGGAGCGGGCGCAAGACGCCATTGCGGCTGGACAGCCACACAGCCCATGACGGCGGCACCATCACGTTGAACTACACCGTCGGCCGGTGAGCCGACCCAACCCGTCGGCCGCTGGGCGGGCGCCGCGGCCACGGCCGCGGCCCTCAGGTCGTGACCGGGCTTCGGATCGGCGTTGAGGCGAGTTAAACCGGGCGCCCCAAACGTTCTCGGCATCAAAATCGACCATATGTGGTGCGAAATGGTGCTGAGAACGCTGGGGGCTCACAGTTTCGCCCGCGGGGCCCCGGCGAGGTGACCGGCGGCGCGGAGGCGGCGCGGAGGCGGTGCGGAGGCGCCGCCGGGGCGCCGCCGGTTTGTTGATATCGACCATCGCAACCGTCGAGACGCGGGTCACGGTGGATTCGTGGTCACCTACGTCAATCCCAATGTCGGCTTCTCCGGTGCCTCCTACCGAGCCGGCAACTGGACCGTTCTCGCCGGCGGGCCCGGGCGAGGTGACCGGCGGTGCGGAGGCGGGATCGTGAACCGCGAGGGTCTTCGGCCGCCCGACAATCGATGACGCCGAGCTGATCCAGCGATTCGGCGACGACTACCAGGGCTCGGTGATGGCGTTGGCACCCCTGCTGGTGTATGGGCGACGGGTCTGACGTCAATCCGGGATTGACAGCCTCGGCACCGGCTGCTTGCATGGCGCCTGAATCACCTGTCAGTTAGGGGGAACACAGGAGGTGCCAGTCCGAGCGGCGCGAACCGTCGCCGCGGCGGCGGACCCCGACGTGCTGGCCTGGTGTCTGACGGGCCTGGGCGGCGCATGAGCGCCCTGCTCGAGGTCCGCGACCTCACCGTGGCCTACGAGCCCGGACTGGCCCTCGACGCCGTCACCCTCGAGGGAGCCGACGGCGGCGCGACATGCCTCCTCGGTCCCAACGGGGCGGGGAAGACCACGCTGCTGCGGGCCATCTCGGGGTTGCTGCGCTTCCACGGGGGCCGGATCCTGGCCGGCGAGGTGCGCTACGCCGGCCAACGGGTCACCGGCGCCGACCCGGCCCGGCTGGTGGCGGCGGGGATGGCCCAGGTGCTGGAAGGCCGGCGGGTCTTCACCACCTTGACAGTGGACGAGAACCTCCGCACCGGGCCGCTCGGGCGCCGGCACAAGCAACGCCGAGGCGAACAGCGGGATCGGGTGCTGGCGCTGTTTCCCCGCCTGGCCGAGCGGCTCGGTCAACCGGCCGGCCTGCTGAGCGGGGGCGAGCAACAGATGCTGGCCGTCGGTCGGGCGCTGATGAGCTCGCCCGGGCTGCTGCTGCTCGACGAGCCGTCCCTCGGGCTGGCGCCCCTCGTCACCCAGGGGATCGCCGCCGCCCTCGCCCAGATCAACGCCGAGGGCACCACGCTCGTGGTCGTTGAGCAGTCCAGCGCCTTGGCCCAGGCCGTGGCCCGCGACGGGTACCTCATACATACCGGCGAGATCCGCGCCCACGGCCCCCTTTCCCAACTGCTCGCAGACGAGCAGGTGCTGTCGACCTACCTCGGGGTGAAGCAGGCGTGAACGCCCTCGAGGTCCGGGAGCTTTCGCTGCGCTTCGGGGCGGTGGCCGCCCTCGACGGCGTCAGCTTCGACGTGGCCGCCGGCGAGCTGTTCGCCGTCATCGGGCCGAACGGCGCCGGCAAGACGTCCCTGTTCAACCTGCTCAGCCGGATAACTCCGCTCTCATCCGGCACGGTGCGGTACTTCGGCCAGGACCTGCTGGCGTTCCGGGCGCATGAGCTGGCGGGGGCGGGAATGGCCCGCACGTTCCAGAACCTGGGACTGTTCCTGCCGCTGACCGCCCTGGACAACGTCCTGGTGGGCCGCAACCACGCCATGCGGGCGGGCCTGGTCGGCAGCGGGTTGCGGCTGCCGGCGGCGCGCCGGGAAGAGGCCGCCAACCGCCGGGCCGCCTGGGAGGCGCTGGCCTTCGTCGGCGCGGCCGCGGTGGCGCAGCGGCCGGTGGGCTCCCTGCCCTACGGGATGCAGAAACGCGTCGAGATCGCCCGGGCGCTGGCCATGGAGCCCAGGCTGCTGCTGCTCGACGAGCCGGTGGCGGGCATGAGCCGGGGCGAGCGGGGCGAGATCGCCGAGCTGGTCGGCCGGCTACACGCCGACACCGACACGACGGTGCTGCTGGTCGAGCACGACATGGGCGTGGTGATGGGGCTAGCCGACCGGGTGCTGGTGCTCGACTTCGGCCGGGTCATCGCCTGCGGGACGCCGGCCCAGGTCCAGGCGGACGGGAAGGTCGTGGCGGCGTACCTGGGCCAGCCGCTACCGTGACGACCTTCGCCCAGCTGCTGTTCGCCGGCATCGCCCTGGGATCGGTGTACGCCCTGGTGGCGCTGGGCTTCACGGTGGTGTTCCGGGCCACCCGGGTCATCAACTTCGCCCAGGGAGAAATGCTGGCCTTCGGCGCCTTCTTGACGTCGTGGCTGGTGCTGTCCGGGGGCCTGCCGTTCTGGCTGGCGTTGGTGGTGGGGGCCGGGGTCACCGCCGGTATCGGGCTGGCGTTTCAGGCCCTGGTGCTGCGCTTCGCCCTGGGCCGGCCCGACTTCACGGTCGTCATGCTGACCCTCGGGCTGGCGGCCATCCTGCAGTCGGCGATCCCGCCGCTGTTCGGGTCGAATCCCCGCGCCAACGGCGACCCCTGGGGGGCGAGCGCCCTCCATGCCGCCGGCCTGGTCCTGAACTGGGTCCAGATCTGGTCGATCGTCACCGCCGTCGTGGTGCTGGTGGCGTTCTATTGGTTCAACCGCAGCCATTTCGGGCTGGCCATGCGGGCGGCGGCCGCCGACGAGGAGGCGGCGCTGGCGGTGGGCATCCCGCTGCGCCGGGTGTTCGCGGTGGCGTGGGCGCTGGCCGGTCTGGTGGCGTGCATCGGCGGGGTGTTCGTGGCCGGCTTCCCGAGCACCCTCGACCCGACCGTCGGCAACGTCGCCCTGCTGGCCTTCCCCGCCATCATCCTGGGCGGCATCGACTCCACCACCGGGGCGGTCCTCGGTGGGTTCCTGATCGGCGCTGTGCAGGAGCTGACCGCCGGCTACCAGCCGCAATATCTGTCGTGGCTGGGCCACAACTTCTACCTGGCGGCGCCGTACGTGGTGATGATCCTCGTGCTGCTGGTGCGGCCCTACGGGCTGTTCGGGTCGCGGCCGGCGGAGCGGCTGTGACCGGTCTGGCGGTAGCGGCCCGGGTCGGCGACGCCCCGCCTTCTCGATCCCTCCTCCCCAAAGACGCCCGCCCGGGCTGGCGGCGGCTGTGGCTGGCAGCCATCGCGGTGCTGGGACTGCTGCTGCCGTTCATGGTCAACGGCTACTGGCTGGCGACCGCGGTGTTCGTGCTCATCGCCGCCATCGGCGCCCTGGGCCTGGACGTACTGACCGGCCGTACCGGGCAGATCTCGTTGGGCCACGCCTTCTTCCTCGGCGCCGGCGCCTACACCGGCGGGGTGCTGGGCGGCCGCTACGGCCTTTCCGCCGCCTTGTGGATCCCGGCGGCGGCGGTGGTCGCCGGCATCCTCGGCGGCCTGGTGGGACCAACGGCCCTGCGGCTGCGAGGCCTGTATCTGGCCATCGTCACCATCGGGCTCGTCTTTATCGGCCAGCACGTGTTCGTGAACGTCTCGTATTTGTCGGGCGGACCCGGCGGCGAGGCCCTCCCGGTCCCCCGGTTCGGTCGCCTCAACTTCGCCACCGGCGCCCACGTCGGGGGCCTGTTTCTGAACCGCGACGGGCTGTATTACTACCTGGCGCTGGTGTTGCTGGCCGGGGCCATGGTGTACGTGTCCAACGTGGGCCACTCCCGCCCCGGACGAGCTATGTCTGCCGTCCGCGACCGGGAACTGGCAGCCGCCGTCCTCGGCGTCGACGTGGCCCGGACCAAGGTGACGGCGTTCGTCCTGTCGTCCATGCTGGCCGGGCTTTCGGGCGCGCTGTACGGGTCCTTTCTCGGGTTCGTGGTGCCCACCCAGTGGAACCTGACTTTATCGATCCAATATGTGGTCATGATCGTGGTGGGCGGCATGGCCACGGTGTGGGGCCCGGTCCTCGGCGCCGCGGTGGTGGTCGGGCTGCCCGCGCTGCTGCAGAACGTGTCCGGTTCGCTGCCCTTTCTGGCGACGGGAACCAATAATCATGGTGTCCTCACCGTTTCTGACGCTTCGGCGATTGCCTACGGGGTATTCCTGATTGTTTTTCTGCTGGTCGAGCCACGGGGAATTGTCGGCCTGGGCCGGCGCTTTGCATCGTTGGGCAGTTGGTTCGCCACTACACGACAGGAGAAAAAGGCTGATGGAGTCAACACGGATTAGATCGGTGGCCCTCGGCACCCTCATCGCGCTGGGCGCGGTGGCGTGCTCGACGTCGACGGGTGGCTCGACCGCCTCGACGGGAAGTGGGGCCTTCAAGACCGGGCCAGGGGTCGACCTGGCCGCCAAGAGCATCACCCTCGGCGTGCTGACGCCCCTGTCGGGGCCGGCGGCGCTGATCGGCAGCCCGCTGACGAACGGCCAGAAGGCCTATTTCGACTCGCTCAACGCCAACGGCGGCATAAACGGCTGGAAGGTAAACCTGACCGTCCAGGACACCAAGTACGACCCGCAGACCCAGGTTCAGGAGTACAACCAGCTGGCCCCCGGCGTGCTGTTTCTCGGCCAGTCACTGGGCAGCCCCACCACCCAGGCCATCGAGTCGCTGGCCAGTTCCGCCGGCATCCTGGTCGGCACCGCGGCCCAGGACTCGGCGTTCGTGAACCAGAAGATCAACGCCGTCATCGGCACCCCGTACGCCGTGGACACGGCCAACGCCATGTTCTACGTGTCGCAGCACAAGCCGGCCGCCAAGCTGGGAATCATCTACCAGAACGACGCCTACGGCACCGACGGCCTGAAGGGCTTCACCGCCGGCGTGGCGGCCTACAACCTCAACAAGGTGGCGGACGCCACCTACAACGCCACCGACACCGCCTTTACCTCGCAGGTCCTGGCCATGAAAAACGCCGGCGCCGACACCGTCGTCCTTACCGCCCTGCCCACCCCGGCGGCGACCATGGTCGGCACCGCGGCGTCGATGGGCTACCACCCGCAGTGGATCTTCCAGGGCCCCGCCTGGTCGGAGTTCCTGATGAGCTCGACGGGCGACCCGACGGGCAAGGCCACCGCGGTGGCGCCGGCGCTGGTCGGCGTGTGGATCCTCGACTACGAGGCCGCCTGGGGCGACACCAGCGTGGCGGGCATGAACCAGTTCCTGGCCGTGCAGAAGCAGTATTTCCCGACCCAGGTACCCGACAATTACTTCCTGTACGGCTACTGCCTGGCCCTGATGGAGAAGAACCTGCTGGCCAAAGCCATCGCCGCCCGGGACCTGACCCGCGCCGGCGTGCTCGACGCCAAGCTGCACCTCGGGACCATCGACTTCGGCGGCCTCCTGCCCAACGCCACCTACACGCCCAGCCTCGGGCCGGCGGACCGCCAGACCGGCATCTCCCAGGTGGACGCCGGCGCCCCCGGCTACTTGAAGCAGATCGAGCCCTATTTCACCTCGAGTGCCGCCCAGTCCATGACCTTCGCCGGCTAGCTGATCGGGCGGGAAAAAGGGGGCCGGTGCCTATTTCGGCGCTCGGACGGCGCCGGCGAGTCGCGGCCAGGCGGCGCCTGGTGGCACCGAGGGCCCGAGTGGTACCCGGCCCCCTTTTTCCCCGTGCTCTTGATGAGTTGTGGGGCCAGGAGACCCACTACTCATCAAGAGCGGAGAGGAACGGGGCGCCGGCCGAGGAAGGCGACGGCCCGATCTATCGCCGGGGCGTCGTCGGGGGTGGGGACGATGTCGCCGAAGGGCATGCCGGCGCCCCGGTACTGCGCGGGCAGCGTGGTTTCCGCCCGGGCCAGCATGGCGGCCGCCTCCCCCTCGGTGTAGGGAACGGGCTGGCTGGTGGCGGTCGCCAGGTCCCAGCCGTGGGTCAGGTACTCCATGACGGTCATGTTAAAGACCATGGGCCCGGGCGACTCGCCGCCGGTCACCCGGACGGGGCGGTCGAGGCCGTATTTCTGCCAGCCGGCGACCAGGCTGGCGGCGGCGGCGCGGAACTCGCCGGCCGGGTCGGCCGCCTGGTAGGTGGCCCGGTCTTCCGGGGCGGGGCGGCCGTGGCAGCCGGCGTCGAACACCTGGACCCACGCCACCATGTGGTTGACCAGGGTCCGCACGTCGTAGTCGGGACAGGGCGTGGGGAGGGCCCACTGGTCGTCGCCGACGCCGGCGATGAGGTCGCCGGTCTTGGCCAGCACGCCGGCCAACAGTTCGATGTCGTCCATAGTGCGAGGCTAGAACCGCCCCGGAAGGGCCGTCAGGCGGGTGGCTCGTTCTCGCGGTTCTCGGCGGCCTGGTCCTCGCCCGTCGGGCGGTCCGACGTCGAGCCGACCAGCTCCGAGCCGGCCCGGTCGTCGTCGGTGGGTTCTGGGGTTGCGCTGTCGCTCATGAACGAACTCCTGTCCGCGGCGTCCGGGCAGCCCGGCCGGGTCGCCGTCGGGCCATACCTACCCGGGGCCGGCGTTCTCTACCCGCCGACGGGGCGCCGCGGGCCCTCCCGGTGGCCGTAGTGTCGCCCCATGCCCCTGGACGTATCGGCGCGCGCCGAGATCCCTGACGGCGCCGCCCTCGGCGTACTGGTGACCGAGGAGATGGCGACCACCTCGGCGGTGGACGTCGCCCCGCTGACCGCCAACGGCTTCCGGGGCAAACTCGGCGAGACGAGCGCCTTCAATGTCGGCCCGCGCCCGGGAATGGCCGTCGGTTTGGGACCGGGCGGTGAATTGTCGAGCCCGCAGGTGCGGCACGCCGCGGGCGCCCTGGCCCGGGCGGCAGGGCACGTCCCGGTCCTGGCCATCGAGGTGAACGGATCCTTGAACGTGGATGTCCAGGCGATCACCGAAGGCCTCATCCTCGGCGCCTACGAGTACACCGCGCTGAAGTCACGCCCGTCCGAGCGGCGCCTCACCGAGGCGTTCCTCGTCACCGACCGGCCCGCCGCGGTGGCCGACGCCCTGCGGCGAGGAACGGTCCTGGCGGCAGCGGTGTGCCTCACCCGAGACCTGGTGAACGAGCCGGGCGGTTCGCTCACCCCGGAGCGGTTCGCCGAAATTGCGGTGGCCCAGGGCGACACATGGGGCTTCGGCGTCGACGTCTGGACCGAGGACCGGATCCGCGGCGAGCGACTGGGCGGACTGCTGGGGGTGAATCGCGGCTCGGCCCGGCCGCCCCGGCTGGTCGAGCTCCGCTATGGCGCCGGCGCCGGCGCCCCCGTCGTGGTGTGCGGAAAGGGCGTCACCTTCGACTCGGGCGGCCTGTCGCTCAAGACCACCGCGGGCATGACCGCCATGAAGGGCGACATGGCCGGCGCCGCTGCCGTCCTCGGCCTGTTCACGGCCATCGCCCAGCTGGGCTCCGAGGTCAACGTCGTCGGCCTGCTCCCGCTCACCGACAACATGCCGGGACCCGATGCCACGAGGGTCGGTGACGTCCTCACCATCCGCAACGGGAAGACCGTTGAAGTGCTGAACACCGACGCCGAGGGCCGGCTCATCCTGGCCGACGCCCTGGCCCTGGCGTCGGAACGGAACCCGGCCGCCATCGTCGACCTGGCCACCCTCACTGGCGCGTGCATCGTCGCCCTGGGCGACGGCCTGGCCGGCGTGATGGGCAACGACGACGCCCTGGTGGCCGCCATCCAGGCGTCGGCCACCGCGACCGGGGAGGAGGTGTGGCCCCTTCCCCTTCCCTCGAAGCTGCGGCCCCGGCTCGACAGCGACGTGGCCGATCTGCGCAACGTGGCCGAGAGCCGGTACGGGGGTGCAGTGCTGGCCGGCTTGTTCCTCCAGGAATTCGTCGCCGACGGCCTCTCGTGGGCCCACCTGGATATCGCCGGTCCTGCCCACTCCGATGAGGCCGACGGCGAGTTGCCCAAAGGCGGGACCGGGTTTGGCGTGCGCCTGCTGGTGGACCTGGTGGAAACCATGGGCTCCCGCCCGCCGCTTACCATGGAGGCGTGACGCCGGCCATCTCGGTGCGGGGCTTGCACAAGTCCTACGGCGACTATGAGGCGGTACGGGGCATCGACTTCACCGTCGAGCCCGGCGAGGCGGTGGCGTTCCTCGGCCCGAACGGCGCCGGCAAGACGACCACGGTGGAAATACTCGAGGGGTACCGGGAGCCCTCCTCGGGCACCGTCGAGGTCCTCGGGCTGTCGCCCACCGCCGCCGGCGCCCAGCTGCGTCGGCGGGTCGGGATCGTGCTCCAAGAGGCGGGGTTTCCCGAGGAGCTGACGGTCGAGGAGCTGGTCGAGGCGTGGCGGCGCTTCTACGCCCGCCCCCGGCCGGCGGACGAGGTGATCGTGGCGGTCGGCCTGGAGGACCGGCGCCGTGTGCGGGCCAAGAACCTGTCGGGCGGCGAGTCGCGCCGGCTCGACCTGGCCCTCGGCATCGTGGGCCAGCCCGAGGTGCTGTTCCTCGACGAGCCGACGACCGGTTTCGACCCCTCGGCCCGCCGCTCCGCCTGGGAGCTCATCGACGGCCTGGTGCAGGAGGGCATGACGCTCTTTCTGACCACCCACTACCTCGACGAGGCGCAGCGCCTGGCCGACCGCATCCTGATCATTGCCGCCGGCCAGATGGTGGCCGAAGGTTCTCCGGAGGAGATCGGCGGCCGCGAATCGGCGCCCGGGACCATCCGCTTCACCCTTCCCCCCGGCGCCACCGCCGCCGACCTGCCGCAGCTCCCGCCGGACACGACCGTGCAGTACGACGAGGACCAGGTCGCCATCACCGCCCACCAGCTGGTGGCCGCAACCCACACCCTGACCGGCTGGGCCCTCGAACGGTCCCTGGACCTGGTGGGCTTCCGCGTCGAGCGGCGCACCCTCGAGGACACCTACCTGGCCATCATCGGTGACACCGGCCCGGCGGCCGGCGGCGTTGCGGGCGCGGGATGAACGACTCGACGCTGGCGCTCACCGCGTCGCAGTTCCGGCTGGAGCAGAAGCTTTTCTGGCGCAACCGCCAGTCGGCGGTGTTCAACTTTGCCCTGCCGATCGTGTTCGTCGTGTTGTTCTCCCTGCTGTTTCAGGGCAACGGGAACGTCGGCTCGAGCGACGTGCCGTATACCGCCTATTTCGTGGCGGGGATGATCGGGGTTTCCTTGCTCTCGGCGACGTTCGCCAATCTCGCCATCAGCCTGGTCTTCCAACGCGACCTCCTGGTTCTCAAACGGATGCGGGGCACACCGTTGCCGGTGAGTGCCCTCTTTGGCGCCAAGATCCTCAACTCGGTCGTCATCGTGGTGATCCAGGTGGCGATCATCCTCACCCTCGGCCGGATCGCGTTCAACACCCCGCTGCCCCGAAATCCGTTGGCCTTCGCGCTAATCATCGTGGTTGGCATCGTGGTGTTCGCCATGGCGGGGATCGCCTTCACCGCCTTTATACCGAATTCCGATTCCGGACCGGCGGTCGTGCAGCTCCCCTTCCTGACGCTGCAGTTCATCTCCGGCGTGTTCTTCCCGTTTACCTCCGAGCCGGGATTCCTGAAGACGGTGGCCAACGTGTTCCCGCTGCGGTGGCTGCTCGACGCCATCCGGGCCGGATACCTGGGCTTCGACTACTTCCACACCAAGCGGGTCGTCATCCCCGCCGGCGTGGGCCACGCCGCGTCGACCCAGCAGGTGCCGGCGTCGGTGCACGGACTGCACGCCATCACCGCCAGCGGCGAGGCCTACCTGGTGCTGGCGGTGTGGTTCGTCATCTTCGTCTCCATCGCCCGGCGGCGTTTCCGGTGGGAGAAGCGGGCCTCGTAGGCGCAGACCGCGACTCAGGCGTCGCGGCGCTTCAGGAGGTAGGCAGCCAGGGCGAGGGCGGCAGCCACCCAGAGGCAGAACACCCCGAAGCCCTGCCACGGGGTGAGGAGGTCTCCCGAGGCGCGATGGGATTGGGCGACCAGGTGGCCGGCCTGGGTGGGGAGGTAGGCGTAGACGTGCTTCCCGAGGCTGCCCGGCAGCAGCTGGGCCAGCGGCGACAGCACGAGGACGAAGCCGATGATGCCCGCGATCGCGCCGGCGGTATGGCGGACGATGCCGCCCACGGCCAGGGCGAACAGGCCGAGCAACGCCATGTACAGGCCGGCGCCGATGACCGCCCGGGCCACCCCGGGATCGCCCAACGACACCTGGACCTTGGAGTGGAGGGTGGCGGCGCCCAGGAAAAAGGCGACGAACGCCGTGACCTCGGTGACCACGAACACCACGGCGGCGAAGACCACGCTTTTGGCCCACAGCATCGGGGTGCGCTTGGGCACCGCCAGGAGGCTGGAGCGGATCATCCCGGTGGAGTACTCCCCGGCCATCACCAGCACCCCGAGGACGCAGATGGTGAGCTGGCTCAGCTGGAAGCCGGCGCTCAGGATCTCACCCACCGGGTCGGTCAGGATCCGCTGCTGCTCGGTGACGTCGGACTTGCTCCACTGGGAGACGATCAGGGCGGTGATCAGCACGGTGAAGCCGATGGTGAGGACGACCAGCAGCAGCAGCGACCACATGGTGGAGCGCACCGAGCGCAGCTTGGTCCACTCCGCCTGCATCAGGCGGACGAACTCCGGCGGCCCCGACGGGCGCCGGTCGACGGCGGTCGCCGTCATTGTCAGGTCACCGCCGCGGCGGGCCGGACGTCGTGCTGGGCGCCGTATTCCACGCTGTCGTGCGTCAACTCGATGAACGCCTCCTCCAGCGACGCCAGCTGCGGCGTCAACTCGTGCAGCACCACGCCTTCCCGGGCGGCCAGCTCGCCGATCGGCGGCGCCGCCAGGCCGACCACGGTGAGGGCGCCGTCGTTGCCGACGGTGACGTGACCGCCGGCGGCGGTGATCAACTGCTGCAGGCGGGGCCGATCGGGCCCGTCGACCCGCACCGTCTTGTGGGAGCTGCGACCGATGAACTCCGCCGTCGGGCAGTCGGCGATCAAATGGCCGCGCCCGATCACGATGAGATGGTCGGCGGTGACCGCCATCTCGTTCATCAGGTGGCTGGAGACGAACACCGTCCGGCCTTCCGCCGCCAAGCTCTTCATCAGGTTGCGGATCCAGTGGATGCCCTCGGGGTCGAGTCCGTTGACGGGCTCATCGAGGATCAGGACTTCGGGATCGCCGAGTAGGGCGGCGGCGATCCCCAGGCGCTGGCCCATGCCCAGCGAGAATCCCCCGGCCCGCTTTTTCGCCACGGGGCCCAGGCCGATGAGCTCGATCATCTCGTCGACCCGGCTACGGGGCAGGCCCTGGGTTTGGGCCAGGACGAGGAGATGGTTGTAGGCGGAGCGCCCGGCGTGGACGGCCTTGGCCTCGAGGAGGGCGCCGACGGTGCGCAATGGCTCGGTCAGCTCCTCGTACCGGCGCCCGTCGATGGTTGCCGTCCCGGCGTCGGGGCGGTCCAGATTGAGGATGAGGCGCATGGTCGTCGACTTGCCGGCGCCGTTCGGGCCGAGAAAGCCGGTCACCTTGCCCGGCTGCACGCTGAACGAAAGGTCGTCGACCGCCCGGGTGGGGCCGTAATGCTTGGTCAGATTCCGGACCTCGATCATTCAAGAGCAGGGTACAGGCGCGACTCTCCTTGGCAATTCAGACAAATTGCGGACAAAGTCCGATTACTAAACCGTTGGACATGCCGGCAGGCGTCACGGGAAAATCGGTTCAACCGGCGGCCCGCGGCGCCGATGTCGCGATTCGTGCGTGCCAGCATCACCATGACCCTCGTGTCGGCGGTGGTCGTCATCGTCCTCACCGTGCTCGGCGCCCGGGCGTGCACCGCCTCCTCCGGCGGGTCTCCCATCGCCCCGCTGAACGTAGCCCGCAACGGCCTGGCCGGGTTGTGTGCCCAGGCGCAGGCCTCGGGCCCGGCGGACACCCTCGACCCGACGGGCCTTCAGGCGCTGCGCAACGCCGCCGGCGCCAACCTCGTCTGCCCCACCACGACCACGGCCCCGTAGCGCCGGGCGACCGCCCGAGGGGTGTGGCGGGATCGGTCAGAAGGAGCTGGAACGGGCCCAGAGGTTGACGCCGCCGTCGAGCGCGTACTTGTCGATCTCGGCCAGTTCGTCGGCGGTGAACGACCGGTTGGCCAGCGCCGCCAGGTTGTCCTCCAACTGGGCGACGCTGCTGACCCCGATCAGGGTCGAGGTGACGCGTGGGTCGCGCAGCGTCCAGGCGAGGGCCATCTGGGCCAGCGACTGACCCCGCCGGCGGGCGATGTCGTTGAGGGCACGGACGTGCTCCACGTTGGCGTCGCTCAGCATGTCGGGCCGCAGCGACCCGTGGCGCGACGCCCGGGAGTCGGCGGGAACGCCGCCCAGGTAGCGGTCGGTGAGCAGACCCTGGGCCAGCGGCGAGAAGGTGATACAGCCGGCGCCCACGTCCTCCAGGGCGTCGAGCAGGCCGTTTTCGATCCAGCGGTTGAGCATCGAATAGGACGGCTGGTGGATCAACAGCGGCGTTCCCAACCCGGCGAGGATGGCGGCGGCCTCGGTGGTGCGGGCCGGGGAGTAGGAGGAGATGCCGGCGTACAGGGCCTTGCCCTGGTGGACGGCCGAGGCCAGGGCGCCCATGGTCTCCTCGAGCGGCGTGTCGGGGTCGAAGCGGTGGGAGTAGAAGACGTCGACGTAGTCGAGGCCCAGCCGCTGCAGGCTCTGGTCGAGGCTGGCCAGGAGGTACTTCCGCGAGCCGCCCCCCTGGCCGTAGGGGCCGGGCCACATGTCGTAGCCCGCCTTGGTGGAGATGACCAGCTCGTCGCGGTAGGGGGCGAAGTCGCGGCCCAGGACGCGGCCCATGTTTTCCTCCGCCGAGCCGTAGGGCGGCCCGTAGTTGTTGGCCAGGTCGAAATGGGTGATTCCCCGGTCGAAGGCCCGCCGCAGGATCTCCCGGCCGACCTCGAAGGGTCGGTCGCCGCCGAAGTTCTGCCACAGCCCGAGCGAGATGAGCGGCAGCTGCAGGCCCCGGCGGCCGCAGTGGCGGAACTCCATCTGCTGGTAGCGGTCGTCGGCGGCGCGATACATGGTCGTCCTCCCTAGAAGGTCGAGATGGTGAAGAAGTCCCGGGATTCGCGGGTGGGGCCGAGATAGCGGTTGGCGGCGCGCTGCATCTGCGGGTAGAGCTTGGCCGGCGCGATCTGGGTGGGGTCCGCCGGGTTGGGGTGGGCGAAGAGGTTGAACGTGACCCACTCCGGGTTGATGTCGAGGGTCATGGCCCGCACCGCCCCGGCCCGCTGGAGAGCCTCGGCCAGGGTCCGCACGGTCAGGGCGGGACCGGCGACATACAGGAGGGCACCGTCGGCGGTGACGCCGATGCCGGATCGGGCGACGATGGTGTTGGCGCCGAGGGTGGCGCCCCACAGCCGGGTGTCGCTGTAGGTCGCAGAGGGGTCGAGCTGGCCGTTGTCCACCAACGGGACCAGGTTCTGCAGGACGGCATGGACCGTGGGGCTCATGCCCACCTCGGTACCCCAGGTTCCGATGTTGACGGCGCCGTCGTTGGCGATGACCACCGACGCCGCCCCCGCCCGCAGCGGCACCGCGGTGCGCCCGTCGAGGTAGAAGCCGCCCTTGGCGTCCTGGAAGCGGAAGCCCCCGTTGAAGGCGGCGACGGCCTGGGCGGCGGCGGTGCCGCTCAGGTTGGGGGGTTCGGTCCACGAGCCGCCCGGCTCCTGGGCTCCGGGAACCAGCTGCACGTGGAGGCGGTGGGGATCGACCCACACCGCAGTGGTGATCTGGCTGGTGTAGACGGTGTCCGCCCGGTACTGGGCGATGTACATGGCCGGGCTGCCGCCCACCAGGGGTCCGGTGGGCTGCCACTGGCCCTCGTTGGGCAGGGCCGGCGACACGAGGAGGGGCACCGCGGCGGGGGGGCTCAGCACCCCGGAACGGATACCGTTCCCGTCGACGCTGCCCGACGCCGGCGGCGGGATGGCGTTCAGGCCGGACGGGCGTCCCCCTTTGGCCGGCGCCTGGGCGGAGTAGTACCAGTGCTCGAGGGGATTGACCACGAAGGCGGCGTGGTGCGCCCGCAGCCAGTCCGCCCACTTGGCCTTGAAGTCCGAGTTGCCCGGCGTCCGGGCCGCCCCGACGAGCGATACCGCGACCAGCAGGGCGACGATGGCGACCAGGGACACCGCCACCTGGAAGGCCCGGCGCCAGGAGACCAACCGGCGGGGGGTGCGGTGCTGCGGGCCCTTCCCCGCGGGCGGCGCCGGCTGCTCGGAGTACTCGTAGCCGGGAAAAGACGGCCGGGTACGGGCCTCAGTCATCAGCAGCCGCCATGATCGGCCCACCACGCTAGCGAGTTCATCGCCCCGACCGTACGGTCGACCCGGGCATCATCGGTTCAACGCGGGGTAAAGGTTTGGTAAGGGCTACTGCCGCTGCGGGCCGGCGCGGAGCATTGTGATGGGATGCACGTGCTCGTGGTGGAGGACGACGACGCCATCGCGGTGCCCCTGGCCGCCGGGTTGGCCCGCGAGGGGTTCACGGTGACGCGGGTCGCCACCGGTGCCGATGCCCTCGACGCCGACGGGGCGGACGTGGTGCTGCTGGACCTCGGACTTCCCGACATCGACGGCTTCGAGGTGTGCCGCCGCCTGCGGGGCCGCTCCGACGTTCCCATCCTGGTGATCAGCGCCCGGGGCGAGGAGGTCGACCGGGTCGTCGGCCTGGAATTGGGCGCCGACGACTATCTCGTCAAGCCCTTCGGCTTCCGAGAGCTGCTGGCCCGGATACGAGCCGTCACCCGGCGCTCGGCCACCGGCCTCGACATGGGGCGGCCCCAGCAGGTGGGATCGCTGGAGGTGGACCGGCGCACCCGGCGGGTGCGGGTCGCGGGCGCCGAAGTGGCGCTGACCCCGAAGGAGTTCGACCTGCTGAGCTGCCTGTCGGAGGAGCCGGGCACCGTGGTGACCCGCCAGCAGCTGCTGAGCGACGTATGGGACCCCCACTGGTACGGGCCGTCGCGCACCATCGACGTCCACGTGGCGTCGCTGCGCAAAAAGCTGGGCGATCCCCGCTGGGTGGAAACCGTGCGCGGCGTCGGTTTCCGGTTGGGCGTGGTCGATTGACCCGTCGCCTGGTTCTCTCCTACGTGACGGTCGCGGCGGTGATCCTGCTGGCCCTGGAGCTGCCCCTCGGCCTGGTGTACGCCCGCCACGAGCACGACGTGGCCAGCGTCGGCGTGGTGCACGACGCCACCGCCCTCGCCTCGCTCGCCGACGACGGTGTGGAGCACCGCAGCGCCGTCGATCTCGGGGCGCTGGCCGGTCATTACCGCAGCGCCCTGACGGGCGACGTGGCCATCATGGACCGCACGGGCGCCCTGGTCGTCACCCCCCGCCCCGGCGACGGCGAGTTGGCCTCCCCCGCGATCCGCACCGAACTGCTGGCGGTCACCAACGGCGCCCCGGGCGGAACGCGTGTCCTGCCGGGAGTGGACGACCTGATCGCCTTCGAACCGGTGGGGTCGGCGGAGAAGCCGTCGGGCGCGGTCGTGGTGGCGGCGTCGGACGAGCGGGTCGACCAGCGGGTCCACGAGGCGTGGCTGCTTCTCGTAGTCATGGCCGGCGGCGTCCTGGCCGGCGTGGCCCTGCTGGGCCTGGTCGCGGCCCGGTCGGTCACCGGGCCGTTGACCCAGCTGTCGGGGGCGGCCCGCCGGTTGGGAAGCGGTGACCTGGAGGCGCGCGCTCCGGTCAGCCGGGGGCCCCGGGAGGTGCGCGACCTCAGCGTGGAGTTCAACAGCATGGCCGGCCGCCTGGAGGAGCTGGTCGCTGCCCAGCGGGGTTTCGTGGCCGACGCCTCCCACCAGCTGCGTAGCCCCCTGACCGCCCTGCGGCTGCGGCTGGAGAACATCTCGGCGACCCTGCCCGACGCCGGCGGCGACGTCGACGCGGTGGTGGCCGAGCTGGACCGGCTGTCGCGCGTCGTCGACGGGCTGCTGATGCTGGCCCGGGCCGAAGGGCAGCGACCCGTCCGGGCCTCCGTCGACGTCACCGCCGTGGTCGCCGACCGCACCGAGGCGTGGTCGGCGCTGGCCGACGAGGCGGGCGTGGCCCTGGCCGCCGACCCCCTGCCGGCGCTTCCCGTCGGGGCGTCGCTGGTGCCCGGGCATCTGGAGCAGATCCTCGACAACCTGCTGGCCAACGCCCTGGAAGCGACCCCGGCGGGGCGGTCGGTCCACGTGGGCGTCCACGCCGACGGCGGAACCGTCGAGGTGCACGTCACCGACGAGGGGCAGGGCATGCGGGCCGAGGAGCGCCGGCGGGCCTTCGACCGGTTCTGGCGGGGCGCGGCCAGCCAGAACGGCTCGGGATCGGGCCTTGGGCTGTCCATCGTCCACCAGCTGGCCCGCACCAGCGGCGCCGACGTCGAGTTGCGGGAAGCGGCCGGCGGGGGCGTCGACGCCGTGGTCCGCATGGCCGCCGTGCCGGAGCGGGCCCGGGACCTGGAGCTGCAGTAACCCGCTACACCGCGCTGCGGCGCAGGTTGGCGACGTAGGTCGACAGGTGGGTGGTTACCCCGAAGATCAGCACCGCCACCGGGATGTGGATGGTGAGGAGACCGGGGTGCTTGGACACCTGCTGGCCCACACCGAACTGGATGATGGTCAGGACCAGCAAGACGACGGTCTCGCCCGCCACCATCTGGAATCCCGCCTTGCCTCGCCACATGGTGAAGGCGACGGCCACCGCCACCACCGCCAGCAGGACGACCAAGTCGCCCACGCCCTTGTGGGCGTCGACGAAGCCCTTGTAGGACTTGCCCGGCTCGCCCACGAAGCGGCCGGCGGTGAAGGCCTGGACGAGGACGGCGAGGGCCAGGACTCCGACCACCGCCGACAAGGCCTTGATGGCGCCGGGGCTCGGCTTGGAGGTGAGAAGAGGCGACATGCGTGCTCCCAGGGTCGTGGGCCTGTCGACGAGCCTAAGTGACCCGATTTTGCCGCGGGAAATCGCGCCTGGCCTTTACCAATCTTTTACCAAAGGTGCCCGCCGGGGCCGGCGGTCAGCTCGCAAACTTGGGGCCGTGACGGGCGGGCGCAGCACCCAGGAGCAGCGGGAGGCCGCGGTGCTGGCCGTCATCGCCGCCGCCGGGCTGGCGGTGATCGGGCTGTGGTTCGCCAACAACCCGGGGCGGGGCCTGCACTCCCTCGGCGACCGGCTCACCGCCGCCGGCCGGATCACCGGCCTGCTCGGCACCTACCTGGTCCTCGTCCAGGTCGTGCTGATGGCCCGGCTCCCGTGGCTCGACCACTGGATCGGGACCGACCGCTTGGCGGCGTGGCACCGGGCCAACGGCCAGTACACCATCCTGCTGCTGGTCGGCCACACCGCCCTGATCACCTGGGGCTACGCCGCCCAGGACCACGTGGCCCTGGCCAAGGAAGCCGCCACGCTGCTCCACCACTACCCCGACGTGCTGGCCGCCACCGCCGCCCTCGGCTTGCTGATCCTCGTCGCAGTCACCTCGATCCGCCGGGCCCGCCGGCGGCTGCGGTACGAGACGTGGTATTTCATCCACCTCTACACCTACATCGCCATCGCCTTGTCGTTCAGCCACCAGCTGGCCACGGGCAACGAGTTCATCACCCACCCCGCCAACCGCTTCCTCTGGGCGGCGATGTATGTGGCCACGTTCGGGCTGCTCGTGGTCTACCGGGTGGGCGTTCCCATCCGCGACGCCTTCCGCTACCAGTTGCGGGTGGCGGCGATCGAGCCCGAGAGCCGCGATGCCGTCTCGGTGTACGTCACCGGGCGGCACCTGGACCGGATGCGGGCCGAGGCGGGCCAGTTCTTCCGCTGGCGTTTCCTGGAGCGGAGTACCTGGTGGGAGGCCCACCCGTTCTCGCTGTCGGCGGCCCCATCCGGCCAGTCGCTGCGCATCACCGCCAAGGGGGTCGGCGACCACAGTGCGGCGCTGCGGGACATCCGGCCCGGTACGCGGGTCATGGCCGAGGGCCCCTACGGCAATCTCACCGCCGAGCGCCGCACCCGCCGCCGGGTCCTGCTCATCGCCGGCGGCGTCGGGATCACGCCGCTGCGGGCGCTGCTCGAATCGCTGCCCGCCGGGCCCGGCGATCTCACCCTGCTGTACCGGGCTCGAACCGAGCAGGACCTGTTGTTCCGGCGGGAACTCGACCAACTGGCCCAGGCCAGAGGCTTCGTGGTTCGCTACCTCCTCGGCCGGCGGGACAAACGCCCCAACCCGCTGAGCGCCTCGCACCTGCGCCAGCACGTGCCCGACATCGCCCAGCGCGACGTCTACCTGTGCGGCCCACCGAAGATGATGGACGTGGCGGTTGACAGCCTGCGGGCCCTGGGCGTGAGCCGCGGCCAGATCCACCGGGAACGGTTCGAGCTTTGAGGAGGCAGTGATGCGTCGAACAGCCGCCGCGCTGGCGGCGACGGTGGTCGGGCTGTGGTTGATCCTGACGTTCAAGTCCACGCCGACGACGCCGGTGGCGATCAGCGGGTCCACCGGCACGACCGCCGGCCCGGCCGGCGTCACCACGGTGCCCGCCGCCGGGCCGCCGCCCCCGGACGGCACGCCGACCACGACGCCGGCGACGACGGGAACGAGAACCTTGACCGGCGACGTCGTCTCCAACCAGTACGGCGATGTCCAGGTGGCAGTGGTCCTCAACGGCACCAAGATCGTCGACGTCAAGGCGCTGCAGATGCCATTCGACCGGGCCCGCTCGCAGGACATCAGCACCCAGGCGGCGCCCCTGCTCCACGACGAGGTAATCCAGGCGCAGAGCGCCCAGATTCAGACCATCGGGGGCGCCACCTACACCAGCGACTCCTATGCCCAGTCGCTGCAGTCGGCCCTCGACAAGGCCCATGGCTAACCACCACCGCGTCGAGCTGGTGATGGGTACGGCCATATCGATCGACGTGCGCGACGAGGTGAGCGGCGACGCCCTCGACGAGGTCGTCGCCTGGTTCCATCACGTGGACGAGACGTTCAGCACCTACCGGCCCGACAGCCCTGTCAGCCGCCTCGGCCGGGGCGAGATCGACCTGGCCGCCTGCGATCCCGACGTCCAGTGGGTCCTGAGCCGCGGCGACGAGGTGCGCCGGGCGACTGGAGGCGCCTTTGACATGTTCGCCAGCGGGGTCCTCGACCCGTCCGGGCTGGTGAAAGGCTGGTCGGTCGAGGTGGCCTCGGCCATGCTGGCCGAGCGGGGGTCAGCTAATCACTGCATCAATGCCGGCGGCGACATCCGCCTACGGGGCGAACCGCAGCCCGGCCAGCCCTGGCACGCGGGTATCTGCCACCCGCTGGTTCCCGGGCGGCTCACGGTGATCGTCGCCGGCCGCGACCTGGCGGTGGCCACCTCGGGAACCGCCGAGCGGGGCCACCACGTGATCGACCCTCGATCCGGGCGGCCGGCGTCGGCCCTGGCCAGTGTCACCGTGGTCGGTCCCGAGCTGACCCTCACCGACTGCTACGCCACCGCCGCACTGGCCCTCGGCCTCGACGGCCCCGAATGGCTGGAAGGGCTCGACGACCACGATGCGTATGTCATCGATGCCGGCGGCCATGCCTGGTGGACGGAGGGATTCGGCCGCCACTGCCCGACGGTGGCCACCATGGCCCGGCCCGCCCTGCTGCAACGCCGATGATGACGAAGGGGTCGGGGCGTCACGGCGCATGTTCCTCGGCCGCGACGTCGTCGTCGTGGGTCCGGTGGCGGGGCTCGCCGGCGTGGGCGACAGCGTCGCGGGCGATGTGCCCGACGTGCTCGTCGGCCAGGCGGTAGACCGTTTCCTTGCCCCGCCGGGCCGAGGTGACCAGCCCGGTGGTCCGCAGCACCCGCAGGTGCTGCGAGGTGAGGCTCTGGGAGATGCCCAGGTCATCGACCAGTTCGTGGACGCAGCGGGGCCCTTCCGCCAGCTCCAGCACGATGGCCAGACGGTGGGGGGCGCCCAGGGCCCGCAGCAGGGCGCAGGCGTCGATCAGGTCCGCCCCGACCGACCCGCGGCCGCCGGCCCGGGTTCCGGACACGGAAGGCGAGCCGACGGTCATAGGAACAGATTAGCGATCGTTCATGCGGAGCCCAGCCCCGGGCCCCGGCACCTCGGGGAGCGGGACCGGGGGGATAGCGTCGCGATCGGATGGCTACCCAGGAGGACGTCCGCCGCATCGCGCTGGCCCTACCGGCAACGAGCGAGGGAAGCGATCACTTCGGGTTCTCCGTCGACAACAGGGGAAAGGCCAAGGGCTTCGTGTGGGCCTGGAACGAGCGGGTCGACCCCAAGAAGCCCCGGGTGCCCAACCCCGACGTGTTGGCGGTGCGGGTGGCCAACGAATCGGAGAAGCAGCTGTTGCTGGCGTCCGATGAAGCGAAATTCTTCACCGAGCCGCACTACAACGGCTTCCCGGCGGTTCTCGTCCGGCTGGCCGCCATCGATGTGTCCGAGCTGGCCGAGCTCGTCACCGACGCCTGGCGCTGCCAGGCGCCCCGGGCGCTGGTCCGCGAGTTCGACAGGCGGGTTTAGTGGTGGAACCCGACCTTGTCGGCCGCCGCCTGGTGGTGCTCGGTGAGCCGGGCCACGGCGCGGGTCAGGTCGTCGAGCAACAGTGAGGCCAGGTCGCGGCTGAAGCCGTTGCGCACCACGATCCGCAGCACCGCCATGTCGTCGAGTGCCGGCGGCATGGGATAGGCGGGGATCAGCCAGCCGCGTGAGCGCATCACCTCCGAGACCTGGTACACGGTGAAGGGCGCCCCCTCGCCCACGCGGAACGCGAACGCCGGAATCCCGTCACCCTGGGACACCAGCTCGAACGGTCCCATGGCCGCGATCTGGGCGGCCAGCAGCTGGGCGATGTCCCGGCAGCCCTGCTGCACCCGGCGGTACCCATCGCGGCCGAGGCGCAGAAAGTTGTAGTACTGCGCCGCCACCTGTGACCCCGGCCGCGAGAAGTTGAGGGCGAATGTCGGCATCTCGCCGCCGAGGTAGTCGACCTTGAATACCAGGTCCTCGGGCAGGGCGTCGTGGTCGCGCCAGATGACCCATCCGACGCCGGGATAGACAAGCCCGAACTTGTGACCGGACGTGTTGATCGACTGGACCCGAGGCAGGCGGAAGTCCCACACCAGGTCGGGGTCGAGGAACGGGGCGATGAAGCCGCCGGACGCCGCGTCCACGTGTATGGGGACGTCGACGCCGCTGCGCTTCTGCAGGTCGTCGAGGGCGCTGGCGATGGCGGCGACCGGTTCGTAGGCGCCGTCGAAGGTGGACCCCAAGATGGTGACCACCCCGATGGTGTTCTCGTCGCAGTGGGCGACGGCGCCCTCCGGGGTCAGGCAGGTGGCGTCGGGACCGACGGGCACCAGGCGGCACTCGACCTCCCAGTAGCGGCAGAACTTCTCCCAGCACACCTGGACGTTGGCGCCCATGACCATATTGGGCCGGTCCGTCGGCGCCCCGGCGGCCTGGCGGCGTTGCTTCCAGCGCCATTTGAGGGCCATGCCCCCGAGCATGCACGCCTCGCTGGAACCGGTCGTCGAGCAGCCCGTCGCCCCGTCCGCCTCGTCGGCGTGCCACATGGTGCCCAGGATGTTGACGCAGCGCCGCTCGAGCTCGGCGGTCTGGGGGTACTCGTCCTTGTCGATCAGGTTCTTGGCCGCGCACTCCGCCATGAGGAGGCTGGCCCGTGGTTCCATCCAGGTGGTGACGAAGGTGGCCAGGTTGAGGCGCTCGTTGCCGTCGAGCAGCAACTCGTCGTGGATGATCTCGTAGGCCATCTCGGCGGTCATCCCGGCCGGCGCCAGTCGCAGCTTGGGGACGTCGGTGATGTCGCAGAGAAGGTCGAGTTGGGGGCGCACGCTGAGGGTTTCCTGCGCCCGGGCACCGGTCTCGCGCTTGTGGAGGGCCATGCCCGGGACCGTACCGCTACACCGCCGCCAGCGCGAGACCGAGGGCGGCGGCGCCGGCGCACACGACCAGGGTGGCGAGGGCGTTGCGCCAGGCGGCGCGAAGCGCACCGGTCGCGAGGAGGTCGACCGTTTCGACGCTGAAGGTTGAGAAGGTCGTGTAGGCGCCACAGAAGCCCGTCCCCAACACCAGCCGCGGTGCCTTCGGGAATCCGTGGTACAGCGCCAAGCCGGTAATGACGCCGAGGAGCAGGGAGCCGCTGGCGTTGACGACGAACGTGCCCCACGGGAAGGGCGGCTCGCCGACGCCGGGGTCGCCGGCGCCGGCGGGGGCGACGGCGCCGCCCGAGGACAGGAGATCGGCAACGAGCACGCGGACGACCGCCCCAGCCGCCCCCGCCAGCACGAACGCCACCCAGGTCAGCGGGGTCACGGGATCTTCTGGCCGGCGCCAATGCCGGCCCAGGCGGCGGAGAAACCGAGCAGCAGGCTGGCGACAACGTAGGTGGCGGCGATGAGCGGGTGGCCGTCCTTGACCAGGAGATCGGTTTCCACCGCGAAGGTCGAGTACGTCGTGTAGGCGCCGAGAAAGCCGGTGGCGACAAACGCCCGGACATACCGGGGCGGAGGATGGCGCTTCAGTAGGACGGCCAGCACGACCCCGAGGGCGAAGCTGCCGGAGACGTTGGTCACGAACGTCGCCCATGGAAACGAGTCGGGGGCGACGTGGATCACCTGGGCCAGGCCGTACCGGGCCGGGGCACCGAGGGCGCCGCCGAGAGCGATGGCGGCCAGCGTTCTCGGATCAGCCCTCGGCATCGGCCTCTTCATGCCCATGCCGGCACCCGGGCTTCTGATGAGTAGTGGGGCCTAGAGACCCACAACTCATCAAGAGCTCGGGGCGTCCAGGCTCGCGTCCAGGCTGGGCAGGTTCACGACGACCGCCTCTTGGGAGCTGCGGGCGATCACGACGACCGCTTCGGTGTCGGGCGAGGGGTTCTCCTCGCGGTGCGGCGCCCATGGGGGCACGAAGACGTAGTCGCCGGGCTCAGGCTCAATCGCCGTCTCCTGGCCGTCGACCAGGAAGACAAAACGGGGATGGCCCGAGACCACGTAGATGGCGGTCTCCGTGGCCCCATGGTGGTGGTCGGCGGAACGGGTGGCCGGCGCCATGCGGGTCTCCCCCATCCACACCCCATTCGAGCCGACCGTTTTGCCCGCGATGGCCTCCCGCCGGCGCATGCCGGGGGTTTGGGTAGTCTCATCGGAGAGGTCGGCGGCGGGAATGTGGCGGAGTCCGGGCACAATGAGCAGAAGGTAGCGGGCTACCTCGCCGGTCGAGCATTCGTCCCCATCCAGGGCCCACCAGGGAAACGAAGAACAGTGGCGGCGCTGCGCCGTAGGGAACCGATGAAACCCGTACTTTCCAAACCGACCACCATCGCCTTCAGTGTCATCGACGAGGCCATACATCTCCTCGACGTGCCCACGGCCCCGTGGAGTATCCAGCTGGAGGTGCGAATTTCCGGCCACCTCGACGACGGCCGGTTGCGGGTCGCGTTCGGAGAGGCGCTGGGTCGCCACGCCATGGCCCGGGTGAGGAAGCTTCCGTCCCGGCTTCGCGCCCCGCTCGACATCTGGGCCGTCACCGACCACGCCGAGGTCGATCCCCTCCGGATCGAGGACTGCCCCGATGGTGAAGCTCTCGCCCGGGTGCGGGCCGAGCTGCAAGCCCGGTCGGTCCCCCTCACCGAGTCGCCCCCGCTGCGCGCCGTGCTCGCCCGATGCGAGGACGGCGACGTCCTCATGCTGAACGTCAACCATGCGGCCATGGACGGCTTCGGAGCCCTCCGCCTGGTGCGATCAATCGCCCGGGCCTACGCCGGCGAGGACGATCCCATCCCGGATCTCGACTTCGAGACGGCCCGCAACATCACCGCCCAGCTCAAGGCGCCCAGCCTGTCGATCCTGCTTGGGCGCCAAGCGGTGCTGGCCGCCCGGCTGCGGGACTTGGTGGCCGCGCCGGCCCGGGTGGCGCCCGACGGCAACGCCGACGAGGCGGGCTACGGCTTCGTTCTTCGCCGCCTGTCGGCAGAGGACACTGCGGCGCTGGCGCAGCGGCGCACGGTAGCCCCCGGCGTCGCCCGGCCCACGGTAAACGATGTCTTGCTGGCCGCCATGCACCTGGCCATCGCCGACTGGAATGCCACGCACCAGACCCCGTGCCGGCGCATCGGGGTCCTCGTCCCTGCCAACCTGCGGCCGGCGGAGTGGCGGCAGGAAATGGTCGGCAACTTCTCGCTTCCGTCCCGTATCTCCACCACCCGGCGTAGCCGGCGGTCGCCGGAGGACGCGCTGGCCCGCGTGGCGGTGCAGACGGCCAGGAAGAAGAAGTACGGGATGGGAACGGCGTTCATTGAACTCCTGGGCGAGACCCGGCTCCTTCCGCTCTGGGCGAAGCGGGCAGTCGTGCTGGCCCTTCCACTCACCGCCAACCGCCTGGTCGACACCGCGATGCTGTCCAACGTCGGTCGACTGGACGACTTGTCCTTTGGCGCCGCCACCCCCGCCGCCGGCAGCTCTGAGCCCCCCGGCAGCTCCGAGCCCCCCGGCGCAGAAGAGGCTCGGGTCGAGGAGATGTGGTTCTCGCCGCCGGCGCGCATGCCGCTCGGGTTGACGATCGGCGCGGCGACGGTGAACGGCCAGCTCTTTCTGGTCCTGCGCTACCGCTACCGCCAGTTCGACGAGGCGGCAGCCCAACGCTTCGCGGCGCTGTACCTGCAAAAGCTGCGAGCCTTCACCGGGCCGGCCGCCGCCGCGGAACGGGAGCCGGCAACCCGGACTCCGACCGCTGACGTCGCCGCGTTACCCCGGCGCGATTCGGTGTTCCCGCGAAAGTGGAAACCCGTCCGGTACGCGGCGCAACGCTGAGGGAGATAGCGGCGTCGTCTTATGCACGAAGTGACGCCTCGACGATCGACTCAACTGCGTCGAACGGCGCACGCAGGGCACCGTCGAGGTGGTGCCGCTCGGCCAGAAAACTCGGTGAGTTGTAACTCACGGATACCGCGCCGTTTGTGTCCTCCCAGACCAACACCTTGAGTGGGATATCCAACGCAGCAAGCGGCGCCGCGACCATCACCGCCGCGCCCACCGCCGGCTTCCCAAACATGACGAGTTTCGAGTCGGGCATCTGCACACCAGCTCGTTCCGCTACGCCGCGGTGATCGATGACGTTGAATACGGTGAAACCCCGATCGGCCATCAGACTCTTCAGTCTGTCGATGGTCTCTGGGACGGACTTGCCGCTCGGTTTGGTGACGACCCCGTCCGAAGATTGCGTGCTGTTTCGCATCCGGCTTCCTTTCGACGTGGGCCCGGCTGCCCGAAAGCCAAGGCTTCGAGACGGTTCATGGTGCTCACCGGTTGACCTGCACCGTGTTGGTAGGCGGTGGCTGCGCCGTCCAGGTCCCGGTGTGGCCCGACCAGCGTTGACCGGCAAAGGTCACCGTGGTGACGCCGTACTGGCCGGCGTGGGCGATCAGCCATCCCGCGACCAGCCACCCTCGGGCCGTGTCGAGGGGGACGCCGAGGGCCGGCGAGCCGATCTCGGCGCTCAGGTCAGTGGCCAGAACCGTCACCGGCGGCGCCTTCGACGCCGGGTTCACGGTGCGGCAGGTGAAGCCCGCCGCCACCTCGCCGGTAAGGGCCTGGGCAACCGTCCGCGCCTCGGTTTCCCATTGGGCATAGGCGTCGGGCGCCCCGCTGTGCTGCACCGCCTGGGCGGCGTCGGTGACCGACAGCGTCTGCCAGTTGGCCACCGTGGCCAGGTGCTGGTAGAACGCCGCGGCGGCGTACCGCGGATTCAGGATCTGGTCCTTGGTACCCCAGCCCTGGGACGGCCGCTGCTGGAACAGCCCGAGGGAGTCGAGGTCACCGTAGGGCAGGTTGTAGAGCTTGGACTCCTGGAGGGCGGCCGCCAGTGCGACGGTCACCGCGTGGTCGGGAAGGCCGAGGCGCTTGCCCACCGCCGCGATCGTGGCGGCATTGGCGGACTGGTCGGTGTCGAGGGCGAAGTTGCCGGTGGCGGCCACGGCGTGGCACGGAAGGCCCTGGGGAGGCGCCGACCGATGGCTGCAACCGGCCAGGAAGGCCGTCGCCAGCGACAGGGCGGAAAGCGCCGGCAGCGTCGACCGTCGGGCGTGCACCGGCCGAGCCTATGAGCGCCCTCCCCGCCTGGGGCGTCAGTCGGCGGTCGAACGCTGGAACGCCCGGGTCGCCAGCGGGGCGCACACCGCGATGATCACCCCGCAGGCCAGCAGGGTGTAAGGCACGGGGTGCTGCAACGACCACGGCGAGCCCTTGGGCGCCACGCCGCCGGGATTGCCGAACAACTGGCGCACCGACCCGGCCAGCGAGGTGACCGGGTTCCACTCGGCGAAGGTCCGCAACACCCCGGGCAGGGACGCCGTCGAGACGAAAGTGCTGGCCACGAAGGTGAGGGGAAAGATGGCCACGAAGGCGATGCCTTGCACCGCCTGGGGGGTGGCGACCACGCTACCGAGCAGGACCCCGATCCAGATCATGGCGAAGGTGAACACGACGAGCAGGCCGTAGGCGCCGGCGGCGTGCAGGACGTCGGTGTGTATCCGCCATCCCACGATCAGGCCGCAGATCGACATCAGGGCGAGGGGCAGGAGCGATTTGATGAGGTTGGCCAAGGCGTGGCCGCCGAGCACCGCCCCCCGTCCGATCGGCAGGGAACGGAAGCGGTCGATGGCCCCGTTGTTGCGGTCGGCGGCGAGGGCCATGGCTACGCCAAAGGTGCCGCCGAAGACGATGGTCTGGGCGAAGATGCCGCCGATCAGGAACTCCCGGTAGCTGCCGCCGCCGGTCACCCGGATGGCACCGCCGAAGACGTAGGCGAACAACAGGACGAACATCACCGGTTGGATGGTGGCGTCGGAGAGGACCTCCGGTTCGCGGGCCATGTGCAGCAGGTTGCGGCGCGCCACGACCCAGACGTCGCCCACCGGGGAACCGCGCCGGCTATGGGGCGCGGGGATGTCGGCGGGGGGAGCCTCGGGAACCAGCACGGCGGTCATCGCAACGCCTCCTCGATCTCGCTGACGGGTTGCTCGGGGGGAGTACCGGTGAGGGTCAGGAAGACGTCGTCCAGGGTGGGCTGGTGGATCCCGAGGTCCTCGACGGCAATGCCGGCGGCCACCAGTTCCGTCGCCACGGAGGCGATGGCGGCCACCCCCGACTCGGCGGGCGCCGTGACCTGGCGCGTGCCGGGGTCGATGGTGGCCCGGACCCCCACCACCCGCTCTACCACGGCGGCGGTCCGCTCCAGGTCGGCGGGGTCGACCGGGACGATCAACAGCTGGTCGCCGCCCACGTGGCGCTTGAGTGACCGAGCGTCGCCGCGGGCGATGACCCGGCCGTGGTCGACCACCACGATCTCGTTGGCCAGGCGCTCGGCTTCCTCCAGGTATTGCGTGGTGAGCAGGATGGTGGTGCCGCCGTCCACCAAGGTGTCGAGCACCGCCCAGAGTTCGTTGCGGCCCCTCGGGTCGAGACCGGTCGTCGGCTCGTCGAGGAAGAGCACCTCGGGTCCCCCCACCAACGTGGCCGCCAGGTCGAGCCGGCGCCGCATGCCGCCCGAGTAGTCCTTGACCAGCTTCTGCCCGGTGTCGGCAAGGGAGAACTGCTCGAGCAGCTGCTGGCCCCGGCGGCGGGAGTTGGCTCGTCCCAGGTGATGGAGCTCGCCGATCATCGTGAGGTTCTCGAGGCCGGTGAGCAAGCCGTCGACCGTCGCATCCTGCGCCGCCAGCCCGATTCGCCGCCGCACCTCCAACGGCTGGGCGACGACGTCGAAGCCGGCCACCCGCGCCCGACCGCCGGTCGGCCGCGACAGGGTCGTGAGGATGCGCACGGCGGTGGTCTTGCCGGCACCGTTGGGCCCGAGCAGCGCGCAGACCGAACCGGTGGCGACGGCCAGGTCGACACCGGCCAAGGCTTCGCTCGCCCCGTACCGCTTACGGAGCTGCTCGGCGTCAATGGCGAACGAGGTACCCATCGCCACCCACCTTAAGCCGCTCCTGGGACAGGTTCAACCGATATAATGTTTCCATGTCGGAAACTTCCGGTGCCGGTCCCATGGAAGGCCGACGGGAGCGAAAGAAGCGCCAGACCCGGCAGGCCATCTCCGACGCCGCCACCCGACTGTTTTCCCAGCACGGGTTCGAGGCGGTGTCGCTGTCACAGGTGGCGGAGGCTGCTGACGTGTCGGTCAAGACCATCTTCAATCACTTTGGGAACAAGGAGGACTTGTTCTTCGACCGCGCCGGCGAACTGCAATCATCGATCGTGCGGACCATTTCCGGGCGGCCGCCCGGCGTGGCCGCCCTCACCGCCCTCCGCACGCTGCTCCGCGACAACTGGCTGCCATTCCCCGGGGCCAGCTGGGCCACCCTGACACCGGAGGCCTTTGCCGGCTACCGCCAGTTCCTCGCCACCCAGGAGCAGTCGCCGGCGCTGCGGTCGCGCCGGCTCGTCATCGAGCGAGACCTGGGTGTGGCGCTCAGTGGCACCCTGGCCGCCGCCATCGGACGGCCCGTCGAGGACGCCACCGTGACCGTCCTCAGCGCCTTCGTGGCCGCCACGCTGCAGCTACGCAGCCACGAGTTCGGCGCCGCCGCCTTAGCCGGCGCCGACCCCGACGGGGTGCGCCAGCGGGTGACGGCCGTCGTCGACGACGCCTTCCTCCGCCTGGCCGCCGCCTACCCCGAGCTCAGCTGACCGGCTGTCCGCCGCCGATCGCGGAACGCGGCTACCGGGAACTGCTGGCCCGCTGCAGGGCGGAGCGGACGACGTCGTAGGCGCGGTCGACGATGGCGAAGGCCGGCCCGACCAGCACGTTGCCGGGAAAGGTATTGGGGGCATTGGGATGTGGGTGGGTGGGCGCCATGGCCTTGGCCACGGTGTAGGCCTGGGCCAGCGTGGCCAGCCGCTCCGGCGCAACGTCTCGGCGCAGGGCGGGAAAGACCTCGACCTCTTCATGGGTGGCGTGTTCCAGCACGGCCGACCTGAGTATCTCGAGCGAGCCGCGGAACTCGGCGGTATCGGGCTCCATCCGCTCCATGGAGGCCAACAGCACCTCGGTCTGCTGCTGCTCGTCGACGCGGGCGTCGGCCAGAGCCTCTCCATCCTTCACCCAGGAGCGCACCG
This sequence comes from Acidimicrobiales bacterium, assembly GCA_036264135.1. Classification (GTDB taxonomy): domain Bacteria; phylum Actinomycetota; class Acidimicrobiia; order Acidimicrobiales; family Palsa-688; genus DATARN01. Next base: position 29,254 of record DATARN010000111.1, read on the forward strand.
CGGGGTAGACGACTTCCTCCTCGGCCACTTCGTGCGTCGCCAGGTCCTTCACGATCCGCCGGAACAGCGACTCTTGGTCGACCGCGGCGTCGCCGACCTGCTCCAGCAGGCCCTTCACCTTGGCGTGGTCTTCCAGCAACAGGGCGATGAGATTCCGTCCCTCGTTGGTCTTCTCGGCCATTTGACCTACCTCCTCGTGCCCAATGGGCGGGTGCTTGCCACGTCCTACCCACCGAAGAATGGCCGTTACCCCACGGGACAGGATGGTTTCGCTAGGTCGCGGCCCTATTGACGAGAAAATTGGCCGTGTGGGCAAAGTACGCCAACATTTCCGCCTCGTCCTCCGGGCTCAGGCCGCCGGCCCGTACCGATGCCGCCATCAGCCGGTACCAGGCGTCTCGCTCGGCGATGCCGATCGCAAAGGGAACGTGGCGCATCCGCAGCCGGGGATGGCCGCGCTCGGCGCTGTAGTCCGCCGGCCCGCCCCAGTACTGGATCAGAAACCCGGTCAGCCGTTGGCGGGCGCCGTCGAGGTCGTCGCCGGGGTAGAGGGGGCGGAGCACCGGGTCGGTGGCCACCCCGGCGTAGAAGCGGGCCACCAGCTCGGTGAACCACGGTTGACGCCTACCCGTTCGTACATCGTCGACGCCTCGGGGCTCATGAGCGGGCGAGATCGGCGGTCGGGAAGAACTGGCGAAGTACGGGGCCGAAGAACCGCGCCGGCGGTGGCGGGTCGGCCGGGGTGCACCACCATTGCGCGAATAGCTCGGCGGTGGCCTCCTTCGGTGCGGTGGCGCCGTAGGCCGAGACTTCGCCGGCCAACTTGCGATGCGCCGCCTGCCACTCGCTCGGTGCGTCCGCCCGGGCGCCCTTGATGGCCTGTTCCAGTGTCTCCACGCCGAAATACCGCCCGACGACACGGCGGAACTCGACGCTGTCGCGGTAGCGGGCCGATTCCAGCCCGAACTCGATCTGGTGCCAGAACTCATGGGCGACGAGGGCGTCGAGCCAGGTGAACGGGGGCAGGACGGTGAGTGGTGGCCGGCGGGCGGGGTCGGGATTGGCGGTCCGCTCCGCCCGCTGCCGCTGAAGCCGTTCCTGACCCGAAAGCGAGAGGTAGGCGCTGTTGAGGTGCACGTCACGGACCGACGGCGCGGCCAGACCGGCGATGGTTCCGACCCGCATGCCGTGCGCTTCTTCGTCGAAGAAGACGCGCACCGGATCGAGAAGCGGCCGGAAACGTCGCCGGAGGGACAACGCGCTGTCGACCGCCAACGCCACGCTTTCGGCGAGCACGTCGGACGTCACGGGGACCGCCAGTTGTAGGGCACGGTCCTCGTTCGCCAACCGGGCGATGAGGTGGACGGTGCCCGACACGCCGCTGGCGGCGCTGCGCAGGATCGACCGGACGATCCCGGGCGGGCGCCGGGTCGCCAGCGTCACGTCGGGAAGTAGCGCCTCCAGGTCGGACACGAGGCGGGTGACACCGGACTCACCTCCGGCGGGTGCCGCCGGGGATGCCCGCAGGTCCAGGCGGAGATCGCCGCGGAGCGGTCCCTGGAACCCCGCTGCCCGGGCGAAGTAGCGAAGGCGCAGGTCGGTGCCGTCCGCCAGCATGATCGCCAACCGACCCTGGGCTTGGCCCTCGGTGATGATGGCGCCGACCAGCGCCGCCAACTCGGCGGCGGTGGCCACGGGCGAAAGACGGGTGGCGACGGAGACCCGGAGGGCTTCGCTGTCGACCCGACGCACGACGTCGGCCAGTTCGCGATCCCCGGATCGGGCGGTGAATACCACGACGTCGGGAGATGGCGAAGCCGCCGGCCACAACTCGACCGGCAGCGTTGTGTCTTCACCGGTTGTCATGGTGCTTCCAGGGTCGCGCGCTCGGCGATCCTCAGGTGGCGGTTTCCTGCCGCCGATACGTTGCAGGTGAAACCCAGAAAGGGAGCCGCGCTCCACTCCACGTCACCTGTGCCAGCTCCGGCGCCGCCCCCCGACGACGGATACCGGAACCTGAGCGTCTCCGATGTCCTGGCCGATCTGCCCAGCCTCGAACGCGACCAGTTGCTCCTGGTGAAGGCGTTGGAAGAAGCCGGCGAGCGCCGCCCGGTGATCCTCGACCGGCTGGGCGATCTCCTGGTGATCAAGAGCAGCGGTCGCCATCTGACGGTGGTCCCGAGCGCGGCGTCGGTCGACTCCCCGCCGACGTCGCCGGCCCCGCCTGCAGCCGCCCCGAGCGAGGCGCGTGCCCCGGCGCCGCCCACCCCGACGGCGCCGGCGGACCCGGCCCCGCCCGCCCGCCGGGTGGCCCGGAGGACGGCCGCCCCCATCCCCCAGCCCACAACCGCCCCCAGCGAAGCGGCGTCGGAAGTGGTCGATCAGATGGGCGAACTGCTCGCCAAGGGCGCGGCCCGCCGCGCCGGCGCGGTCTCGCCTGCCGCCCCCGCCGGGCCGGCGACCCCGCCGGCGCCGTCCCCAACGAGCGAACTACCGCCGACGATGGGCGCCAAGGGCAAGCGGGCGGGCCGGCGTAAGACGGGGCCGCCCGTGGCCAACGGGCTCATCGTCCCTACCGACGGTCGCCGGTCCAAGGGCCGCCGCCACCCGCAGTTGCGGGTCGCCCTGCTCATCGCCGTCCTGCTGGCCGGCGGGGGCGCCGCCTACTGGAAGATCTCCCAGAAGGCGTCATCGCCGCCGGCGGGCACGGCTCGGCCGGGACGCGACCTCGTCGCCGAGTTGCTGGTCAAGGCCGTGCCGGCCGGATACGCACCGCAGCCCGACACCACCGGCGCCAACGGCGCGGTGGACCTGGCCCACGCCGTCGCCGCTGACCGCGGGTCCGACGCCGCCGCCTTCCTCGGCCAGGCCGGCTTCTTGCACGGTTATCAGCGGTCGTGGACCGGGCCCGACCACCAGAAGCTCGTCGTGGTGATCTACCACTTCCGCACCGCCGCCGGGGCGGCATCCTTCGCCGCCCGGTCGGTCGCCACCGCCACCGCCACCGTCAAGCCGGCTCCGGCGCCGTTCGCGGTGTCTGGCGTGCCGGCGGCTGCGGGGCTGACGGGCACGATCGGTGCGGACCACGTGTCGTCGGTGACGTTCGGCCGCGGCCGTTATGCGGTGTCGGTCAGCTCCAGTGGCCCCGTCGCCACCGGCCAGGCGGCCACCGTCACGCAGGTCGCGGCGGCCCAGTTCGCCCTCCTGCCCGCGACCTAGGGGCGCGCCATGTCGGAAGGCGCCACCGCCGGCCCGGAGCCTCTGGCGCATAGGGTTTCGGCCATGAGAGTCGTTGTCGATTTCGACAAGTGCAAGAGCAATGCGGTGTGCATGACTATCGCCCCGGAAGTCTTCGAGGTCCGCGACGACGGCTACCTGTACATCCTGCAGGAGGAGCCACCGGAGGCGCTGCGGCCCGCCATGGAGCGCTGCGTCCGGGAGTGCCCCACCGGGGCCATCTCCATCGAGGGATAGCCGGGCGCCGGCGTGGTCGCGAGCGGCGGCGTCGTCATCGTCGGCGCGTCGCTGGCCGGGCTGCGGACCGCCCAGACGCTGCGGGACGAGGGCTACGACGGCACCGTCACCCTGATTGGGGCCGAGCCGCACCTTCCCTACGACCGGCCGCCGCTGTCCAAGGAGTTCCTGGCCGGGACGGCAACGCCTGACGAGGTGTTCCTGCCCCTGGACAAGATCGACGTCGAGTGCGAGTTCCGGCTCTCGACCCGGGCCATCGGCGTCGACGTGGCCCAGCGGGACGTGGGGCTCGACACCGGCGAAAACCTCCGCTACGACCGCCTGGTCATCGCCACCGGCGCCCACCCCCGCACCGTGCCCGGCCTGGCCGACCTCGACGGCGTCTTCCTGCTGCGGACGATCGACGACTGCCTCGCCCTCAAAGAACGCCTCGCTCGTGGCCCTCGGGTGGTGGTCGTGGGCGCCGGCTTCATCGGCTCGGAGGTGGCCGCGACCTGCCACGGCCTGGGTCTCGACGTGACGATCCTCGAAGCGCTGCCCGTTCCCATGGAACGGGCGGTGGGCGCCCTGGTGGGCCACCGCTGCGCCCGCCTCCATACCGACCACGGCGTGACGCTGCGCCTCGGGGCCGGCGTCACCGGTCTGGCCAGCGATGACACCGGCCGCTCGGTGACCGCGGTGGCCCTCGCCGACGGCACCCTGGTCCCCGCCGACGTCGTCGTCGTAGGCGTCGGCGTCACGCCGGCCAGTTCTTGGCTGGCCGACTCGGGAATCGACCTGGACAACGGGGTGCGCTGCGACCGCTGGTGCCGCGTCCTCGCCGGCGGCCAACCGGTCCCGGACGTGGTGGCGGCGGGTGACGTGGCCCGGTGGTACAACCCCCTCTTCGACGAAGTCATGCGAGTCGAGCACTGGACCAACGCCGCCGAGCAGGGCCGGGCGGCGGCGCTGACCCTGCTCCATGGGGAGGACGCACCGGTTTTCGATCCGGTGCCCTATTTCTGGTCGGACCAGTACGAAACCAAAATCCAGTTTGTGGGCCGCCCGGGTCCGGATATCCAGGTCGTCGACGGCGCCCTCGACGATGACCGCTTCGCGCTGGCGTACGGCTTCGACGGGCGGATCGTCGGGGCGTTGGCCTTCGGCCGGCCGGCCCGGCTCATGAAGCTGCGAAACCTGATTGCCAACCGGGCCCCCTTTCCCCCGCCCACCTGACGGCGCCGCGCCGGCGGCAAATCAGATCCAGCCCGTCACAGCCCGCGGGTACCGTGCTCAGCGTGCTGACCATGCAAGACGCCATCCTCCGGCTCACGTCGTATTGGGTCGAGCAGGGTGCGGTGCTGGCCCAGCCGTACAACACCGAGGTGGGCGCCGGCACCTTGAACCCCGCCACGTTCCTGCGGGTGCTCGGCCCGGAGCCATGGCGCACGGCCTACGTCGAGCCCAGCGTGCGGCCCGACGACAGCCGCTACGGCGAGAACCCCAACCGCCTCCAGACCCACACGCAGTTCCAGGTCATCTTGAAGCCCGACCCGGGGGACCCCCAGGAGCAGTACCTGGGCAGCATCCGGGCCCTCGGGATCGACACCGCCCGCCACGACGTGCGCTTCGTCGAGGACAACTGGGAGTCGCCCGCCCTGGGCGCGTGGGGCCTCGGATGGGAGGTGTGGCTGGACGGGCTGGAGATCACCCAGTTCACCTACTTCCAGGTCGCCGGCGGCCAGACCCTCGAACCGGTGTCGGTCGAGATCACCTACGGCCTCGAGCGCATCCTGATGGCCCTGCAGGGCGTCGACCACTTCAAGGCGATCGAGTTCGCGCCCGGCGTCAGCTACGGGGAGATCGCCGCCCAGTCCGAGCTGGAGATGAGCACCTACTACCTGGACGCGGCGGACGTGGAGGCGCAGCGCAGGCTGTTCGACATCTACCAGGCGGAGGCGGTCCGCCTGCTGGAGAAACGCCTGCCGGTCCCCGCCTACAACTTCGTCCTCAAGTGTTCCCAGACATTCAACGTGCTCGACGCCCGGGGCGCCATCGGCACCACTGAGCGGGCCCGGGCCTTCGCCCGCATGCGCCGCCTGGCGCACGACGTGGCCGGCTTGTGGGTCGAGCGACGGGAGGAGCTGGGCTTCCCGCTCGGGGTGTACCGGGATCCGCCCCTACCCGAACCCATCACCGACGGCGCCCCGCCGACCGGCCCGGCCCCGCTCCTCTTTGAGATCGGCACCGAGGAGCTGCCGCCCGCCGACGTCGACTCCGCCGTCGAGCAACTGCGCTCCGCCCTCGACCGGGCGCTCGGCGACGCCCGGCTGGACCACGGATCGATAGAGGTCGAGGGCACCCCCCGCCGGCTGGTGGCGGCCGTGGCCGCGGTGGCGCCCCGCCAGCCGGACCGCACGGTGATGGTGCGAGGGCCCCGGGCCGATCGGGCCTTTGACCAGGACGGGCAGCCCACGCCGGCGGCCGTCGGGTTCGCCCGGAAGCAGGGCCTGGCCGTCGAGGCGCTGGGCCGCCTCGAGGACGGCGGCGCGTCCTACCTGGTGGCGGAGCGGGTCGAGCCCGGTCGGCCCGCCGGCGACGTGCTGGCCGAGCTGTTGCCCGGGGTCATCGCCTCGCTCCGCTTCGAGCGGACTATGCGTTGGGGCGCCGGCCCGGTCACCTTCAGCCGGCCGCTGCGCTGGCTGGTCGCCCTGCTGGGCACCGGCGTCGTCCCCTTCACCTACGGCAACCTGGCCAGCGGCCGGGCCACCCGGGTCCTGCGGGACAGCGACCCGCCGGCGGTGGATCTGGAAGACGCCGAGCGCTACCCGGCGACGATGCAGGCCCAGGGCATCACCTACGAACGGGCCGCCCGCCGGGAGCAGATCCTGGCCGTTGCGGTCCAGCTGGCGGCGACCGAGAAGGGCCAGATCGACCCCGACGCCGAGGCGCCGCTCATCGACGAGGTCACCAACCTGATCGAGAACCCCGTCGTCCTACTCGGTCACTTCGACGAGAGCTACCTGTCGCTCCCTGACGAGGTGCTGACCGTGGTCATGAAGAAGCACCAGCGGTATCTGCCGGTCCGCTCCCCCGCCGGCGATCTGCTGCCGGCGTTCGTCGTCGTGGCCAACGGCCCGATTGACGCCGACGTCGTCCGGGCCGGCAACGAGGACGTCCTCCGGGCCCGCTACGCCGACGCCGCCTTCTTCTTCCAGCGCGACCTGGCCCGGCCCCTGGCCGAGTTCCGCTCCGGTCTGGCCACCCTCACCTTCGAGGAGCGGGCCGGGTCGATGCTCGACCGAGCCGAGCACACCGCGGCGTTGGCAGCGTGGTTGGCCGGGGACCTGGCCCTCAGCGAGGACGACCGGGCGACGCTGGACCGGGCGGCGTACCTGGCCAAGGCCGATCTGGCCACGGAGATGGTGGTCGAGCTGTCGTCGCTGGCCGGCCAGATGGGCCGGGTGTACGCCCTGCGCCAGGGAGAGAAGCCGGAGGTGGCCGACGCCATCTTTGAGGCCACCCTGCCCCGCCAGGCCGGTGACCAGCTGCCCACCTCCCGGGTGGGGGCAGTCCTGGCCGTCGCCGACCGGGCGGACGCCCTGGCGGCGCTGTTTGCGGTCGGGGCCCAGCCGAGCGGGAGTGCTGACCCCTACGGGTTGCGGCGCGCCGCCTCGGGCCTGATCGCCATCATAACCGGGCACCACCTGCCGATCAACCTGCGTTCCCTGTTCGCCGAGGCGGCCCGCCACCAGGCGGTCGCCATCACCCCGGAGGCCACCGAGGAGCTTTTGGACTTCGTGCGCCGTCGCCTGGAGCAGCGTCTCCTGGACGAAGGCCACCGCGCCGACCTGGTCCGGGCGGTGCTGGTGGCCGCCGAGCGCCCGGCGCGGGCGGTGGCCGTCCTCGCCGAGCTGGAGGAGCTCCTCCCCGACGCCGAGTTCCGTGAGGTTGCCACCGCCTACCGCCGCAGCCTGCGCATCGCCCGCGACGCGCCGCCGGGCGACGTGGACCGCGCCCTCTTCGAGGACCCGGCCGAGGCGGCCTTGTGGTCGGCCTACCAGGCCGCCGTTCCCGCCCTGACGGGCGCCGACGGGCTGCGCCAGTTCGCCTCGGCGTTCGCGCCGCTCGTGGCGCCGATCAACGCCTTCTTCGAGGCGGTACTGGTCATGGCCAAGGACCCGGCGGTCCGGGCCAACCGGCTGCGTCTTCTCGCCGCGCTGGTGGCGCCCGGCGTCGACCTCGTCGACTGGAATGCCATCGCCGACCTGTAGGTCGGCAGAATGGGGGCGGCAAGGGAGGCCGGATGGGAAAACGCCGGGAAATGAAGATGGCGATATCGCCGCTCGGGGCGATCGTGCGCGGCGCCATCGCCGGGGCGATGGGCATCGTCGCCTTTGACAGCTTCAACTACGGCCTCTACCGCGCCCGCGGCGGCAAGGACGCCCCGCTGGACTGGGAGTTCTCCGCCGGCCTGGACAACTGGGACGACGCCCCGGCACCGGCCCAGGTGGGGCGGCGGCTCTACGAGGGGTTGCTGCAGCAGCCGCTGCCCCCGACCAAGGCCCGGCTGGTCAACAACCTGACCCACTGGGGCTACGGGGTCGCCTGGGGGGCCCAGTACGGGGTGCTGGCGGCCTCCATACCGCGCCGGCGGCGGGGGCTGATCTTCGGCACCGTGGTATGGCTGTCGGGCTACGCGGTCCTCCCGCTGGCCAAGCTGTATAAGCCCATCTGGGAGTACGACGCCACGACCCTGGCCAAGGACTGGGGCGCCCATCTGGTCTACGGAGCGACCACCGCCGCCGCCTTCTCGGTGCTGACCGGAGGCCGCCGTGGCTGAGCTGGTATGGATATCTGGGGCGTCGAGCGGAATCGGCCGGGCCCTCGTCGATTCGCTGCCCTGGCCCGGCGCCCGAGTGATCGGCATCAGCCGGCGACCGGTCGCCGGCATCGAGCACCTGGGCCTGGATCTGGCGGACCCGGCGTCGTGGGACCGGCTCGCCGACTCCTTCACGACCGAACTGGCAACGTTCCACGGTGACCGGGTGGTCTTCATCCATGCCGCCGGCACGCTGTCTCCCATGGGGTTCGCCGGAGAGGTGGCGACGCCGGCGTATCTCGCCAACGTGTTGCTCAACAGCGCCTCCCCCCAGGTGCTCGGCCATTTGTTCCTAAGTGCCGTGGCGTCGTCACCGGCCCGGCGCCACCTGGTCATGATCACGTCGGGCGCGGCCCGCAGCGTCTACCCGGGATGGTCCTCCTATGGCGCCGCCAAAGCGGCGGTGGACCAGTGGGTGCGCAATGTCGGCGCCGAGCAGCACAGCCGCCACGGTGACCAGGGGGTGCAGGTGATGGCGGTGGCGCCGGGCACGGTGGACACCGACATGCAGGCCCTGATCCGCCAGACCGACGAGGAGCAGTTCCCGCAGCGCCAGAAGTTCCTCGACCTGTACGCCGCCGCCAAACTGGCCTCGCCCGATGAGGTGGCGCAAAAGATGTGGCGACTTCTCGACGTCGGCCTCGACAATGGCAGCGTGATCGATCTTCGTGACCTCCCCTCGTGAGCCACGATGACGTGCGGGCGTGCTTCGCCGCCGCCACCCAGGGCTTCTTGACCGCCGTCGCCCAGGTACCGGACGACAGCTGGGACGCCCCCGGCCTCGGCGAGTGGACGGTCCGCCAACTGGTCGGCCACACCGCCCGCGCCTTCTCCACCATCGAGTCCTACCTGGCGACGACGCCGGCGGAGATCACCGTCCACGACCCCCGCCAGTACCTGCAGGCGCTGCGCACCACGCTCGTCGATCACGCCGCGGTCGCGGCTCGCGGGCGGGAGGCGGGCGCCGCCTTGGGCGACGACCCGGGAGCCACCGTGACTGATCTGGCCGAGCGGGTGGGCGCGCTGGTCGCCGCCACCCCCGACGATGCTCCCCTCGCCATGGCACTGGGCGGTACCACCCTGCTCGCCTACCTACCCACCCGGACCTTCGAGTTGACCGTCCACACCCTCGACCTGGTGGCTGCCCTCGACATCGAGGTGCCCGCCGTTCTGGCCGCTCCCGTCGCCGCCAGCGCCACCTTGCTGGTGTCGGCGGCCGCCACCGGACCCGACGGGGTCACCCTGCTGATGGCCCTCACCGGGCGGCGGAGCCTCCCGGCGGGGTTCTCGCTGGTGTGACGATGACTCGACGTTGACTCCCTCTCCGTCCTCGGCGGAGGCGCCGGACACCAGGGAATGGCACGGCGCCACCGGTGAGCAGGCCGGGCTGGGCGACGACGGGCAACCGGTGGCCTCGGTCCAGGAACTCCTCGCCGAGGCGGCCCGGCGAACTGGCGGGGTGGCGGAAGGCGAGCCGGCGGGCTCGCTGGCGGTCGTCGAGGCCCGGGTGGCCGCGGCCGCGGGCACGGCCGACGCCACCGCCATCTTCCGCCTGGTTCGCCGGGCCGCGGCCGCTCTCGGCGCCATGGTCGCCTTCGACGACGATCAAGGTCATTTCCTCTTGCTCCTCCCGGTGACCCGCATCTGGGTGGCCGCCGAGGCGCTGCACCACCTGCTGGTCCAGCTCGCCGGCGTGGCGGTCATGGTGGGCCGGTATCGGATCGGTCCCTCCGTCGGCGCCGGCGTGACCTCCATCACCGGCCGCCTGGACTCTGCGCAGAGCGCCGCCGAGATTGATCTGGCGCTGACCGACGCCGTCGCCCTGGCCCACCGGTCAGTCGTCGAGCGGGCGCTCCGGGTCCACACCGCGGCGGCGCCGGCCGCCACGCCGTTCCGCCCCCGCCGGCGCCCGTGGCTGCGCCCCGGTTACGCCCGGCTCTCCCCCCGGGCCAAGGTGGCGGTGCTGGCGGCGTCCAACCTGGTTCTCGCCTGGCTCGTTCCCTTCCTGCTCTTCAGCGCCGTGTATTTGGTGGCGGGCATCGATGTCACCCGGGTGGGGTTCTGGGTCGTGCTGGGGGCCGTGGCGCTGACCGCGCTGAGCGTGTACGCCGAGGCGGTGCTGGCCCTGCGGCCCGAGAAGCCGCCATCGACGACGCTGGCCACCTTCCCATCGGCGGCAGCGATCGTGGTGGCCTACCTGCCCAATGAGACCGACACCATCGTCGACACCGTCTCGTGCCTCCTCCGGCAGGACTACCCCGGACCGCTGGAGGTGATCCTCGCCTACAACACCCCCCGCCGCCTTCCGATCGAGAACGAGCTGGCCCGGTTGGCGGCGTCGGACTCCCGGCTGGTGCTGCTTCGCGTCGGTGACTCCACCTCCAAGGCCCAGAACATCAACGCCGCCCTCCAGGTAGCCAGCGGCGAGATCATCGGCATCTTTGATTCCGATCACCGGCCGGTGCCGACCGCCTTCCGCCGGGCGGCGTGCTGGCTGGCGGGAGGGGCGGATGTCGTCCAGGGGCGAAGCGTGGTCCGCAACGGCGCCACGAACTGGCTGGCCCGGATGGTGGCGGTCGAGTTCGAAGGCATCTATGCGGTGGCCCACCCGGGGCGGGCGGCGCTGCACCGCTTCGGCATCTTCGGGGGATCCAACGGCTTCTGGCGCGCCGAGGTGCTGAACGAACTGCGCATGCGCCCCGACATGCTGACCGAAGACATCGACATCTCGGTCCGGGCGGTGTTCCGGGGCTATCGGATCGCCGACGACCCGCAGTTGATTTCCGAGGAGCTGGCGCCGTTGACACCGATGGCGCTGTGGTCGCAGCGCATTCGCTGGTCGCAGGGCTGGCACCAGGTGTCGCGCCGCCAGATTCGCCGGATCTGGCGGGCCGAGCCGCTGACGGTCCGCCAGCGCCTGGGCGCATCGTTCCTCCTCGGGTGGCGGGAGGCGTATCCATGGGTGGCGGCCCAGATGATCCCGATCCTGGCATTTACCGTCCTGGTGCGCCACCACGTACAGGTGCACTGGCTGGCCCCGTTATTCGTGGCCGCCGCCCTGTACGTCGGCGCGGTGGGACCGGTCCAGGCGCTGTTCGCGTGGCGGCTGTCGGTACCGGAGCTCCGTTCCCGCCGGTCCTGGTGGTGGCAGTACGTGCTGGTGACAGGAAGCCTCTTCGGCGAGTTCAAGGCCCTCGTCAACCGGGCCGCCCACCTCCGTGAGCTGTTCGGGGACCGGGTGTGGCAGGTCACCCCGCGCACGGCGACGCCGGCCGCGGCGGGGGTCGCCCGCCAGCACGGCGACCTTCGGGCCACGGAACTGACCGGGCACGGCGACGGGCCTGGCACAATGACAACCATCGCCTTGGACCGGCCGCTGGCCTGCCCCGAACCCGCGCCCCCGATTCTGGGCCGAACGTCAGCGTAGGATCCGTGGCGCGATGAACTCGTTCCTACTCGGCAGCCTCGACATCGCCGCCTTCCTGCTGTGCGCCACGTTCCTGGCCTATGTCCTGATGATCGTGCTGTCGCTGATGCGCCATCAGAAGGGGGCGCCCGGCGATCCCGACCAGTTCGACTGGCACTTCTTCATTCCCTGCCTCAACGAGGAGCGGGTGATCGAAGCCACCGTGGCCGACCTGTTCCGGAAGGTGCCCACCGCCCACCTGTGGTGCATCGACGACGCGTCGACAGATGGCACCGCCCTCATCCTCGCCCGCCTGGCCCGGCGCAGCCCACGGGTCCACGTGGTGACCCGGCAGCTCCCCGACGCCCAAAACGGAAAGGGCCCGGCGCTGAACGCCGCCTGGCGGGCCCTGGCCGACTTCGTCCCGGCGGGAACTGACCTCGGCCGGATCATCGTCGGCGTTGTCGACGCCGACGGGATCCTCGACCCCGACTGCCCGAAGGTCATCACCGGGCCTGGCTTCTTCGGCAACCCGAGGGTCGGCGCGGTGCAGATCCTCGTCCGGGTGCTCAACTACACCCCGGTCGGCAGCACCAAGAAGGAACAGGTCCTGATGCGCATGCAGGACCTCGAGTTCACCACCATCATCGCCGGGATGCAGATGCTGCGCCGTCACGTGGGCAGCACGTCGATGGGCGGCAACGGCCAGTTCACCCGGATGTCGGCGCTGCAGAAGGTGAGTGAGCAGTACGGCGCTCCCTGGGCCAAGGCCCTCCTCGAGGACTTCGAGTTGGGCCTGCGCATCCTGCTCACCGGCGGGCTGACCGAGTACTGCCACGACACGTGGGTCGCCCAGCAGGGACTGCCAACGGTGCGGCGGCTGATGCGACAGCGGAGCCGCTGGGCTCAGGGTTTGATGCAGTGCTTCCGGTACTTCTGGCCAGTCATGCGATCACGGGACATCTCCACGCCGGCGGCCATGGAGATCGGCTACTTCCTGCTTCTGCCGTGGGCCCAGCTGATTGGGATCCTGGTGTACACCGCCTCGTTCGGCGTGCTGGCCTACTACGCCTTCACGACCGTGGGCGGTCTGACGAAATGGCTCGGCGCTGGCGCCTGGGGGATCATCCCGCTGTTCATCATGTTCGGCATCGGTCCCCTGATGATCTGGGGGCCGATCTACCGCCGCACCGTCGCACGCGACCTTCGTTTCCGCGATGGCGCCTACCTCGGCTTCCTCAACTGGCCCTACATCTACGTCCACCACGCCTCAACCATCTGGGCCCTCGGCCGCATGCTGCGGTCCCGCCACGATTGGCAAAAGACCGAGCGCGCCGACATCCGCCGCCGCAAACCCATCCGTCCCACCCCCGAGACCGCCATCCGGGCCACGGTCCAGGCGGCGACGGCCCCCGCGGCTGGCGGCCGACCGATGCCACCGCCTCGCCGGCCCGCCGCCCAACCGGCGCCGGCCCGCCCGGCACAACCGGCTCTACCGGAACCCGTGGTTGCCGCGGCGCCCCGCCCGGCAGAACCCCCCGTACCCGAACCCGTGGCTGCCTCCGCCCGCACAGAACCGGCCAGCCCGGAACCCGTGGTGGCGGCCGTCGCCAGCCCGGTAGAAGTCGCCGCTCCCGAACTCGTGATGGCGGCCGTCGCCAGCCCGGCGCCGGCGCCGGAGCCAGCGGCCACCGGGGTGCGGCCGGGCATGGAGTTGGTGGTGGCACCCATGCCCCGCCTCCCCAAGGTGCCCAAGGTGCCCAGCGTGGCGGGCGGGCGGAGGGAGCTACGGGCCCGGGGGCGGCTGCGAGTCGCCGCCGGACGCCCCGAGGCGCACGTGGTCGGCGCCCGGGTGCGGGCCGCCCGCCAGCCCACCGATTGACCAGCACCGACGCCGCCATCGCGGCCCGTCCCGCCACCCGCCGGCGGGCGGAGGGAGCCGTCGTCGTCGTGGTGAGCGCCCTGGTCGCGGCGGGCGCCGTCCTCCGCCACATCGGGACCAAGCCGCTGTGGCGGGACGAGGCCGTCAGCGTGTCGGTCGCCGGCCGGCCCGTCGCCCGGATCGTGCTGGTGCTCACCCACCACGACGCCAACGCCGGCCTCTATTACGTCGTCCTGCACTTCTGGCTGTTCTTCGGCCGCAGCGCCGCCTGGGCGCGGGGCTTGTCGGCGTTGTTCTTCGTGGCCACCGCGGCGTTGGCCGCCGGCGCGGGGTGGCGCTGGAAGGGCCGGGAAACCGGGCTGGCCTGCGGGCTGCTCATCGCCCTCAACCCGTTCCTGCTCTACTACGGCCAGGAGGCCCGGCCGTACGCCCTGGCCGCCCTTCTGGCCACGGTCGTCGTCATCGCCCTGTTCTGGCCGGCACCCCGGCTCTTCGCGGCGGCCGCCATCGCCCTGCTCTACGCCGACCTGTTCGCCGTCCTCTTCGTGGCCGCCCTGGCCGCGGTCGTCGCCCGCCGGCGCCCGGGCCTGACCCGGCCGCTGGTGGTGGTGGTGGCGGCGGCGGCGCCGCTGGCGGCGGTCATGCTGGTGCTGGAGCGGGGCCAGATCAGCTGGCTGCCTCGCCCCAGCCGAGGAGTTCTGGCCACCACCATCACCTCGATGACCGGCGGCCGGTTGGGACTGTTCCTCGTTGTCGCGCTGGGCGTGGCGGCGCTGGTGGGCGCCCGGAACCGAGAGCCCATGGCGGCCCTGGCGGCGGCCGCCGTCCTGCCGCCACTGGCCCTGTGGACCGCGGCCCAGGCGGTGCCGGTGTTCATCGACCGTTACGTCATCCCCTCGGCGGTGGCCATGGTGGCCCTGGCCGCGGCCGGCGCCACGGTGCTGGCGGCGCGCCTCGGGAGCGTCGGCCGGCTCCTCGGCATCGGCGGCGTGGGACTTTTGTTGGTGCTCGGGGGCCAGCACGTGGCCCGGCTGGAAGCCCAGCCCTACAAGGTCGACAATGGCCCGGGCGTGGTGCGCTTCATCCAGTCGCAGGCCCAGGGAGGCGACGCCGTGGCCTACGCCGGCGGGGGCCTGCGGACCCTGATCGAGGCGGCGACGTCACGGGCGCCGGGACCGTTTCCCCCCGATGTGGCGCTGGCTCCGGGCGGCCAGGCGTTCCGCCAGCACGACTTGTACGCCCGGGAGGTCGCGGCCCCGGTCCTGGCCGCCCGGCTGACGGCGGTGCAACGACTGTGGCTGATCACCGATCCCGGCGACCAGCGGTACCCGCAAGGCGGGCCGTTTGCCACCCTGCGGCCCGTCGTGACGGCCGACTTCCGATCGGCCGCCACCGCCTCGTTCGGCTCGGTGGAGGTCACCTTGCTGGTACGACAGCCGTAAGGACAAACCGGCCACCTTTTCCCGCCAATTGCTAGCCTTTGGACGTCATTGTCCCGGGGGAGGAAGCAATGCGGAGAAGTTGGTCGGCGGCGATTGTCGCCCTGGTACTGGTGGCCGCGTGCGGGTCGAGCAGCACCACCAACGGTAACAAGGGCAAGACGCTCAAGCTGGGGGCGGTGTTCTCGCTTACCGGCGCCGGCGGCGTGTACGGCCCGCAGCAGGCCAACGCCGTCAAGCTGGCCCAGGACACCATCAACGCCAGCGGCGGCGTCGACGGGGCCACGGTGTCGGTCACGGTGGTCGACGACGGTTCCGACCAGACGCAGAGTGCCCAGCAGACCCAGACCCTGATTCAACAGAACCAGGTGATGGCCCTGCTCGGGCCCACGCTGTCGAACTCGGCGGTCGCCGCCCACCCCGTCGCCAACCAATCCCGGACACCGATGCTGGCGGTGTCGACCACCGGTCTCAAGATCGTCGGGGATTGCCCGTATCCGTGCACCTACATCTTCCGGGACAGCCTGGGTGAGGCGGCGGCCATCCCGACCAACATCCGGACCTACGTCGCCATGGCGAACCCCAAGCCCAAGACGGGCGTGCTCCTCTTTCCCAACGACGACAAGTTCTCGGTCGACGGCGCCACCGCGGTCAAGCAGACGGTCACCGACCCGGCGGTCAACATCCAGCTGCTGGACACCATCCAGTTCAGCAAGTCCGACGCCGACCTGACCCAGTTCGTCAACCAGGCGGTATCGAAGCACCCCGACGTGATCTTCATCACCTCGCTCGGCGGCATCCCCGCCAAGATCATGACCGCCGCCCGCCAGCAGGGCTTCACCGGCCAGTTCCTCGGGGGCAACGGGTTCAACTCGGCGGCCGTCTCCAAGCAGGCAGGCGCGTTCGGTAAGGGAGCCCAGAGCGCCAGCGCCTGGTACCTGGGCAACACCTTCCCGTCCAACGCCGAGTTCGTGAAGGCCTACCGGGCCCGGTTTAACACCGACCCCGACCAGTTCGCGGCCCAGGCCTACACCGGCGTCCTCATCCTGGCCGACGCCGCCAAGCGGGCCAAGCTCACCTACAGCGACCTGGTGGGCGACCGCCAGAAGCTGCGCGCCGCCCTGGAGGCAACCAACATCCAGACACCACTCGGGCCGTTCCAGTTCACCTCGACCCACGACGTCCACCAGACCATCTGGATCATCGCCATGGACGGCCAGGGAGGCTTCACCCTCGTGACGTCAGTCAAGCCCAGCTAGCCGTCGGGCGGTGCGCAATACGATCCAGCAACTGCTGAACGGCGTCTTCATCGGTTCGATCTACGCCCTGTTCGGCTTGGGGTACACCCTCGTGTTCGGGCTGCTGGACGTGCTGAACCTGGCCCACTCCGAGGTGTTCATGCTCGGGGCGGTCGTCACGTACTCCCTCGTGGCGCTCCACTCGGTGCCGTTCTGGGCGGCGGTGCCCCTCGGCATCGGCGCCGGCGCGCTCCTGGGGTTGGTCATCGAGTTCGTCGCCCTCCGCCCCCTCCGCCGCCGGGGCGCGCCTCCCATCACCGCCCTCATTTCGACCATTGGAGTGGCGCTGGTGCTGGTGGCCCTCATCGAGCAGTCGAAGGCAGGGGGAGCGCTCGCCTGGCTGTGGCGGGACGGGGCGAATGACGTGCAGTTTCCCCCCGGGAAGGTGCCGGGCCGGATCTTTCACCTGGCGGGTCTCACCCTGCCCGCCACCAAGGTGGCGATCCTCGTGATCACGGTGCTGTTGATGCTCGGGTTGGGGTTTGTCATGACGCGAACGGGATGGGGCCGGGCGGTGCGGGCGGTGGCCGAGAACCCCCGGGCGGCGCGCCTGCTCGGTATCAACGTGGACCGGGTCATCACCGCCACCCTCGTGGTCAGCTCGGCGCTGGCCGCCCTGTCCGGCATCCTCTTCGGCTTAGCCCTCAACGACATCAGCCCGTACATCGGTCGCGACCAGGTCGAGCTGCGCGGCCTGGCGGTCATCGTGCTCGGCGGTATGGGAAGCATCCCCGGCACGTTCATCGGGGGCTTCGTCCTCGGGCTATTGGAGTCCATCACCATCCTGACGTTGGGCACCGACGTGCGGGCGGTCGGCTTCATCGCCCTCTTCGTGATGCTCGTCCTGCGTCCCCAGGGCCTCCTCGGACAGCGCGAGCGCTTCGCCGAGCGGGTCTAGCAGCGCGTCGCCGTGGGCTTCCTGACCCAGCTGTTCCTGCACCCCCTGGCGTGGTACCACGCCCACCAGCTGCTTGCCGGCCAGCTGGGCGTCGACGGGCTACTGGGCCTGTCAATCTGGCTGACCTTGTATTCCGGCCAGCTCACCCTGGCCAACGCCGGCTTTATGGCCATCGGCGCATACGCCTCGGTCATCTTGACCGGAGGAACCACCAGCACGGGGCCGGCACTGGCCGGAGTGCACCTGCCGCTGCCGGTGGCCACCGCCGCGGGCATGGCCCTGGCCGGGCTGGTGGCCCTCGTCATCGGGTTGCCGGTGCTGCGCCTGCGGGGTGTGTTCCTCGCCATCGCCACCATCGGGTTCGGGGAAGCACTGCGGTTCGGGGTGATCCTGAACCTCGGAATCACCGGGAAGGGCCAGGGCCTCAACAACCCTCACGCCACCCTCACCTCGGGGATCACCCCGATCTGGCTGTCGCTGCTCGTGCTGGCCTACCTCGGCTGGCGGCTGACGGGCACCAAGACGGGGTATGCCTGGGCCGCCATCCGCGAGGACCCGCTGGTCGCGGCCACCGAAGGCATCCCGGTGGCCCGGTACAAGATGCTGGCATTCGTACTCGGGGCCATGGTGGCGGCCTACGCCGGCGCCCTCGGTGCCCACTTGAGTTTCCTCATCGACAACAACGACTACAGCTTCACCACGGCCATCAACGTGCTGGTGTGGGCGGTGGTGGGGGGCATCGCCTTCGTGATCGGTCCCATCGTGGGCGCCATCCTGCTCACCATCCTCCCCGAGGTGCTGCGCTTCACCCAGAACTACCGCGAAGTGGTGAACGGGCTGATCCTGATCGCCATCGTCGTGTTCCGTCCCGACGGGCTGATCACCCGGTACCGCGGCCGCCGGCGTCGCTGGCTCGGGCGCCTGGTGCGGCGGCGTTCCGCCGCCCCGCCGGGGACGGCGCCGGTGGCGGCGCCGCCGTGAGCCCCGGTGCCAATGGCGAAGACGGCGCCGTGAGCCCCGGTGCCAGTGGCGGCGCCGCCGCCAGCGCCGCCCTGCTGGACCTGCGGGACGTGCACAAGCACTTCGGTGGGGTGGGCGCCGTCGACGGAGTGTCGATGACGGTTGCAGCGGGAGCGGTGGCCGGGCTGATCGGCCCCAACGGGGCGGGCAAGACCACCCTCGTCAACCTGGTGACGGGCCAGTTGGCCCCCGATAGCGGGGTCATCCGCTTCGCCGGTCAGGACATCGGGGGCCGCCGGCCGGATCAGATCGCCGCCTTGGGGATCGCACGGACGTTCCAGAACATCCGCCTCTACCGCACGCTGTCGGTGCTGGACAACGTGGTGGCCGGGATGCACCTGCACCGCCGTTCGGGGGGGTGGGCCCAGCTGGTACCCAGCCGGCGGCCCCGCCCGGCCGACGCCGGCCGCCAGGCGGCGGCCGGTGAGCTGCTCTCGCTGGTCGGGCTGGACCCGGCGCGGGTGGCGCAGCGCGACAGCGCGACCCTTTCCTACGGCGACCAGCGCCGGCTGGAGATCGCACGGGCGCTGGCGTCACAGCCCCGCCTGTTGTTGCTCGACGAGCCGGCCGCCGGGCTAACCCCCACCGAAAAGGCGCAGCTCGGCTCCCTCCTTCGCCGCTTGCAGGGCGAGGGCCTGACGGTGGTCCTGATCGACCACGACATCAAGCTGGTGATGGGCGCCTGCGACGAGGTGACGGTCCTGAACTTCGGCCGTCGCATCGCCTCCGGGCCGCCGGCGGAGGTGGCGACGAACGAGTCCGTGGTCACCGCCTATCTCGGAGCCGGGGCCGCGTCGCCGGCCGGCAGCGCCTCACCGGACGGCGGCGCCTCGCCCGCCGGCGCCTCGCCCACCGTCGCCGCGCCCACCGGGGCCGCACCGCCCGCAGGGGGCGCCGTCGTCGTCACGCCCGGCGCGGTCATGGCAGAGGGAGGCGAGGTCGAAGCAGTCACGGTGGAGCTGAGTGAGCGGGATGACGTCGAGCCGTCACCGGATGGGCGGGGAGAGCCGCTGCTGGTGGTGGAGGGGCTGGCGGTGAGCTACGGGGCGGTAGAGGCGGTCACCGATGTCAGTCTCACCGTGGCCCGGGGCGAGATCGTCACCCTCATCGGCGCCAACGGGGCGGGAAAGTCAACCGTTCTCAACACCTTGTCGGGGCTGCTACGGCCC